>JAYWHU010000082.1:0-46759 GCA_043777495.1 Cyclobacteriaceae bacterium | reverse complement strand
GATCTGCACGACTTTTACCCAATCGCCACTCTCTTAAACTCCACCACGGTCAATCCTTTGGTTACGCTATCCAAATATTGAGCAACCGTTTTCGAGTTGTCCTTCACAAATGGTTGAGGGAGCAACGTATTGTCTTTAAAGAATTTGTTCAATTTGCCTTGCGCGATTTTTTCTACCATGTGCTCAGGCTTGCCTTCGGCTAAAATCAAAGCCTTTGCTATCTCCAATTCTTTGTCGATCACTGTTCTGTCCACTTCACTTTCGTTTACAGCTACTGGGTTCATGGCGGCTATCTGCATACCAATGTCTTTACCTGCATCGGTTACATCTTTTCCGTTCACGCCTTTCAACGAAACCAACACACCCAACTTACTTCCTGAGTGGATGTAGGGAACAACGGCCTCGCCCTTCATGTGCACGAATGAACTCACTTCCAATTTCTCGCCAATCTTGCCAACTAGCTCAGTGATTTTATCATTCAACGACAGCCCACCTACTACTTCAGCCAACAACGCTTCTTTGGTAGCAGATTTTTTCGCGAATGCGGTTTCAACAATCAACTTGCCTAAGTTTTGGAATTCATCGTTCTTGGCAACGAAATCCGTTTCGCAGTTCAGCGCGATCAACACCGCTTCTTTATTGTCGTCAGAAACTTTTATGAACACAGAACCTTCCTTCGCATCTCTATCTGAGCGGGAAGCAGAAACTTTCTGTCCCTTCTTTCTCAATATCTCAATTGCTTTCTCGAAATCTCCTTCGGCCTCGGTCAAAGCTTTTTTACAATCCATCATGCCTGCGCCCGTCATGGTGCGGAGCTTGTTTACATCTTGTGCGGTAATCATAATTAAAAATTTAAAAAATTAAAGTTCACTTTTATTTCCGATCAACCCTTCAAGGTTCTAAAACCTTCGAAGGCTTTGTATTAGAATATCTTAAAAAAACAAAACATCGACTTTGAGGGCCGATGTTTTGATTATTTCAAATCGGCCTTGCGTGACGCCTGGCCAATCAACAATTAATTTGTCTCTACGGCTTCGTCTACTTTCTTTTTCTCTTCTTCCTCTTTCTTCATCCCTGCTTCTTCTTTGTCTTTCTTGCGCTCCATCAATGCTTCCTCAATCGCTTTGCCCAAATGGTTGGTAATGATAGAGATCGACTTGAATGCATCATCGTTGGAAGGGATAGGAAAATCGATATCCGAAGGATCTGAATTGGTATCTACCATTGCGAATACAGGGATATTCAATTTTTGTGCCTCTGCTACCGCGATATGCTCACGCTTTACATCAATCACAAATAAGGCTGCCGGTAAGCGATTCAAATCTGTAATACCGCCTAATAGTTTTTCCAATTTTGCTTTCTCACGAGCTACCATCAAACGCTCACGTTTTGCTAAATTGTTGAAAGCTTCATCCTTCATCAACTTATCAATCTGCGCCAACTTTTTCAACGACTTGCGGATCGTAGCAAAGTTAGTCAACATACCTCCTAACCAACGCTCCGTTACAAACGGCATGTTCAAGCGTGTTGCTTCTTGGTTGATGATGTCTTTCGCTTGCTTCTTCGTGGCCACGAACATGATCTTCCGACCAGAACGTACAATATTTTTCATTGCAAACGTAGCCTCTTCTAAGCACTTGAGGGTTTTGTTCAAATCAATGAGGTGGATACCGTTGTTCTCCATGTAGATGTACTCGGCCATCTTAGGATTCCACTTTCTGGTTAAGTGCCCAAAGTGAACACCTGCATCCATCAAACTCTGTGTTGTCATTTTCTCTGCCATGCTTATTGATTAACGCTTGCTGAATTGGAACTTCCTTCTTGCTTTTCTACGACCTGGTTTCTTTCTCTCCACCATACGTGAATCGCGGGTCATCAATCCTTCTTTTCTCAAAGCAGGACGATATTCATTATTGATTGTAACCAATGCGCGGGCAATACCTAAACGGATCGCTTCGGCTTGGCCTTTGGTGCCACCACCTTCTACATTTACGGTTACATCGTAATTGCCATCTAACTTAGAAATGGTAAGCGCTTGCTTTACGGTTGTCTGAAGTATCTCTGATGGGAAATAATCTTTCAATTCTCTTTCGTTCACTACAATGTGACCGTTACCCGGCTTTACATAAACCCTGGCCACTGAGGTCTTTCTCCTTCCGATGGTGTTGATTATATCCATGTATTAAAACTTTAATTCTTTAGGTTGTTGTGCAGTATGGGGATGCTCGGTGCCAGCATACACATGCAAGCTTCTGAACAATTGACGGCCCATTGTATTTTTAGGAAGCATACCGCGCACGCTGTGCTCTACCAATCTTGAGGGGTGTTTTTCCAGCATCATCTTTGGCGATACTTGCTTCTGTCCACCCGGAAAGCCAGAGTAAAAGAACATGAAGCGATCGTTCATCTTTTTACCTGTCATCTTCACTTTTTCAGCATTGATAACGATCACATGGTCACCCATGTCGGTATTAGGGGTGTAGCTTGGCTTGTGCTTACCGCGCAATACTCGTGCGATATTGCTTGCCACCCGACCTAGGATTTGATCTTTCGCATCTACGATAACCCACTGCTTATCAGCCGTAGCGTCATTCGTATTGATTGTTTTGTAACTATTGTGATCCACTGTTTTAGCTTTAAAACCTATTAAATACCTACTTGCCTTTTAAAAAGGGACACAAAAGTAGGTTCAAGAAACTGAATATCCAACACTGGGCTAACTGATTTTTGGGATTTCGCGGCATTCCAGCCCATTTATCTCCTGTTTTCGCTCAATTGCTTCACCAAAGCATGAAAATCTTTGGGGTAAGGAGCTTCTATTTTAATCGATTGGTGGTTTAAAAGGGCAAATTCAAGTGAAAAGGCGTGCAATGCCATTCTCTTTATTAATGGTAGCTCGTCTGTTTCTTTTTTTAGGTTGAAGCCTCGCTTCACCGAGGAAACAAAAAAAGGTTTGCCCCCATATACTTCATCTCCTGTGATGGGGGCGCGAAGCAAGCGCAAATGGATGCGTATCTGGTGCATCCTGCCTGTTATTGGGTGGCATTCTACCAACGTATGCTCTTTGTAGGTGGCCTTGGTAGTAAAATAAGTAAGTGCTTCTTTGCCTTCTTTGGAGATTTTTACCGTGCCATCATTCAATTTTAAAATAGATGCCTCCACAGATTTCTCTTGAAACGCATGAATGCCATCCACCACTGCATGATAGGTTTTGGAAACTTCTCTATTCTCAAACTGCATACTTAAATGGCGGTAGGCATCTGGGTTTTTGGCAATGGCCAACACGCCCGATGTATCTTTATCTATTCGATGGCACACTTGTGCATCTTCCACATACTCCCTTGCTATAGCAAGTATGTTTTGATTTTCTACCCGATCATCTAGTGTAGATATAAAAGGAGGTTTGTTGATGAGCACATAATCACTATCCTCAAACAAGATAGAGTCTTTAAAATTGAACTTGGTCGTTTTCACGGTGCAAAGTTAAGAGGCAATTGGAATAGTTTTGAGAAATTCCCGGTCGCTTCTCAAAATAATGGAGTCTATTTAAGGCAATAGTTTGCTTACTCTCAATTTTAAGTCATAGCTTGTTAGCCTCAAACCTACCCTATGATCAAATTCATCATCCAAACTTTCAAGCGATTTGCTTGGTTCAAGCGCTTCAATGCAAAAATCACCTATGAGCTGCTTGCTAAAAATATCCCGTCAGACGATTGGCATTTTATGAACTATGGCTATACGCCCAACAGCAATGAAACCAAATTGGATTTGCCCAATGATCCAAAAATTCAAAAATACTCTTTGCAGATGTACCACTACCTCGCTGCAAAAGCAGATTTACAAGGCAAACAAGTTTTAGAAATAGGAAGCGGAAGAGGCGGTGGAGCCAAACACGTAGCCACTTATTTTAAACCTGCTAGCTACACCGGGCTAGACATCGCAAGTAGTGCCGTTGAGTTAGCAAACAAAATCCATCATGCGCCAGGTTTAAAATTTATTCAAGGAAGTGCCGAGTCAATCCCTTTGCCTGACAACAGCATTGATGTAGTCCTCAATGTAGAATCATGTCATGGTTATGGTTGTGTAGATACATTTTTGAGAGAAGTAAAAAGAGTGCTCAAACCAAATGGACAACTATTGATGGTCGATTTCCGCAATAGCCCAGAGAACATGAAGATATTTGAAGGTCAAATCAAAAATTCAGGATTGACACAACTTTCCAAAGAAGACATCACACCCAACGTAGTTCAATCCATCGAAGCCGAAGACGAATCGAAAAAAGAGCGAATCAAAAAATTGATCCCCTCCCGCTGGCAAAAACTTTTCAATGAGTTTGCCGGAGTAGTAGGCTCGCGCTTTTATGAAACATTGAAAAACGGAACGAGACCGTACTATCGATTTGTGCTAGAGAAAAATTGAAATCTCTTGGCGGCCAGCCCACCGTAGCTTTTTTAACTGATGAAGCTCTAGCGAAGTCAATAATGAAGGTGCGGCCTGCCACCCGAAACGGAGTGGCATCAGGCTATCCGCTGCAATCTTTTTTGCCCTCCCTCAAAATCTTCGCAAAAAAAGGATTTCCGCTGCTATCCTTGGCCGAGCCAGTCCATCTATCATCACATTGATAAAAAAGCTATCATCTTCTCAACATTCTTTGTTAAATTGCAAACGATTGTTAGGCAAAGGCCAACAGGCTTAAATTATCAAGTTTATGTACGGAGGCGGAAATACATTTGAAGGGATTAAAACAGACAGCGTTGCGCAAGAAGACCCCATTTTATTGGCGGCCTTTGAAGCGCGCATTGAGCGGGGCGAAAAAATAGAGCCCTCTGATTGGATGCCACAACTCTATCGTAAGCAACTTATCCGCATGATTGAGCAGCACGGCCACAGCGAGATCATCGGTGCATTGCCAGAAGGCACGTGGATCACTCGCGCCCCAGGCTTCAAGCGCAAAATGGCATTGATGGCCAAGGTGCAAGACGAAGTGGGTCACGCACAATTGCTTTACAGTGCAGCAGAAACTTTGGGCAAGCCGCGCGAGCAAATGATCGATGACCTCATCACAGGCAAATCAAAATACTCCAACATCTTCAACTACCCTACCTTTACATGGGCCGATTGTTGTTTCATTTCTTGGTTAGTAGATGCGGGCGCAATTGTCAATCAATTAGCGAATGCGAAAGGAAGCTATGGGCCCTATTGCCGCGCGTTAGAAAGAATTTGCGCGGAAGAATCTTTCCACTTAAAGTATGGACATCATTGCGTAATCTATTTAGCGAGTGGCACACAAAAACAGCGCAGCATGTTTCAAGAAGCGATGAACAGATGGTGGCCACCTATGATGCATTTCTTTGGGCCATCAGATAAAATTTCTACCCACACACAAATTTTGATGAAGTGGAAAGTGAAGATGGGCACCAACGATGACATGCGTAATCAGTTTTTGGATATGTACGTACCCAAGATTTGGGAATTAGGTTTTGTCATTCCAGATCCGAATTTGAAAAAAAATACAGAGACCGGAAAGTGGGACTACACCGAGCCCGACTGGGAAGAATTTAAGCGTGTGATCAATGGAGATGGCCCTTGCAATAAAGAAAGACTAGAAGTTAGAAGAATTGCCGAAGAGAGAGGAAAGTGGGTGAGAGATGCGTTGAAATCACCAAAGATGAAATATGTTACTCCTCTAGCTTAGCTATTTTAGATTTAAGGGCATCTCTAAAAACGCTAGTAGGACTGTCAGACTGAGCGTGTCGAAGTCGGTTTACATAGCACGAAGACCAATAAAGAGGTTTCGACAGGCTCAACCTGACAGAGTTTTTAGAGATGCCCTTAAGATTTTAACTCACTCTAAAAATCTAAAATCTAAAATCTAAAATTAAAATAATGAATTCATTGGACCCCCGCGTTGCTCGATTGCCTCTGGTAGGAGAAGAAGGAAAAATAAATCCAAAAGCTCCACTTGATCAATTCGGGACATACGAAATATTTGTGCAACCAAAGGAGGGGAAACCATTTCAACACGAAGGCATCGTACATGCCCCTAATTTAGAGATGGCTTATATTTTAGGAAAAGAAACATTTACGAGAAGGTTTACATGCTCTTCGTTGTATGTAGTAGACACGAGAGATGTATTTGTATCGCCCTTCACGGAAGGAAACATAAATGTGTATGATGCGCTTGACGATGTAAAAGACGGAGGCGGAAAAAAAGACTTTGAGATTTATCACTTAGCCAAACGAGGGAAACAACATGTGCATGTGGGGAGTGTAGTGGCCGCTTCACCAGTAAGTGCAATGAGCAAAGCCAAAAGTTTATTCGGCACAGGAAAGATCGTTTATAACGTATGGGCAATTGATCGCGAATCCATTCGATTTACTACGGAAGATGACAAAGATCTGTGGCTTACTCTGCCCGAAAAAAAATTCCGCGATGCCGCAGAATACAAGGGAGGTGATAAGTTGACAAGGTTTTTAGAAAAGAGTAGCTTTACTAAAAATAATTGAAATGGTTACCAAAGAAGACATAAAAAAAGAAGTGGATAATTTACCAGCTAATCTTTTGGATGAAGTCTATTCATACCTGAAAAACGTTTCTCTAATTAGTAAAAAGGAACTTTCGGAAGAAGAAAATAAAAAGAGATGGGAAGAATGGTGGGATAATTTAAAAAACTTCTCACCCGATTTTATGAACGAGCGAATTCAACCTCCATTGGAAATTCGTGAAAACATGTTTGACTGATGGGGTATTTACTCGATACAAATATTTGCATTTATCTTCGTAAAGATCAATCTCCAAAGTTGAAACAGAAGTTTTACTCAGTCGGAAAGGATAATCTTTATATTTCTTCAATAACCGTTGCCGAATTGGAATTTGGTGTGGCCAAAAGTTCTCAATCAGAAAAAAATGCCGAGGCACTAAAAAAATTCCTGTCTGAACTCAAAACAGTTGATTTTGATAGCACTGCCGCGAGGGAATATGGTCGCATTAGGGCATTACTGGAAAAAAATGGTACGCCAATCGGTTCCAATGATATGCTCATAGCATCTACTGCAATAAGTCGTGATTTTATTTTGGTGACCAATAATGAAAGAGAGTTCATTCGGATAGATGGGCTGAAAATTGAGAATTGGGTAAAGTAACAGGAAATGAAAAACCTCTCCATCAAAGAACTCTTATATAAAATGGCCGATGATCAATTGATCCTTGGCCATCGCAATTCGGAATGGACAGGCTTTGGGCCATTGTTAGAGGAAGACATTGCTTTCTCTTCCATGGCGCAAGACAAAGTTGGTCACAGCCTTGCACTATATACTATCCTTCATCAATTGGGCGAAAGCGAACCAGATACCGTTGCCTTTACGCGCAATGCCAATCAATTTCACAATTCTATTTTTACAGAGCTGCCCAATCAAGAATATGATTTTAGTTTGATCCGCCACTTTTTGTATGACACTGCCGAAGCCTTCCGCTTTGAATTATTGACTCAATCATCATATGAACCATTGGCGCAAGTGGCGCGCAAAGTAAGAGGCGAACTTCGTTATCATACTCTTCATGCAAAAACATGGATCAAGCAACTCGGCTCGGCCACTGAAGAAAGCATTAGTCGCTTGCAGAAATCACTGGAGTATGCCATGCCCTACGCACTGGGTATGTTTGAAGAATCTCCGTATGAAAAAGAAATCATGGAGACAGGAATTTTTGCCGGAGAAAAAAGGTTGAAAGAATTATGGATAACCAAAGTGGAAGAAACCATTTCTCAAACCAGTTTGCATTTACCCGATTGGAAAATCATCAGCCCAATGAATGGAGGAAGAATTGGAGAGCACAGTGAGCATCTACAACCATTGTTAGATGAGATGAGTGAAGTGTTTAGGATTGACCCCGGAGCGGAGTGGTGAGGGGAAGAAGTCAGAAGATAGAAGTCAGAAGATAGAAGTCAGAAGATAGAAGTCAGAAGATAGAAGCTAGAAGTTAGAATTTAAGAGGTAGGAGTTAAAATAAGGTATGGAATTTTAAAATGCAAAGCTCAGTTCGTACCTCGAACCCCAGCGGGGTTCAATGTCAGTAGCCACGGGTTTCAACCCGTGGGTTTAGAGAAGAAGAATTTAGAGTGCGCCACAGGTAAACCCAATCGAAGGAAATATTCATTGGCGCAAAATAGATACGTGAAATACGAAGGAGATTTTTAGGTGGAAACTCGGCAAGGGATAGAAGCCCCGCGAGACGCGGGGTAAATTCCAAGCCCGAAGCGTGATGGGAATGTGTGATGGCCGGACTTGGAACGGATAGCCCGGTGGCCTTGCGCCTCGCTTGGCCATGCCGCAAAACTCAAAAAAATCAGAACTAAAATTCTAAGCAAAAAATTTAATCAATGAAAACCCTCACCACCGAACTCCAATCCATCATCGCCACCTTCTCTCAACGCATTGCCGAAATACCTGAAGCGGATTTCTCTGCAAAGCCAAACCCAACCAAATGGAGCAAGAAAGAAGTGCTCGGCCACTTGATCGACTCTGCGGAAAATAACCTCCGCAGATTTATATGTGGCCAATATGAAATGAATCCAAAAATAAGATATGATCAAATTTTTTGGGTAATAGCTAATGATTATTTGAATGCTCCATCTATTGAGGTGATCACCAACTGGAAATTGATCAACCTTAAAATTTGCCGTGTGCTCAATGCAATGCCCAAAGAAAATTATTCTACGAACTGCGATACAGGAAAAGATTCTCCTAATCTTCACTCCATCGAATGGTTAGCGATTGATTATGTAAAACATTTAAAGCATCATCTGAACCAGATCATTCCAAAATCATTTGATATTGTTTATCCATCATGAGCAACGCAACCCATATATCCATCACCAAAATATACGAGTGGCTAGAAGAAGTCAAAGACCCAGAGATACCTGTGCTTTCATTGGTTGATTTAGGTGTGGTGACAGAGGTAGAGATTGACGGAGATAAAGTAAGCATCGAGCTCACCCCAACCTTCGCTGGTTGCCCCGCTATGGACGTGATGAAAAACGAGGTGATCGAAAAATTAAAGAGCAAAGGAATTGAAAATGTAAAGGTGGAAATATCTTTTCGCATCCCGTGGTCATCAGAATTTATTTCAGAAAAAGGAAAAAAAGCACTCAAGCAATACGGGTTGGCCCCGCCCCCATCCAACAAGTTGTTTACCGAGTTGGAAATATTAGAAAGCGCCATATGCCCCCGCTGCGATGGCACGCACACTGAAATGAAAAGCCCTTTCGGCCCTACGCTTTGCCGCTCTATCTATTATTGCCTCGATTGCAAAGAAGCCTTTGAGCAATTCAAACCGCTTTAAAATTCGCAAATACGCGTGTAAATAGTACACGAACGTGTTAGATTCGGATAAAACCTTTAGTCTTGTGCTTCGTTTAGTAAACAATTATGGATTTTTCGATTAAAAGGTATTCTGCATTTGGGCTTCTGATCAGCTCTTTCGCACTTTCAAGCTGCGGCCGGTCAGCCACTTCAAATGAAAAAACCACATTTACCCATATCGACTCTTTGACAGATACTTACCTCAGCCTGCAAGATACGTTGCTCCATTCTTGGAACGTTTTGGTAAAAGACGAACAAGAAAAAATGAATAGTGTGAATGCAGCAATCGATCACCTGAGCAGGTTGACCCTACCAGATCCCTCACAACTATCTTCGCTTGGTACCCGATTTGAACAACTGAAGCAAATACACCTCACCCAAAAAACTTTGTCAAATCAATATGTGATTGAAGAATACGACTTTGCCACCAATTCATTGATCAGTGAAATACTTTCCATCACAGAATCAAACCCTGCCTTGCTTCAAAACAAAGACTTGATCAATTTGGTTGATAAAATTAAAGCAGCAGACCAACGCACCTTAACGTATCGATTAGGGTATGATAGCATTGCCTATCAATTCAATGCCTTCTTAGAAAAAAACAAATTATTGTTGCGCGATATTGAAAACGGTAACCTTGAAAAAAGACCGATGTTTAGCGTGTCTACAAATCATTAATGCCATACCGAACGGATGTATTCCGGAGGAGAGGGTAACTGTCGAAAACGTTCAACTGACTATGGTATCATTTATAGAACATGAAATAAGATGCCAAGTGAAAAGTTATATCGAAGGGTCACCCTCTCCTCCGAAGAGGGCTGGGGTGAGGTGATTGCTGCAAAAATTTGGGATGCACCCAAATCAACTCGTTAACTCCTGCGCTCAATCGTAAACTGAACCAGCTCCCTCAGTGAGGTCTTGTAGATAGATTCAGGGAATTCATCTAATAATTGAAGAGCCTTGGTGTAGTACCTTTCCATTGCTTCCTTAGCGTATTCAATCCCGCCCGATTTTTTTACAAATTCAATTACCTCTCTTACTTTCTTAGGCTTTTCACTTTCATTTTTTACGATGCTGATAATCTTCCTCTTCTCCAGCCAACTGGCTTTTGACAACGCATAAATCAGAGGTAAAGTCATTTTCTTTTCTTTGATGTCGATACCTAGCGGCTTGCCGATCTCATCTTCGCCATAGTCAAAGAGGTCGTCTTTGATTTGAAACGCCATCCCTACATTTTCGCCAAAGAGTTTCATCTTGCTGACCACCTCTGGTGAAGAGGCTACAGAACTTGCACCAACACCACAACAAGAGGCAATCAACGAAGCGGTTTTCTGACGGATGATGTCATAATAAATCTCTTCTGTTATGTCCAGGTGTCGCGCCTTTTCCATTTGCATCAACTCCCCTTCGCTCATTTGTTTCACCGCTTCCGTGCAAATGGCGAGCAGATCGTAATCTTTGTGCTCCAAGGCAAGAAACAATCCTCTGGTAAGAAGAAAATCTCCGACCAAAACCGCGATTTTGTTTTTCCAAAGTGCATTTACAGAAAAGAAACCTCTTCGGTAATTAGAGTTATCTACCACATCGTCATGCACCAGACTGGCCGTATGAACCAACTCAATTAAAGAAGCTCCGCGAAAGGTGGATTCGTTGATCTGGCCGCAAGCACCCGCACTTAAAAAAATGAACAAAGGCCGCATTTGCTTGCCTTTGCGCTTCACAATATAACTGGTGATTTTATCCAATAGCAGGATGCGTGTCTTCATGGAGGCTCGAAACTTCTGCTCGAACTCTTCCATCTCTTTAGCCACAGGGGCCTTGATGCTATCTAACCGCAAAGACATTGGTGCAAGTATAGTAAATTGTAAGCAGTAGGCGGTGGGCAATAAGCAATATAGTCAGGGCAGACCCATCTAAATTTGTAATAGTGCTTTTCAAAGCCTAGCAAAAAGGGTTTCCAACCTTTAGAAGGTTGGAAACCCTAAATGTAAAACCTTGATTTTGTAAGGAATTACCAAGAAAAAATTTAGAGGCGTCTGCGCTGGCAATATAGTTGACAAAAGGGCAATTGTCCCTGAAGCTATCTAGGGCAAAAAATAGAGCTTGATTTGCCAATTAGTCGGTCAGCAAATTAATACCTGCTGTATACTATCCACTAACTACTATTTCATTTCAATATATTTACTATTTTAGAGCCTATGTTGCCGATAGACAAGCAATGGGAAAAAGTCATTTTCATACTCACCGTGCTGGCGGTGATGTTCATACTTTCCCGTATCCTTCGGTTTTTAGTCGGGAGATTCTTTCGTGGGGCAGCTAAAAAACTGAAGGTTGACCACACACGCTATAATTTTTTTAAGAATGCAGTTGATTTTATACTACTGTTTGTAGCCATCATTGTTATTTTTCGCTCTATCCCATCTCTGCGCACGGTTGGTACCACATTACTTACTGGTGCCGGTGTATTGGCTGCCATTGTAGGTTTTGCATCACAGGCAGCTTTCTCCAATATCATAAGCGGTTTCTTTCTGGTGATCTTCAAGCCATTCAGTGTGGGTGATCGGGTTAAGATTGGGCAGCTGTATGCGGGTGATGTGGAAGACATTAATTTAAGGCACACTGTAATTAAAGATTTTGAAAATCGGAGGGTAATCATCCCCAACAGCGTGATCAGCAATGAAACAATTATTAACTCTACCATTACAGATGAAAAAACTTGCATGTTCATAGAGGTGGCTATCTCGCTCCAATCAAATTTAAACCTAGCCATGCAAATCATGCAAGAGGAAGGGATGAAGCATAAGCTCTTCATAGATAATAGGAATGAAATAGAATTGGCGCGAGGAGAACAAAGCGTGATGGTGCGCGTGATGACTTTTTTGGATTCGGGCGTACAACTTCGTGCATACGTGTGGGCAAAAGACCCGACCGATGGATTTGATTTGAAGTGTGATTTGAACAAATCTATTAAAGAACGTTTTGATGCGGCTGGAATAGCCATGTCAAACTTGCACCATTTGGTGGTGATGAAGAGTTTATAGATTTAAGATTTGAGATTTGAGATTTGGGATTTGGGATTTGGGATTTGGGATTTGGGATTTGGGAAGCTAGAGGTTAGGAAATTAGAAGAATATAAAATTCAATTTAAAATATGCCTCATGGCAAGAAAAAAGAAACTACTGCCCATCAATGATACTCCTAGGCCAAGCGAGAGCAAGGTGATTTTGGAATTGATACAGTACAATGAAAAAGAATATTCTAAACACGAAGACCTCCCCATTACAGAACTGATTGCCCATATCAAACAGAGCCAGATCAACTGGATCAATGTAGATGGACTGCATGAGAAATCAATCGTGCAAAAAATAGGAGATCACTTTTGTTTGCATAGTTTGTTGGTAGAAGACATTACGAGTGATCACCAACCGAAGGTAGAAGAATACGATAATTATCTTTTCTTCACACTCAAAATGTTGTATCGTATTGAAGATAATCAAATCGATTATGAGCAAATCAGTTTTGTGTTGGGCAAAGATTACCTGCTATCGTTTCAAGAAAAAGAAGGAGATCCCTTTGGGCCACTGCGCGATCGCATTCGGTTAGATCAAGGGAGGATCAGAAAGAAGAAGGCTGACTATCTGTTGTATCGCTTAGTAGACTTCATCGTTGATAATTATTATTCTGTTCTAGATGCCATCGGCCTGCAAATTGAAACCATTGAAGAGGAGATTTACCAAAACTCCACCGATCAGCAGTTTAAAAAAATACAAAAACTAAAAAAGGAACTCATCTATTTGCGCAAAGCTTTGTACCCCTTGCGCGATGCTATGAGCAAGTTGATCAAAGATGAAAGTGGTTTTATAGAAGATGTCAATATCCGCTACTATGCCGATGTGTATGACCATGTGGTACATATCATCGATTCATTAGATACCTACAAAGACCTCACCTCTGGCCTCATGGATATTTACATCAATACGCTCAACACCCGCATGAACGAGGTAATGAAAGTGTTGACCATCATCTCTACTATTTTCATTCCATTGACATTTATTGTGGGCGTGTATGGCATGAACTTCAATACCGAAAAATCGCCCTGGAATATGCCCGAACTGAACTCACCCTATGGCTACCCTGTAGTAATGGGCATCATGCTTATCATGGTCATTGGTATGATCCGCTATTTTAAATTCAAAAAATGGTTTTAATTCTATTTGGACCACATAGACAAAATAGAAGGATAGAATGCACACAGACACTACTTGAAACTTATTCTAAATCACACTTCTGAAATCTTAAATCTTAACCCCTACCCCTATGTTTTTACCTATAGTACTTCTCTTGGTCGGCTTTGGAATATTGATCAAGGGCGCAGATTTCCTCGTGAACGGAGCTTCCTCACTTGCCAAAAAATACGGCATTTCTAATTTAGCCATCGGGCTTACGGTGGTAGCTTTCGGTACTTCTATGCCAGAGTTGATCGTGAGCGTGATTGCATCCCTTGGCGGGAAAAATGATGCGGCCTTTGGCAATGTAATTGGCAGCAACAATTTTAATTTATTGTTCATCCTAGGCATCTGCGGCCTGATCTATCCGCTGGTGGTGCAGAGAAATACAGTCAAGTATGAAGTGCCGTTATCATTACTGGCAGCAGTAGTGCTTTTCGTTATCGTCAATGACGTGATGCTGTGGGGCGCAACCGAAAATAGCATGAGCCACTTAGATGCTATCGTATTGCTGATCTTCTTCGGCCTATTTATGTTCTACATCTATCGCACTATGAAAAGCACCGGAGATGCTGGCAACGATGAAGGCGACCCAATTAAAATATACACACCACTCGTATCGAGCGGGTTGGCATTGATGGGCCTTGTGATGTTGATTGGTGGCGGTAAGCTGGTAGTTGACAATGCTGTTGAAATAGCTAAGTCATTTGGGCTAAGTGAAAAACTGATTGGCCTTACTATTCTTGCTATCGGCACTTCTTTGCCTGAGTTGGCAACTTCTGCTGTGGCAGCTTATAGAAGAAATACGGATATCGCCATAGGCAATGTGATAGGCTCCAATATCTTCAACATCTTTTTTATACTCGGCCTCGCTGGAACCATCCGCGAAACGCCTTTTAATGCAGCCATGAATTTTGACTTATATGTGCTTATGGGCTCTACCGTGGTGCTGATGATCTTCATGTTCACACTCAACACGCGAAAGCTAGATAGATGGGAGGCTGCGCTGATGCTTTTGGGCTATATAGCCTACACGGCATTTTTGGTGGGGATGGAGAACGGGTCTATCACATTGTAGACTTTTCACGCATTACAATAGCTATTTTTGTTACTAGCTCAAGGTTGGTGTTGTTAATCAATATACACGCATGGCTGGAGCGCATTTGCAAACGCGCTCCAGACCAATTCTAATCTTTCTACCACGGGAGTAAACTTATTTTACAGTAATTACGAGTTATAAATTGCCGAGGAGCGGTACTCGTTGCAAACGCGAACCAGCGAGAGTACTAATTGCCCTTTTCTCCTTTTACCTGCTTATTCTTTTTGGCCTCTGACAAATAATTCTTTGATGTAATTACCTTTTCGCCTGTTTTTATCTCCAATGCCTTTCTTGCGTCACCCGCTATCTTTCCACCTTGCTTTGCTACGATTTTATTTTCTACGAATCCCTTCGGGTCTTTGGTTTTTACTATGGCAGTCGTAGAAGCCTCACCCAACATAGAGAAGATCAATTCGAGATCAGTCATGTGATCTCGTAGGTTTTGGCTTTTTAGTCCTTTCACTTTCTTGTACTCAGCAGGTGTTAGGCCGAAAGTGGCTTTGGAAATTTCTGCGGTTAAGATAGCATATTCGATTTTCTCTTTTACACCTCTATTTTTCCATTCTCCAGTTAGCTCCTCGCGAATAGCGATACTCCTCATCCTCTTTTCTATCCAATCTGCAGGATAACCTTTTTGCTTATAGAGTTCTCTTGTTCTTTGTGCTGCCAATTCTGGATTCTCTATTTCTTCAAGTCTATCTGCGCCAACTTGAGCTAACCATAACTTAAAGGGCTCTGCTTTCGGGGACGGTATGGATTGGATAATCCTTAAAAGTCCTTTGGCGTTGGCACAACTCATCTTTTGCCTTCCTCCTGCCGTCTCTATCCAAAGGGTAGGTACAATTTGTACCCACCCTTTGGATAACCCAGGGTCACGCTGACGTATTCTTTTCACATATTGCTTCGGGTCATTGCTATCCGTTAATACGGATACTACATCTTCCACAACAAAATACCATTGTTGATCCTCTTCGTTCCAGATTGAACGTATCTGTTTGCTTTCAAACAATTTAATGTTGCCCATGATCAAATTTAGCAAAACGACTTTTGAATGCCAACTTTAAAGCAACTATACTCGGCTTCGATGAAGAATCAGAGCAGTCGCTAAAGAAATTGAAGAAGTTGATGAGTGCTCGTGCTTTTAGAAGATATGTGGAAGAGAATCCTGATTTCTTTTCGGTGGAGTGAGATTCTTTGGCGGCATAGTCTCAGGTTGCGGGTCAGGAGACCCGCAACAACAAAAGGGCTCTTCAGAATCTATTTTTCACTTGCCCTACTTTCCCTTGAATTTCATTTTATAATCCTGTCAGTCCACGACAAGAATTCTTTTGAATCCAATTGAGACATACCATGTGGATGCCTTGTCGAACCAAAATAACCTTTACCTAAATTAATAATTAGTTCTGCATTGGTGTTACCAAGAAGTCTTAACTGGGCTATGCAGGCTGATTGATCAGAAGCATTCAAATGCTCGTAACCAACTCGAAGGTTTTCAATAGCCCAATTGACATCTGGGTCGCAGTATAATCGTATTGGCAATGTTTTCAAATATGTTGCATTGCCTCCGTCCTTTGCGTCTCTGTAAAATGCAGAATACTTTTCGTAATTGTCCGGTTGCAAGGATGGTGAACCGCCAAAAAGGCTTTCGAAGTATTTAAGAAAGTCCTTCATGCCATTAACATTGTTCTTCCGAAAGTTGATTTCAATCTCATGCGACACTGTGTTTCTGAACCTTTTCATATCCAGTGGTGGGTCAATACCAAATGCTGCTACAGGCCTGACAAATGATTCTCCCGATGATTGAAACGCTTGCTCTGTATATAACAATGCAGCATTACCTCCAGCTGAGTGTCCACCAATAATAAATTTTCCAGAAGGCACATTATACTTTGCATGGATTTCTGGTATAAGTGTTTTGAGGTTATGTTGAGCAACGGAGTCCAAGTAAAAGGTCTCCAGTGCAAGGTATGGAATCACCACAATATATCCCTGCTTTCTAGCTTTCGATGGAAGATCACTTCCTTCTAAAATTGCTCTTGGAAAACTTCCATAACCTGGAAGGATGAGCAATAGTCCTATTGGTTTGATTGTCGGTTCTAAAACTAAATAGAAATTACTTGACGAATCTAGCTTATTGCGAAA
Source organism: Cyclobacteriaceae bacterium (assembly GCA_043777495.1). Taxonomy (GTDB): domain Bacteria; phylum Bacteroidota; class Bacteroidia; order Cytophagales; family Cyclobacteriaceae; genus ELB16-189. The sequence goes on along the minus strand of JAYWHU010000082.1, from coordinate 29,932 downwards.
TACACGCTCAACTGATTCATTTGCAATCTTTACCTTTTGTCCATTGCCGCCTTGTCCAGTTGTTGTTAGATAAAGGAGAATTGCAATTGTCGTAAGAGTCAGTAGTCTAAAGTTGTTCATCTATTGTTCTATTGTCAGTGTGCTTGGTAAAGATTGGCTCTTTTGCTTGCTTTGGTGTCGCGCGGTAATGTGCGGCAAGCAAATGTGCCAATATTCGAGACATCTCTTTCAAGCGGCATTGTGCATAACGTTTGGCTATAACCAGTGGCGGTTTATAAAACAGTTACTTTCCACGGTGACCAAACGCAATGACGAAGATAAAACTTTGTTCTTACTCATCACCCGCCATTGGTTATAGCTTTTGTTACCGCCAGTGCCAGATTCTTTTTGTTAGCATTTCAATTGAGTTTTGAACATGATAGTAAATTCAATGCAGACTCAAGTCTCTTAAAAACTGTCTGTGAGTAGTAAGTCGTCTCTCCACTTGTTATTTCCAATTTTCTTTTGTCAGATGTCTCACCCCCCATTAGCATACCTGTCTGGTATTTCTTGTTGTACTTTATTTCCTCAAGTTCTAGTGATGTAACTTCTGTCAAGTGAAATGTTTCTGTAAGCTTATCGCAGAACGCATTGTTTTTCGATGTCTTCGGAGGAAAAACGTAATTATATGTTGTAAAATCTTTAAGCTGCTTATAATTTATCTTAGTCGAAAAATACTTTATTCCATCAATGTCCGCGTGTTCTGTTACATATTGAAGAAGCATTTGTGGAATAATATACTCAGGCTTAAAAGAGCCTTTTGGATGTTTTGTCCTAACAGAACAAGCTGCAATTAATGGAAACGTAACTAAATACCTTAACAGAATAGTGAGCTTCCATTCGTCAGTTATTCCGTCTAAGCTATTAATCATGTCCGCTTTTCTCAGTATTTCAATCACCTTTTGCGCTTTCGAATTTGTCAATTTGGTCGAATAGAATTCTCTAATCTTTGGTTTATCCAATTCCGTCCAACATATGAAAATTGTGTCACCGAGATACAAAGAGGGCAAACCAGGAATACTGTATCGTTGCGTTGAAACTAGATGTCTTTTCTGAAAAGGAATATGAAACATTTCCTCACGCGAAAATGGTTGCTCTTCTGCTCTCCTAATTCGATAGAATTCCTGTCCAGTTTGCAACTCCCTTACGGTTGCAACATTTAATGAGCTGTTGTAAAAATAAATTTGATTAAGTCCTTCGTAAAATAGCTCAGTAGATTTTAATACTTTACCATTTAGATATTGTCCGAGCGAGGCTTTTATTTTCTCAGTCAGTTGTTCAACTCTAACAGTAATGTTCTTAAATCCTGATTCTGACCAATCAATGCTCTTGGTAACTTCGTCAATTTTTGATGTCTTAAGGTGTTCTTTATAAGAGTCAAGTTTATCTGAAATAAATGAATAGAAATCAGCACTGTCCACTTGATTATAAGGTAGTTCAAAAACATCATGACTTAATATTCGCTTTAAATCTTCAATCATTGATTTCATGTCCATTGTTTAACTCAGTCATTAGTTAAGTCGACTCGTCTTTGTCTACGAAGCACGAGGCATTGGCGGTAACGGGCAGGGCTTGGCGTTGTTGGGGGATTTGAAAAACGTCCGCCCGGAACTAAAGCCCAATTAAAATACTGAAGTTGAAGTTAACAACTAAAAGCCAAATTGAAAAACGTCCAGCCCGAACAACTGCTGCCATGTTGCTGATGATGAAGATTACAACGTACTGCCCCAATAACGCCAAACCCAATGTTGCCTGCAGCCCTTCTTCGCTACATTCCTTTTACGTCAGCAATTGTTTCTTTCAATTCTTGTTTATGTGCTTCCAAAGTAAACTTCTCTTTGAATGTTTTTAATAACTCAATGGCTAATGCTTTCGGTCTTGATTGATGTAATTCATCTCGTACTCTTGTATTTTCTCTAAACATTTTCATTACTGTTCTAAGTTGGTCTGTGTTTAGAGTGTCTATGAAAGGCTGAAGTGTTGAATGACTTTTTGACCTTCCCCAATAATTGCCACAATAAATGGTAAGAACTTCCTGATAAACTTCTTCAAAAGCAATTGAAGGCACTGCTGTCCCAAGTTGCAACAGACTTTTTGAAGCTGCTTCTTCGTCACTCCAACCATAGCTTGTATCTTTTGCTTTGGCTAATTTTTCTGCGGCTCGTCTATATATCCTTGCTCTTGTTCCGTCTGGTACATAATGAACAGCTTTTAGTATTACTAACATTTCAAAAACTCGTGTCTTTGCACCTTTGTCGCTACTATCGTCAGAGTCTGGGTCAATTATGTATGTGTGATATTTTACGGCAAGTGTCTTTCTCAATTCCTCGTTTGCTTTCTCCCATAGTGTAGGAAAAAGTTCAATTACATTGGCAGTTGAAGGCTCTTCGCCTTTTGTCAACATATCGGTAAAAAAGCCAAATGAAATTCTAACATCTTGCGGTCGGAAGGATTTTATTTGGTCTTCAAGAATTTCAATTTCTTCGGCAGTATGAACTTTCTTTTTTATTGGGTCAAAGAGCGATGAAATGGAATGTCCTGGGTCAGGAAAGGGATGCTCAAATAAATTTTTTTGCAACAACAATATTAAACCAATTGCATCCTCTCTTTCGACTCTATTATCTGAATCGTGGGCAGGCGAGGCATGGTTACGCATCCAATTAATCATTTCTAATGATTTCCCTGCTTTAGGATTTAAAAGTCCAAGTTTAGTAGCACCTGCAATTAAAACTAAGTCGTCAACATTACTCCATCTTTCAGCAATTGTTTCCCCATCTTTGTCATACTTTTTCCGTCCTGATTCATCTTTTACAACAGAACTCCATAATTCTACTCCATAAGCTTCCACTTTTCGTTTTAAGTTGTTTACGGCAGCATTCCATATTGCCAAAAGTGAATAGCTATAAAACTCTGATTCAAACAGTCCTTTTGCCTCATTTATATATTCTATTTCTCTGTCAACAAGAAGAGGGAAAGTTTCCTTGAGACCAACGGCATTATTTAGTATTTTGGGTAAAAGAGATTCCATTTGTATTTTATTTAATTTTTATGAAGTGTGAAGTGTCGCAATAGGGTTGCAGGCAACTCGTAAATATACGCAACTCCTCCACAGAAACTTGCGCATATCATTCCAAAATAGCTGGCTTTACGCAACTGTTTAGATATCTAACTTATTTAGTGAAAGATAAATTACGTACTGGCATCGGCAAGCGATAGAAGCGGCACCCCGCAGCAGCGTGGGATGTGGGTGGGGCGAGGAGTATAGCGGATAGCGCAGTGCCACATCGCCTCCCTCGCCCATGTTGGTGTTCTTCACCAACATGCACACCAAATGTTTTTCCATCCTCGTTCTATCATTTCTCATTCCGTATTTTCTTTCATCTGTTGACATCGTTCAGCGTGTTTGTTGGTGAAGAACAGCAACAAGGAAAATCACCCAATTTAGCTGGCTTTATGCAACTCACAAACCCAAGAAGTAAAAACAAAACTACGTACTGGCATCGGCCAGCGATAGAAGTGGAAAGCCCGCCAAGGGGAGGTGGTGCGGACTTGGAACGGATAGCCCGGTGGCCGCTGCGCCTCGCGCGGACATGCCGCACCTTTGCTAAAGCTACGGTGGGCAAGCCGCACAAGTCCACTAAAATTAATAATCTGTTTCTCAAAAACTGTTCTTACTTTTGAGGTCAAATCATTTGTTATGGAGATAAAATTTGTTCCGCTCAATCATGTGCATGAAAAGTTAGGTGGCAAGATGGTGCCCTTCGCGGGGTATAATATGCCCGTGAGGTATTCTTCGGATATTGAAGAGCACATGGCCGTGCGCAACGGGGTGGGTGTGTTTGATGTGAGCCACATGGGCGAGTTTACGATCAAGGGGACGAACGCGCTCGACCTGATTCAACGTGTGACGAGCAACGATGCGAGCAAGTTGATGGATGGCCAAGCACAGTACTCTTGCTTGCCCAATGAAACAGGTGGAATTGTGGACGACTTGATTGTGTACAAAATAAAAGACAACGATTATCTCTTGGTAGTCAATGCCTCGAACATTGAAAAGGATTGGAACTGGATTTCGAAATTCAATTCTAAAAATGCGGAGATGAAAAATATCTCGGATGATATTTGCCTCTTTGCTGTGCAAGGGCCGAAGGCTGCGGGTGTGTTGCAGAAGTTAACGAAGACGGATTTATCTGCCATTAAGTATTATCACTTTGCCATTGGGGAATTTGCGGGAGTACCTGATGTGGTCTTGAGCAACACGGGCTACACGGGCGCAGGTGGTTTTGAGATTTATGTGAACAAGGCGCACGCTGAAAAGGTGTGGAACGCAATCTTCGAAGCGGGCAAAGAAGAAAACATAAAACCCATCGGGCTTGGTGCACGTGATACGCTGCGGTTGGAGATGGGTTTCTGTCTCTATGGAAATGATATTGATGATACTACTTCTCCGCTAGAAGGGGGATTGGGGTGGATCACCAAGTTCACCAAAGAGTTCACTAACTCGGCCAACTTGAAAAAACAAAAGGAAGCGGGTGTAACGAAAAAATTGGTTGGCTTTAAAATGATCGACAAGGGAATTCCTCGTCACGACTATCAAATAAAAGATGCCACTGGAAATGTGATTGGCAAAGTGACATCGGGAACGCAATCGCCTATGCTCAGTATTGGGATTGGGTTGGGGTACGTGTCTACGGCTTACTCTGCTATGGGGTCAGAGATATTTATTGATGTGAGGGGGAAGTTACTCAAGGCTGTCGTTAGCAAACTACCCCTTGTCTGAACTGTGATGCGATTGATTGACATGATGTAACATGATAAAATCTGAACTACGTGCTTATAATGGGTGTGATGCCTTATCATGAAACTTTGCTGTGATAGACGTGATGCCTTGTGATAAAATCTATTTATCGCATACCGACTAATCTGGATATCTTATGATAAAGTCAGAATACAAATATTCAGAGTTGACGGGGAAGATAATTGGGTGTGCGATGGAAGTGCACAATTACCTTGGAAATGGCTTTCAAGAAGTAATTTATCAAAGAGCACTTGCTCATGGATTTGAAATCATCAAACTAGTATTTGCTAGAGAAGTCGAAATGCCTATCTTCTATAAGCAAAAAAATATCGGAACTAGGAGGGTTGACTTTTTGATTGACGACAAAATATGCGTTGAACTTAAGGCCCTTACGAAGCTCGAACCAGTTCATTTAGCACAGGCAATTAATTACCTAGAGGCATTTAATCTTGAAGTTGGTTTATTGATCAACTTTGGTAATACTAAGCTTGAATTTCATAGACTTCAAAATAAAAAATTTAAGCCATCATGATCATCTTGCAAATCACACTTATCAAAGTTCTGACATCATGAAAACGATCGATGTCTGTTTAAGTCCAGAACTCATGCACCTCTACGATGTGCGTGACAAAACCGTTGTAGTGGTGGATATTCTCCGTGCTACTTCGTGCATGGTGACGGCCTTGGCGAATGGCGCGGAGAGCATTATGCCTTTCGCGAACTTGGAGCAATGCCTGAAAATGAAAACGCGCGGCTTCATCACTTCGGGCGAGCGTGATGGAAAAAAAGTGGAAGGCTTTGATAAGGGCAACTCGCCCTTTGAATACATGGACGATGAAGTGCGCGGATTGAAAATCGCGTTCACGACCACAAACGGTACGTTGGCAATTGAAAAATCAAAAGATGCGAAAAAGGTGTTGATCGGTTCGTTCTTGAATCTTTCTTCGGTGGTTAAAAATTTATTGATGGGCGAGAACAATGTGTTGATCGTGTGTGCGGGATGGAAAGGCCGTGTAAACCTCGAAGACACTTTGTTTGCGGGTGCGGTGGTTGAAAAACTAAAAGACTATCTCGGCCCTGATTGCGATGCGCCACTGGCGGCACGGCATCTCTACAACTTAGCGAAAGAGGACATGGCGAAATTCTTGAGTGAATCATCGCATGTGAAAAGATTAAACCGATTGAACATACACGAGGATTTTGACTATTGCCTGAAGGTGGATGAATATAATGTGCTGCCGAGATTGAAGGATGGATTGCTTACGATCAATTGACAATTGGCAAATAGGCAATTGACAAATTGAATAGGTTGTCAATGGAGTTTAGGATTGTTGTGATGGCGGTCTTTATCGAGAAGGGTTTTCTTCTCTAGATTTTTTTCAAAAGCTTTTGGTCAAATCCACCCCGTTTGGTTGGCCAAACAAATCAATACCCACAGCACATCGGGAGCCCGCTATTTTCACCACTTATCAAATCGCCCCTATCTTCGTAAGGGATAATTACTATATTACCTTTCAAAATCACAAATTCTATCGCTATGAAAAAACTATATCTATTTCTTTTTCTTTCAGTAGTCTCGTCATCATTGTTTTCTATCAACCCCACTGATACCCGCATGTTGGCGCAGCCTGCCATTAGTGCCGACAACATTGCATTCATTTATGCTGAAGATCTTTGGGTAGCCAAGGCAGATGGATCGTTGCCCCGAAGATTAACAGTTGATGAGGGCATTGAATCAAATCCGATGTTTTCCCCGGATGGAAAATTGATTGCATTCAGTGCTCAATATGATGGCAACATAGATGTTTTTTTGGTTGCTGTAGACGGTGGAATTCCTGTGCGGCTCACGTGGCATCCAGGGGCGGATATTGTAAAAGGGTTTTCACCAGAAGGTAAGAATGTTTTATTCACCTCGCAGCGTGCCGTGTTCACCAACCGCTACACACAACTTTTTACCGTTGCTGTTGCGGGTGGTTTTCCTACACAACTTGAAATACCCAATGCCTTTCATGCTTCCTATTCACCAGATGGAAAATCAATGGCATATACTCCTATCGGAGATGCCTTTCGTCAATGGAAAAATTACCGTGGCGGAATGATTGCCACTATCTGGCTATTTTCTTTTCAGGATAAATCGATTGTGAAAATTCCACAACCCGAAGGTGGATGCAACGATACAGGCCCCATGTGGATGGCCACTAAAATTTATTTCAGAAGCGATCGAAACGGTGAATTCAATTTATTTTCTTATGATGTCAACTCAAAAGAATTAAAACAACTTACTGTCTTCAAAGACTTTCCGATTATCAGCATGTCTGCGGGAAGCGGTAAAATTATTTTCGAACAAGCGGGTTATCTGCATTCTTTTGATCCGACTACAGCCGTAGCAAAAAAACTTACGGTTGGCATCGCTGCCGATCTGCTTGAACTTCGTCCACGCTTTGTTAAAGGAGCCACCTATATTCGCAACTCAGACATTTCTCCTTCTGGCTCCCGTGCAGTATTTGATTTTAGAGGAGATATTATAACAGTGCCAGCCGAAAAGGGTGATGCACGTAACCTTACACTTTCTACGGGTGCACATGAAAAATATCCCGCTTGGTCACCTGATGGAAAATCTATTGCCTACTTCTCTGACGTATCAGGTGAATATGAACTATACATTAAATCACAGGATGGCAAAGGCGAAGCCAAATCATTCCACCTGAATGGCACAGGCTTCTATGCCTACCCCAAATGGTCGCCTGACAGTAAAACGATTTGTTTCGTTGACAATGGAAGAAATCTCCACATGATTGATGTTGTTACTGGCACATCAAAAAAAATAGACTCCGATGAACTGTATGTACCGGGTGCATTCCGTGAGCAATTTGGAGATTGGTCATCGGACTCCAAATGGTTTGCTTATACCAAGGTCTTTGAGACTAATTTTAAAAAAGTTCTTCTCTATTCTGTAGATCAAGGCAAATCATTTCCGATCACAGATGGACTTAGCGATGCGTCAGAACCAATATTTGATCCTACCAGCAAATACCTATACTTCTTTGCATCCACCAATGCGGGGCCAGTTGTAAACTGGTTTGACCAATCTAACAATGACATGAAATCGACCAAGTCTATCTATTTACTCACACTTCAGAAAGAAACTATTTCACCTTTCGCTAAAGAGAGCGATGAAGAAGAAGGTAAAAAAGTGAATGAAGATGCAGACAAGACAGAGATAAAAAATAAAAAGGATAAAGATAAACCAGCCGGTCTCGCTGCCGAGAAAAAAATAGAACTCTTAAAAATTGATTTGGATGGAATTGAAAATCGTATCATTGATTTACCAATTAAAGCAGGTAATTATGGTGGACTTGGTATGGGCAAGGAAGGAGAGCTACTCTATATCGTATTTCAGGATGATGGACCAGGCATGTTGCACAAGTATGACATGAAGAAACGAAAAGACTCGGACGTACTAGAATTGGACGGATACGTGTTAGCTGCCGATGGAAAAAAGATGTTGTATGTCAATAAAAACAGTTGGGCCATTACAGCATCAGGAGAAAAACCTGAAGCGGGAAAGGGTTCATTAAATACTGCCGATATACAGGTGAAAATTGATCCAGCAACCGAATGGCCAAATATATTTAATGAAGCATGGCGTGTGAACAGGGATTACTTCTACGACCCTGGAATGCATGGTGCGGATTGGCCAGCTATGAAAAAGAAATATTCGGCTTTCCTTCCCGATCTTTCATGCCGTAGTGATCTCAATACTTTAATTCAATGGATGTGCAGCGAGTTGGCTGTAGGTCATCACCGTTTGACCTCTATCGGTGAAAAACTAAACAGCCCTGCTACCGTAAGCGGAGGGCTGTTAGGTGCAGATTATACGATAACAAACAACCGTTATCAGTTGAAGAAAATTTATGGCGGCTTAAATTGGAATCCGAATTTACGATCGCCTTTAACAGAGCCGGGTGTCAATGCTAAAGTTGGGGATTACCTATTAGCTATCAATGGAAAAGATATAACTGCAACCGAAAATCTTTACAAATATTTTGAAGCAACAGCCGGAAAGATTGTAGAGCTTACCATTAGCGCTACACCTTCCTACGGTGGATCGCGCATTGTAAAAGTAGTACCGGTTGAAAATGAAAACGCTCTACGAAATCGTGACTGGGTAGAAGGAAATCTTAAAAAAGTGAATGATGCTACCAATGGGCAGGTCGCATATGTGTATGTACCTAACACTGCAGGTTTAGGACATGAATATTTTAAAAGATATTTCTTCCCACAGGCCAACAAGAAAGCCATCATTATAGATGAACGATTTAATGGCGGAGGACAATTGGCAGATTACTATATAGAGCTTTTACAAAAACCTTATCAGGCACATTGGAATCTGAGGTATGGTAAAGATTTGAAATCACCGAGTGCCTCTATTCAAGGACCTAAGGTAATGATCATTGATGAAACAGCAGGCTCTGGTGGCGACATGTTGCCATGGATGTTTCGCAAATTTAAAGTAGGAACATTGGTAGGCAAGCGCACATGGGGAGGCCTTGTTGGTATCTTAGGATTTCCCGAGTTCATTGATGGCGGAGGGGTAACAGCACCAAATCTCGGCATTTGGACAAAAGATGGATTTATTGTAGAGAATGTTGGCGTACCACCAGACATTGAAGTTGAGCAATTGCCATCAGAAGTAATTAAAGGGAATGATCCGCAATTGCAAAAAGCGATAGAGGTAGCATTGAAAGAATTAGAAAAAAACCCACAAGTAGAGCCTACACGTCCAGCATATCCAGTGAGAGTCAACCATTGACATAGGATCGCTAAAAAGATATACTTCGGTAGCGCAAAAAATAAAACTGACAGCAATACATATTACTGTCAGTTTTCTATTTTAGTTTTGGATTTCTTTTGTGACGATCTTTATCACGAATCGTCTTCTTCTCTAAATTTTTCTCAAAGGCTTTTGTTAAATCAACTCCTGTTTGGTTGGCTAAACAAATCAACACCCACAACACATCGGCCATTTCATCACCTAGGTCTTTGCCTTTGTCTGATTCTTTTTCTGATTGTTCGCCATACCTCCGCGCAATGATGCGCGCTACCTCCCCTACTTCTTCGGTGAGCATGGCCATGTTGGTGAGTTCATTGAAGTAACGGACTCCGTGGGTTTTGATCCAAGCATCGACTTGGGATTGGGCTTGTTCTATTGTCATATTAATATATTTCAATTGTTCCCTTATCAGGATCAAGAATTAAGTCTTTAATCTTTTGCTGATTGTCTAAAAGTTTATGGGCAACTTTCAGATTATTTGAATTGCCGAATCTTAGCCAGACAATCTTTGGCGGATAACCTTTCATTGTCTGCCACTCAAAAAAATCCTCATCGAACGTAACAATCGAAAATTGATTTTTCTTCGCATAAGAAAAAAAAGAAGAGTCTTCTTTTAACTCTTCCACATCAGAAGCATGAATACTTTCAGGAAAAGCAGAGCGGATGATCTTCAAAACGCGATAAGAAATATTCTCATCGAGAAGAAGTTTCATACTGCTACGGTGATTTACGTTCTTTATCGGCTGAGTAAGCTAAACAAGCAAGAATTTGGTCTTTTGTCAATTGTGGAAAGTCCTTCATTATTTCCTCGATAGTCATCTCTGAAGCCAGCCAACTAAGCACATCATAAACAGAGATTCTCGTTCCCTTAACACAAGGCTTCCCGAAACGGATGTTTGGATTGATTACAATGTATTCTTTACAATCCATATTGCAATTTATGAAAATCCTTCAACTCTTCACTTCTTGTCCAACTCCTTAAAGTCAATATTCATCACCCGATACTTTTGCCAGCCCACAAAATCAAAATGCCACCACTCGGCCGAATATACTTTAAAACCATTTTTCTCCATGATGGATATGAGCGTCTCTCTGTTTTTGGCAATCACAAGATCGTTTATTGGCGCATTTGCCCATGATTCTTTTGCAGCAGTGTCCCATTCAGTTGGCATTTTTAATTCTTGATTGGTTTTCAAATCTATCAACGTGATATCCAATGCGCAACCACGATTGTGCTTGGAGCCTTTGTACGGACTTGCCACATACATGGTGTCGCCTTTCATTACTTCATAAAATTTTATGGTGGCGGAATATGGGCGATACGCATCATATACTTTTATACCGTAGCCCAATTTGCTAAACTCTTCCTGTGCTTTTTTCAATGCGGCCGCAACAGGCTTGCGAGAATATGCTTTCGGAAAATTATATATTTTCTCTTTCGTGAAGTTGTTGGTAGTCGCATAACGAATATCCAATACAATGTTTGGAATTATCTTCGATAAATCTACTAGCTCATTGTCTGGATTATTCTTTAAACTATTTTTATACTCTGTCACATTCACTGGCTTTAATCTGTAGTCGATTTTCATTCCAAGTTTGTGAATCGCAAATTGCTCGGCCGCTCGCTCCACAGAAAAAATATCTTTCGAGCGAATGTAAGAGCCAATCACATGCGCGCCTGCGCCTGCAATGGCTACCGTTTCTTTTAAGTTATCGGGAGTAGCCAGTTGCTTATTCATTTCTAATATGGCGCTTACTTTTACCGTGGAGTCTTGTTCCGCTTCATTTTTATAATAATAGATGGATAGACTTGGTTGATGAATTTTTTTGAAAGTTGTTTCATTCATCTTGTCTTCAATCATCTCTTGCATCTGCCCCACCGCCTCCAATCTATATTTATCATTCCAATATTGATCTTGTAGCTTCATGTTTACACCAGAAATCGGTTTTGAAACATTGTACTTATCCCCCACTACAAAGCGAGCGAGCTGAGTTCCCCAAGGATTATTGGACAATCCTGCTAAAGGATGAAACAACTGAACGTTTGGCGATAAATTAATCAATGCAAAAACATCTTCTGGATATTCAGCAGCCAAGATCAATGCCATAGTTCCACCTGTAGAAGTGCTCATGACAATTACTTTTTCACCTAACGCTTTCCCTATTGCCAATGCTTCTTTGCTGCTCTGCCACCAACGATCTGGTGTGAAATTTAAAAGCTGCTCGGTTGTATCTACGCCATGGTCAGCTAATCGTGCCAGATAAAGATTGCAGTTAAATTTTTTTGCGAAATTCAAATGCACTGGGTCTCCTTCTTCTTGACTGGCAGAAAATCCATGTAGATAAACTACACTGTACTCGGTTTTCTTCTTTGAACTATCTACCCATATAATTCTAGCTTCATTGTCGGGCTTGAGTTTGTGTTTGCTTTCTTGATCAGCTACATATTTTTCCAACGCCAATGGCTCTTGCGGAACGGTAGGCATCGCAGCATCCCACCTAGGTTTCTTCGGTTCGGGTCCAAGGAAATAAATTCCCGCTAGGAGAATGAACGGGAACGTGATGTAAACAATTTTTTTTGACATGGTGTGGATGTTTTGATAAAGGTATGAAATGGAAACAAATAAATTATAGACCTCACCCCCGGCCCCTCTCCAAAAGAGAGGGGTGACTCCCGGTCATGATCTTGTGTTGGTTAGTAAAATTTATCTTCTCAATTTCAATAGAACGATACTCGTAAGGCAGCGCCCTCATTCCCTCTCTGGGCCTGCCCCGCTTTTTAGCGGGGGAGAGGGTTTGAAAAGTTAATAAGCCGGCACGTACTAAGATGGGTGAGGCGTGGGCGAGATCTAAAACGAAGAAGCCCCACCGGTCAAGCAGGGCTTCTTCTCTCACCTAAAAAAATCCCGACCAGAACGCTGCAAAAAATAACTAACAGCAATCACACAGTCTGGTCTTAAGAAGGCAATCCCGACACCGGCAAAAAATATTTACCACCAACAACCACTACGAATGGAGTAAAACCAGTCGTGTCGGAAATGCCATGACCTCACCCCTAACCCATCTCCAAAAGAGAGGGGAACGGAGCTATATCTTCATTTATCATTTCTAAAAACATTTTAACATTTCAAATGGTCAATCGAAAACTAACAGTGTCACCAACTCCTCCCCTCTCCTCCGGAGAGGGGGCGGGGGTGAGGCACTAGTCAACATTGTCATGCAAAAACTTATTATTGCCCAACAAATTGTTATCGTCATTCAAATTGTAGCGCGAGATAAACGGCTCAGATGAATGCGGTACGTTGTCCATCTTCACGCCTCTGCGCAAGTACGCGGGCAGTGTCCACTTCTCGTTGAACTCTTCCTTCGTCATCTCTTGCTTGCGGGTTGACTTCAATTTCTCTCTGCGCTCTTTTGCTTGCTGCTCCAAGCGCTCCTTTGTTCTGCGCACTTCCATCATGCCGTCCTCGTTGATCACTTGGTCAGCCGAAATCTCATTGCCTATTTGAAACTCATCGTCTTCGGCAAACAAACTTTCTTCGCCCTCATCTTCCTCTTTGTTGTCAGCTTGATTCTTGTCAAACAGTGTGAAGGAATAGGAACGCTCTGGCTTTTCCTCTTCTGATTTCTCTTCTGGCTTGCTTAAGATCGGTCGCTCCATCGGCTTCTGCACAGGTGGAATTTCTTTTGGCACACTCACAGGTTGAGACGGTGGTATTGATTCACTAGAACCAGAAGAACCCGCATCCGATTTTACTTTCAACTCCAATTCGGCCGTGCGCTGATTCACCGAGTTATCTGCTGCCGAACCGAACAACGAAATCTGTGAGCGATCCAACTCATGCACCTTCTTGTCTTCCTTCTTTGTCACACGAGTTTCATTCGCAAACCCAGTGGCAATCACCGTTACGCGAATGCGATCTCCCAATGCAGCGTCCACACCGTGGCCAAAAATTACTTCGGCATCATCGCCCGCTTGTCCTTGAATATATTCCGTGATTGTAGTCAACTCATCCATTTTCAATTCTGCTTCTTCACCCGAAATGATCGAGAGCAAAATCTTTTTCGATCCCATGATGTCATGGTTGTCGAGCAGTGGAGAAGCCAATGCTTGCTGCGCTGCTTTGATCGCGCGCGTATCACCACGTGTTTCCGCTGTGCCCATTACGGCTGCGCCAGCGTTCAACATCACCGTGCGCACATCTTGAAAATCAACATTCACATATCCCGCCAAGGTTATCACCTCTGCAATTCCTTTCGCAGCAGTCGTCAACACATTGTCAGCCTCGCCAAACGCTTGGCCAATGGAAAGGTCTCCATAAATATCGCGCAGCTTATCATTCAAAATCACCAACACCGTATCACAGCTTGAGCGGAACGCATCAATGCCCAAATCTGCTTGTGCTATTTTTTTCTTTCCTTCAAATGAAAACGGAACAGTCACAATCCCCACCGTGAGGATGTCCATGTCCTTCGCGATCTTCGCGATCACGGGAGCCGCACCCGTGCCAGTGCCACCGCCCATTCCCGCAGTAACAAAAACCATTTTCGTTCCCGCGAGCATCTCGCGGATTTGATCTTTACTCTCGAGCGCGGCCGCCTTCCCTACTTCGGGGTTTGCTCCGCAGCCAAGGCCTTCGGTAAGATTTACTCCGAGTTGTAATTTGTACGGCACAGGGCTGGTGTTGAGCGCCTGCAAGTCCGTGTTGGCCACCACAAACTCGACATCCTTGATGCCTTGTCTGAACATGTGGTTCACTGCGTTGCTACCTCCGCCACCCACGCCTATCACTTTGATGATCGACTTGTGGTGTTTGGGGAGATCAAATTTGTATCCTGTTATTGGTTCAAACATGACTATGGTGTTTTAGTGGTTGTTCTTTTTTTAGTTTTATTAAATCAAAAAATCTTAAATCAAAAATTTCAAATTCATTTGGGCGGCAAACGGGCTATCCGCTACAAGTCCGACCGCGCACAAATCCACGCACTTCGGGCTTTCCGCTTCTATGCCTGCCGCGGGTTCAGTGCTTTTAATTACGCTCATCACTTCAAATCTTAAATCTGAAATCATAAATCTTAAATCAGTATTCATTCTTATCACTCAAATCATCAATCAATAATCCCTTCGTCTTATTAAGAATGTTCGAGAAAAAATCTGAAGCAGGATTTCCTTTTTCCTTCTTCACTTTCACCGTTTTCTGGTTCTGATTTCCCTTTGCTTCTTTGTAACGTTCTTCACGTTCATCCAATGAGCGAAAACCAGAAAGCACCAAGCCAACAGCAGTCGCATACATCGGACTTTTTACAACTTCAAGTTTGCTCTTGCCTAAATGTTCGTTCGGATAACCGATGCGTGCATCCATGCCCGTCATGTACTCCACTAATTGTTTCAACGAATTGAGTTGAGAGCCACCGCCTGTTATCACAATGCCGCCCGCCAATCTTTTCTCATAACCCGAGTTGATGATCTCTGCATGTGCCATCTCAATTACCTCTTCCATTCTCGCTTGAATGATGTTGGAAAGATTCTTCACCGAAATTTCTTTCGCAGTCCTATTTCTAATTCCAGGGATAGAAACAATTTCATTCGGGCTGGCTTCTTCGGCAATCGCTTTTCCAAAACGGGTTTTTAATTGCTCTGCTTGTTTCGCCATCACCATCAACCCATGTTGAATGTCCGTTGTCAAAATATTTCCACCGAAAGGAATCACAGCCGTGTGGCGGATGATGCTATCATGGAAGATGGCAATATCCGTAGTGCCACCACCAATATCTATCAAACAAACGCCCGCTTCTTTTTCATCTTCACTCAGCACAGCAATACTAGAAGCCAACGGCTCTAAAATCAAATCTTGAATTTCCAATCCAGCCCTGCGCACACATTTGTTGATGTTGTTGATTGCGCTCGTCTGTGCTGTGATGATGTGGAAGTCTGCTTCCAACTTCACACCGCTCATGCCCACAGGGTCTTTGATGCCTTCTTCATAGTCGACAGTATAATCTTGTGGCATCACGTGAATGATCTCGCTCCCAGGTGGTATCACGATGCGGTACATGTCTTCCGTCAAGCGGTTCACATCTTCAATGCTCACCTCATCTTCTTTCGAACTGCGCGTGATGCTGCCGTGGTGTATCGAGCTGCGGATATGTTGCCCCGCAATGCCCACGTTCACCACACCAATATCGATACCGCTCATATCGCTGGCTTCCTTCACGGCCTTCTCAATGGCAAAGACAGTTTTATCAATGTTGGTGACAATGCCCTTGATCACACCTTCGGATTCTGCTTTGCCCATGCCCAGCACTTCTAGCTTGCCAAATTCATTTTGACGGCCCACGATGGCAACAATTTTTGTTGTACCGATGTCGAGCCCTACTACTATTTTATCATTTTCCATTTTATTATTGGGTATTAGTGGTTGTTTACTTTTTTATTAGTTCTGTTTTTTAATTCTTAGTTCAATGTCTTCCTATTATAGCAACATGCTTCACGCTGCAAGCCACAAGCTGCTTAGTATCTCAAATGATTTGTGCAGTACTCATTCATTTTCAAATTTTCAAATTGCCTCATTTTCAAATTACTCCGCCACCACCTGCCCCTCATACTCCAAATTCACTCGCTCATATCTCGTCCAACCACGTGTGGGCAAAATCTCTTTGTAAAAAATCATCAGCTTCTTAAACTTCACTTCAATATTCTCTGCCTTTCCAAACTCTACGCGCTGCCCTGTTACTTGAGGAAAGATGACGATCTTTCCATCTCTACTTATATCCAACTGCGCCACTTGCGCTTTCCAAAATTTATCTTTGTTGATGAACTCTATCATCTCCATCAATTGTTTTCCCTCTTCGCTCTTATTCAAATCTTCGCTCTCTAGCAAATGCTTCACCGCTCCACTAATCAACACTACGCGCGATGTATATTTCTCCGACACAGGCATCACCACGCCATCCTCCGCGATGTAGGCATCGGGCGCATCGTTCTGCACAATCCGCGCGATTGGTCTGCGCAACTCCACATTCACAATCAAATTGCCTTTCAGATCGTCAAAGAGTTCTGCATCCAAAATATGTTTGTCGTATTTCAATTTCTTTTCAATCTCTTTCAACTTGATCCGATCGATCCCCACTCCTTTTATTGGTTGGCCGCTTCCTTCCACCAACTGCATTACATCAGCCTCATCTAAAAAATGATTCTCGTTCAGATTATCTAACTCTACTACAATATCCTTGCACACAGAGCCGCCCCGCTTCCGTTCACTAAAAGCAATCAAAAACGAAAGCCCAATCAGCACTACTGCTATTTTAATTTCTTTCCGTATGCTTAATTTTGTCTTCATTCCTTCATTGGCTAATTTTCAAATTGGCTAATTGACCAATTTACGTTGCAGCATTTCCCTAATCGGTTTCACGAACGTGTCAATATCACCTGCTCCCACAGTTGCCAACACTTCAATATCCAAGTCCTCCAATTTTTGCATCACATCACTTTTGCCACACCTGATTTTCACAGAACTGGTAATATCTTTGAACAACATATCCGATGTCACTCCAGGAATAGGTTCTTCTCTTGCTGGATAAATGTCCATCAACAACACTTCATCTGCCAAGCTCAAGCTCTTTGAAAAACCTTCGGCAAAATCGCGCGTGCGCGTGAACAAATGCGGCTGAAAGACCACCGTGATCTTTTTCCCTTTGTACATCGATTTCAATGATGTCAAGAACGCTTCAATCTCTGTGGGGTGATGAGCATAGTCATCAATATAAACTAAGTCATCACGCTTGATAATAAATTCAAATCTGCGCTTCACTCCTTTGAAAGAATGCAAAGCCTCGCGAATTGTTTTTTCATCCACGCCCAACTTCAATGCCACCAGCATTGCTGCGATGGCATTTTCCATATTATGAAAACCAGGGACACCGAGCTGAATTTTCTCGATCTTCTTTCCAAAGCCATGAAGATCAAATTCAAAAAATCCGCTTTTAGCGTTTATGTTGCTGGCAAAAAATTGCCCCTGGCTCATGCCATACGTTCCTTTCGAAACATTTATTCCTTCTGTTAATTTTTCAATCGATTCGTGAATAATCAAACTGCCCTTTGTATTGATTTGCTTTATAAAATCTTTGAACGACACCAACATGCTAGCATGGTCTCCATAAATATCCAAGTGATCAGCATCAGCCGAAGTCACCACGGCAATTTCGGGGAACAAGCGCAGGAACGAGCGATCAAATTCATCTGCCTCTACCACTACAATTGTCTTTTCATTGACTTCACCATGCATCACCAAATTAGAATCATAGTTAGAAGTAATCCCACCCAAAAAGCCAACCATGTTTACACCTGCCGATTTTAATATATGTGCGATCAATGATGAAGTAGTTGTCTTGCCGTGCGTACCTGCAACTGCTACTGTCTTATAATTCTTAGTCAACAGTCCCAACACTTCTGATCGCTTTAAAATAGTGAAGCCTTGCTCTTTCAAGTACGCATGTTCCAAATGATTTTTAGGAATAGCAGGCGTAAACACTACCAACGTTTTCGTTTTGTTGATGTAGCCGGGAAGAAATTCAATCTTATCATCAAAATGAATTTCCATTCCTTCTTCAATCAACTCGTGCGTAAGTGGAGTGGGCGTGCGATCATATCCTGCCACGCGCATGCCCTTGTGCTTGAACCAGCGCGCAATGGCACTCATGCCGATCCCTCCAATGCCGAGGAAATAAACGCTATCGTATTGCTCTAACTTCACTTTTTATTCCAATCAGTTTTTCAATTTCATCTACAATTTCTTCGGTGGCATTGGGCTTTGCCCATTTGCCAATATTTATTCTCAGCTTATCGCACAGTTGTTCATCATAAATAAGTTTCAGTGATTCACTGACGAGTGAATTTTTTGCCTCTACATCTTTCACCATCAATGCGGCATTCTCATTCACCAACGCCATCGCGTTTTTCGTTTGATGATCTTCAGCCACATTGGGTGACGGAACTAGGATGCAAGGCCGCTTCGCAATGCACAATTCCGAAATGGCCAACGCACCAGCACGCGAGATCACCACATCAGATGCCGCATACGCTAAATCCATTTGCTTCAAAAAATCTACCACACGAATCCTTCTCAAGTCTTTACCTTCGATTTGCGCTTTCACTCCTTCAAAATAGAGTTTACCTGTTTGCCAAATTACTTGCACGTGCGCGTCAATCAATTTATCGATGCCAGCCGAAATACTTTCATTGATCGTCCTCGCTCCTAAGCTTCCACCTAAAATCAAAAGCGTACGTTCATTCGAGTTGAAAGCAAAATGATTCAGTGCCTTTTCTCGTTTCGATTCTAATTGAATAATATCTTTTCTAATTGGGTTGCCTGTGAACAACACTTTCTGAGAAGGAAAATACTTTTCCATTCCTGTATAAGCCACGCACACACGTTGCACCTTCTCTCCCAGTTGTTTGTTTGTCAAGCCTGCGTATGAATTTTGTTCCTGAATCAAAGAAGGAATTTTATTCTTAGTAGCCGCTAACATAATCGGGCCGCTGGCATAGCCACCTGTTCCGATCACCACATGCGGTCTGAATTTTTTTATAATGTTCCCCGCCTTTAGATAGCTCGAAATCAATTTGAAAGGAAAAGACAAATTGGAAAAAGTAAGCTTTCGTTGAAGACCACTGATCCACAACCCAATAATTTTATAGCCTGCTTCTGGTACTTTCACCATTTCCATTTTGCCTTGAGCACCAACAAAAAGTATCTCAGCATTGGTATGCCGACTTCTAAATTCATTTGCAATCGCCAACGCAGGAAAGATATGCCCTCCCGTGCCTCCTCCGCTGATGATCAATCGATATGGATTTTTTGTTGTCAAATTAATTTTGCGCGTTACTAAATAATTCTATACTATTCATTAAGACCTCAAGTTGCATCATTTTCAAATTTTCAAATTCTCTCATCTTCAAATTATTAAGCTGCCTTTGCTTCTAAATCTTTGCTCACTGTTATCTCTTCTTTCTCAGCAACAGCTTGTCCCCAATTTTCTTCTTGCTCACCACGACTCACACTTAAAATAATCCCAATGGATAAGCCTGTGAACACCATTGCTGTTCCTCCCATACTTATCAATGGAAGTGGCTGTCCTGTGATGGGGCCTAAGCCTACAACAACTCCCATGTTTACCATCGCTTGGCAAACCAAATCGAAACTCAATCCCGCAGAGAGCAATCCACCAAACGCTCGCTCACTATTGTAAGCCGCCTTCATCCCTCGATGGAGCAGTATCAAATAAAGTATCAGCACGACCACACCGCCAATCATTCCGTATTCTTCCACCAAAATCGCGTAGATAAAATCAGAATACGGATGTGGCAAAATATTTCGTTGATCACTATTGCCCGGACCTTTACCAAAAATTCCTCCTGTAGAAACCGCAATACGTCCGTGCTTCGCTTGAAATGGAAGTTCAGTTCCATTCACAAAAGCCGTGATGCGACTCAATGCCGTTGCGCCACGTGTTCCAAACTTCAATGCTACTGCTCCCGCCAACAACCCAACCAAGACAAGCATCGCTAAATATTTCACTGGCACACGACCGATGAACATCACCAACATGCAGGTTGCAAAAAGCAACATCGCTGTAGATAAATTCGTCAACGCAATCAATCCGCAAATCACTCCACACCAAATCAACATGGGTATCAACGCTTCTTTTATATCATCAATATTCTGTTGCTTCTTCGATAACATGCTAGCGAGGTTGATAATCAACGCCAAGCTGGCAAAGTCAGAAGGTTGGAATGATGTGTTGATGATCGGAAGAGTGATCCATCTTGCTGCATCGTTGATAGTTGTTCCATTTGTAAATGTGTAAATCAACAATGGCACACTCACCCACAATGCGAGACGAGAAATTTTAGAGTAGTAACGATAGTCTATTTTGTGTGCAAACCACATCGCTGCCAATCCAAGAAAAACCATGAACGTGTGCTTCAACAAATACGACTCCGTACTAGCCGTGCGTTTGTACGCGAGCGTACCGATAGAACTATACACCACCAAAATGCTTATCAGCGAAAGCGCAAAAACAACAGCCCAGATTACCCTGTCACCTTGCAGGTTTTTGTCAGCCCATTCTTTTATTTTACTTAGTCTCATATTGATTAATGTTTAACCAATTCAGTTTCTTCTTTCAATTTCAGTACTGCTTCTCTAAACTGTGTGCCTCGATCTTCATAATTTTTAAATAGATCGAAACTTGCACACGCTGGGGACAGTAGAACTACATCTCCAGATTTTGCAACTCTCAATGCCAACTGCGCCAATTCCTTTACACTCTGCGTTTCATAAATTTCCTTCACTACTCCGCCAAAAACTTTCTTCAATTTTTCATTGTCCTTTCCAAGGCAGATCAACACCCGCACTTTTTCTTTCACCTGATCTTCGATCAATTTGTAATCATTGCCCTTATCAATTCCGCCAGCAATCCAAACTAATGGTCCTTTGTAACTTCCTAATCCATACACCACCGAATCCACGTTAGTAGCTTTGGAATCGTTGACAAACTCCACTCCGTTGATTGTAGCCACTTGTTCCAACCGATGTGGGGCGTTCACAAATGTTTTCAATCCTTGCTTGATGGAATCAACTGAAACACCTGCCAAGTAAACTGCCGAGACTGCCGACATGGTGTTAATCAAATTGTGCGGGCCTTTCAATGTTGTTTCTGATTGGGCAATTTGAAATGACTCTTTATCAAAAGAAAAAGACATCTTACTTCCATCGAAATGAGCAGATGATTTAGATTCTGACTTCAATGAAATCTCAACTTGTTTCGCGGCAATTGATTTTTTAATTACTTCACCCTTCACAACTGAATCATCGATATAGTAAATGAAATAATCATTTGATTTCATCGCTTGCACCAACTTAAATTTCGAGTTGATGTAGTTCTGCATTTGGTATTCATAGCGATCCAAATGATCTGGGGTGATATTGAGCAAGATGCCAATATGAGGTTGAAATGTCTTTGTTCCATCCAATTGAAAACTGCTAATCTCAATCACATACCAATCATGATTTTCTTTTGCGACTTTTCGCGCTAGGCTCTCTCCCACATTTCCAGCAAGGGCTACGTTCACTCCTGCCGATTTCATCAAATGATAGGTCAATAGGGTTGTAGTTGTCTTCCCATTCGTACCTGTTATTGCAATTACTTTACCTGTCAAAAAGCGAAAAGCAAATTCTATTTCATCAATAATCTCAATGCCTTTGACTTTTATTTTTTTTACAATCTCAGCTTTATCAGGAATGCCAGGGCTTTTGATGATCAATGATGCAGTTAAGATTTTCTCCTCAGAGTGTTTTCCTTCTTCAAACTCAATAGCATTCTCAATCAATTCTTTTTTGTACTGATCTTTAATCACACCTTGGTCAGAGACGAAAACATCGTAACCCTTAGCTTTCGCTAAGATGGCTGCGCCAGTTCCGCTCTCGCCTGCTCCTAATATGATTACACGTTCTGTCATTTACTGCTCTATCGATTTACAATCTTATAAAGGGCCGAAGCCCTGTCTTCTATTTTCTATTACTTCTCCACGGCCAGAAGGCCGTGGCAACTTTAAAGTCTCTACCGCTCCCTACTGTATTCTCATCTCAATCATCAAAAAAATTCTTCAATGATGATCTGCTTTCAATTTATCGATCCTTCAATTATCAAATTTTCAAATTGGCTCATTTTCAAATTACTTTATCTTAGTTTAAGAGTTGCCAAACTCACAATCGCCAATAAAATTCCAATGATCCAAAATCGAGTTACAATTTTCGGTTCAGGAATATTTTTCTTTTGATAGTGATGGTGCAAAGGCGACATTAATAATATCCTTCTTCCTTGCCCAAATTTTTTCTTTGTGTATTTGAAATACGAAACTTGCAGCATGACCGAGAGCAACTCCACAAAGAAAATTCCACACAGCAATGGAATCATTAATTCTTTTCGCACCGCCAATGCCAACACTGCGATGATACCGCCCATCGAAAGACTTCCCGTATCGCCCATGAACACTTGTGCAGGGTAGGAGTTGTACCACAAGAAACCCAAACACGCACCTACAAATGCAGTACAGAAAACCACCAACTCACCCAAGTTGGGGATGTACATAATATTTAAGTAGCTACTAAAGTCAACGCGGCCAGAGAGATAAGCGAAGATCGCAATGGTCAAACCAATAATCGCGGAAGTCCCCGCAGCCAATCCATCAATGCCATCTGTAATGTTCGCGCCATTGGAAACTGCGGTGATGATAAATATTACGAGCAGTGTGTAAACAATCCATGTGTAACTCTTATCCAACCATGGCAACAAACTGCTATAATCAAATTCATTGTTCTTCAAAAACGGAACGGTAGTCTTCGTTGACTTGACATCATACTCTGATTTAAAATCGGGAGGGAGCGGAGCAACCTCTACACTCGCCACAGCAGCAGAAGTCTGTTCGCGCATCACCACATTCTCGTTAAAGTATAGCGTAAGACCCACAATCAAACCAATCGTGACCTGACCCACAATTTTAAAACGCCCGGCTAATCCTTCTTTATTTTTCTTGAACACTTTAATATAGTCATCCACGAATCCGATCAATCCCAACCAAATAGTAGTAGCGATCAATAAGATCACATACACGTTGTCCAACTTTGCCATTAACAGTGTAGGAATCAAAATGGCCGCGATGATAATGATACCTCCCATTGTTGGCGTTCCCTTCTTTTGCATTTGTCCTTCCAAACCTAAATCACGGATGTCTTCGCCCACTTGCTTGCGTTGCAAAAATTTAATCAGCTTTTTTCCAAATGTGATCGTAATCAACAACGAAAATACCGCTGCCACGCCCGCACGAAAAGAAATGTATTGAAACAATCCTGCCCCAGGGAAGTCAAAGTTTTTTTCGATATAGTCGAATAAGTAGTACAACATAATTTGTCAATTAGCCAATCATTCAATTAGCCGATTTCTGTGCCTTCGATTTAGATGTTGAAATGATTTTATTTAAAACTTTTAAAATGCTTTCTATTTTAGGAAGGAGTTCCGTTGGCTTTGGATAACCTTTTGCAAAATCACATAGCTCCAACCAGTATTCGGATTCCTCCGCCTCCTTTAAAGCAATTTTCATTTTATGGATGAAGTCTGCTTTGCTCTCTGCACCTTGAGCTTCCTTAACATTTGCTCCAATTGAACAGCCTGATCGAAGAACTTGATCTGAGAACGCAAATCGTTTTTGATCACGCAATACTTCAGCAAATTCCATGATCTCCAGCGCATACTGAAAAGTCATTTTTACTATCGGGTTATCGTTATAGTTTCTCATCGGCTAATTGGCTAATTGACCATTGAAAATTAATTGGCAAACATTTTTAACATACGCGTCAATACTTCTTTATCATCAAAAGGATGCTTCACTCCTTTTATCTCTTGATAGTTTTCATGGCCCTTGCCAGCGACCAAAATAATATCTTTCTCCTTCGCCAACATGCAAGCCGTTTTGATGGCCTCTTCACGATCTACCATCACCAATGTTTTCTTCGCATCGGTTGGGCCTACACCCAATTGCATTTCTTTGATGATCTGCATCGGGTCTTCACTTCTTGGATTATCTGAAGTGAAAATTATTTTATTTGAATACTTACAAGCGACTGCGGCCATGAGCGGTCGCTTTGTTTTATCGCGATCTCCTCCGCATCCCACCACGGCAATCACTTGCTCTTGCCCCGTGCGAAAATGCTCTATCGTCTCTAATACATTTTTTAATGCATCGGGGGTGTGTGCGTAATCAACAATGGCTGTGAACTTCGAGCCAGGCATCACCAACTCAAATCTTCCAGGTGCGCTCGTCAAGGCAGAAAGTTTCATCAACACCATTTCAGGATCTTCGCCTAATAAGCAAGCTGCTCCGTAAACAGTCAATAAATTATACGCATTGAAATCGCCAATCAATTTGAACCACACATCACGCTCTCCTATTTCTAACTGCAATCCCTCAATGGAGTTGGTGATGATCTTTCCTTTATAGTCGGCCATCTTCTTCAAGCCAAACGTCACTTTCTTCGCCTTGGTATTTTGTAGCATCACCATGCCTCGCTTGTCGTCAACATTGACTAAAGCAAAAGCATCAGATGGCAAGCCGTCAAAAAAACCTTTCTTAGCTCTGATATAACTTTCAAATGTGCGGTGGTAATCCAGGTGGTCATGGGTAATGTTTGTAAATAATGCTCCAACAAAATATAATCCTTCAATGCGGCCTTGCACTACTGCGTGTGAACTCACTTCAATAAAACAATGCGTACAATTGGCCTCGATCATTTTCACCAACAACTCATTGATCTGAATTGGATCTGGTGTGGTGTGAGTTGCATGAATATCTTTATCAACAATTTTATTCACAACTGTGGATAACATTCCACAGCGATAACCGAGCGAAGAAAACAATTTGTACAACAGCGTTGCTACCGTTGTCTTTCCGTTCGTACCTGTTACGCCAACTATTTTTATTTTAGCTGATGGGTTGCCATAAAAATTAGAAGCGATAATGCCCAACGCCTGTGCCGAATTTTTTACAGTGATGCATGTAACCTTATCAGAAATAACTTCGGGCATTTTTTCAGCAACAATAGCAGCCGCACCACTCGCTATGGCCTTGTCGATAAATTCATGCCCATCTGATTGTGTTCCTTTGATAGCGATGAACAAAGAACCTGATTGCACTTTCCGCGAGTCAAAGCAAATACTGTTCACCTCTACATTCATACTGCCTGATGTAGAAGTGATGTGTACTTTATACAATATGTCTTTTAACTCTGCCACTTTCAATTATCGATTTTCAATTTTTCAATTAGCCAATTGTCAGTTATAAAAAATTCTTGGCGGCCTGGCGAGGCGCCATCGGGCTGTTCGCTACAAGTCCGTCCAGCGCACATTCCATTTCGCTTCGGGCTTTTCGCTACCATCCCTGGCCGAAGTGCGCCTAATTGGCTCATCGGCACATTGAATATTGGCACATTATTTACAATCTCATTCATCAACCTAGTCTTAAATAAATTCTACTTCCTTTTGAAATTCTAGTGCCAGGTGAAAGCGATTGCTCGCTCACTCGCCCCTTCCCTTCATACGAAACACGCAAGCCCGATTTCTCCAATAAAAAAATTGCATCACGAAAAGTCATACCCATCACATCAGGCACGTGATCTTTTACTACTGCATTCTTTTTCCAAACAATGGCACTTCCATTCTTTTGTGTTTTAGTCCATTCCTCTTCTGTAGTCGAATGATTGGAAACGCCCAATTCATTAGTCAACATCGTCAATTCATCTTGCTTACCCGCACGAATCACTGGGAACACACCTGGCTCAATGATTTTCTTTTTCTCCATAGCCGTGTGCAAATTGATATCGCGGGCGTAAATATTATCAGCAATATCTTTGAACACGGGACCCGCCACGCTATTTCCATATTGATGAATTCCTCTTGGATTTTTGACCAATACAATCGCAGAATACTTTGGTGCATGTGCAGGGAAATATCCAACAAACGAGGTGATATATTTTTTTTCGTAGTGGCCATCTTTCAAAATCATAGCAGTACCTGTCTTTCCCGCAATACGGTAATACGAGTTTTTTAAATTCTTTGCGGTGCCATTCTCTACTACGCTTTCCAACAAAAGCTTGAGTTTGTTCAAGGTTTTATTAGAGCAAATTTTTGAATTCAGTGTTTCTGTTTCAAATTCCTGCTTCAAATTATCAGCCTGACTGATGGAAGTAACAAAAACAGGCTTGATCATTTTTCCATCGTTGGCCACTGCATTGTAAAGTGCGAGGGTATGCAGCGGAGAAATTTCAAAACCATAGCCATACGCCATCCATGGCAACGTGATGCCACTCCAATTTTTATCTTTAGGCCTTGTGATCTTAGGATACATTTCTCCTACTATTTGCAACCCCAATGGCTTAGAAAGTTTCAGTTTATCTACGTAGTCAATAAATTTGGAAGGCTTCGTACCAAAATGTTTATCCACTAACTTAGCCATCGCAATATTTGACGAAACTTCAAATGCTCGTTTGATGCTGATCTTGCCATAGCCGCCTTCTTCGTGGTCACGCACTTTTCTATTGTAGAATAAATATTCTCCATCACCTGTGTTAATGGTGTCGCTCAATTCAATGTTAGTGTCTTCCAGCAAGGCCATCATCGTTACCAATTTGAAAGTAGAGCCTGGCTCAATCGAACCACCCACTGCGGTATTCAACTCTTCTTGAAAACCTCCGTTGCCATCCGATGTTAAATTCGAAATCGCTTTGATGTGTCCTGTCTTCACTTCCATCACTACCACTGTTCCTTCATCGGCATTGTGTGCTTGCATCGCGCGATAGAGCGAAGTCTCTGCTACATCTTGCAAATTGATGTCGATGGTAGTTTGGATATCCATGCCATCAATTGCCTTGATATTGTTTCCATCAAATACTGGCTTCCATGTGCTGCCTGCAATTTTTTGAAACAACGCCTCGCCATCTTGTCCGCCCAAGGCTGAATTAAAACTATACTCCAAGCCAGCACCTTTGCCATCTTCATTTACAAAACCAACAGTTCTTCTGCTCAAATTAGAGAACGGACGATAGCGCACATCCATCTTTTCAAAAATCACTCCACCCTTGTACCTACCTTCACGAATGATAGGCCACTCCATCATCTCTTTTTTTGTTTGGTAGTTAACTTGTCTGCGACTAATAATCACGTATTGCTTACCCGTTGCTCGCGCATCTTTTAGCAACTCTTTGTATTCCTTCGCAGATTTATCTTTATAGTGACGAGACAAAAGCATCGACAAGGAGTCAATTCCCTTTCTGAAAATTTCTTCTTTTGCCAAGGTTGGGTCAATGGCTACTTTATAAAATGGCAAACTGGTGGCGAGCAGGCTTCCGTTATCAGAATAAATATTGCCGCGAGTTGCTTTTACTTTCTTGTAATCGAAGTTGATCTCTTCGCTCATCTTCGCCCATTTCTCCCCTTCTGCAATTTGAATGTGACCAATCTTCGCAGCCACACAAACAGCAAAAATCAGCACTCCCAAAAATGCTACTCGAACTCTTACTAATATGGATTTCTTAATATTCATTAATCTTCTACAACTATTTTAAAAGGAGGATTCAAACTCTCCTTCAATCCCAATGTCTTCACTCTTCTTGCCACTTCACTTTGCTTACTGGCAAACATCACATCCGATTTCAGGGTGGTATAGTCAGCACGAAGGTCTTCTACTTCACTTTGAGCACGATCAATTTGTCTTGTCGTCTTCTCCGCATAATGTGTATTGCTGATATAGACCAAGCTCAAAAAAACCACGAACAAGATTTTTGGTAAGTATTGAACAGGAAAGCCTTCTTCAAAATAGCTCTCCAGCTTCAATCGCTTCTCCAATCCAGAAAACACGCTCGTGCCTTTGCCCACTGCCTTCGCTTGTGGCTTCACCCGCATCTCATTGGTTTTTTGCGGTGGTTCTATCCGGAATTTGTTTTCCATATCCTTATTCGTTATCAGTTATTGGTTAATTGTTATTAGTTGTTGGTATTCTATTAACTAATAACTGTTAAACTTATAACTTTACTGCTACCCTCAACTTCGCGCTCCGCGCCCTGTTATTCTCATTCACTTCTTCTTCTGATGCTTCAATCGGCTTGCGATTCACCGCTTCAAAAGGTTTTATTTTATTACCGTAAAAATCTTTTTCCACATCTCCATACATTTTGCCACTGTTGATGTAATTCTTCACCAACCTGTCTTCCAGCGAGTGGTAACTCATCACCACCAGCCTTCCTCCCACTTCCATCACCTCGCCACATTGGTGCAAAAAATCTTCAAGTGCCTGCATCTCTTCATTTACTACTATGCGCAGTGCTTGAAACACCTGGGCGAAATATTTAAACTCCTTTCCTCTGGGAGCAACTGTTCTCAACAAATCAACCAGATCGTTTATCCGATCGAATTTTTTCACTGCTCTTTGCTTGACTATCAATCCAGCTAACGTCTTGGCATTCTTTACTTCTCCATACATGCCAAGTATTTTATGCAACTCGCTTTCAGAATATTCATTCACAATTTTCGCTGCACTGACGTGACTCTTCTTATCCATTCGCATATCCAGAGGTCCATCAAAGCGGGTTGAAAAACCACGTTCAGCTGAATCGATCTGGTGTGATGAAATCCCCAAGTCGGCCAAGATGCCATTCGCTTTAACTATCCCATTCAATTTCAAGTATTGTTTCATGTACCTGAAGTTCGCCTGACAAAATGTAAAAGAACGACTCTGTATATTTTCCGATTGCCGCTTCGCATCCTCATCTTGATCGAAAGCAATCAATCTTCCTTCTTTCAACTGTTCGAGAATCCTCAAACTATGTCCACCTCCGCCAAATGTTACATCTACATAGATGCCATCGGGCTTGATGTTCAAGGCATCGATACATTCGTTGAGCATGACGGGCTTATGATACATGGAGCCCATTTGTCATTTACTCATTGAGGTACTTTCCTGCCAACTTCGACAACTCACTTTGGTCTTGGATAATGTGCTTCTCATAGATTGTAGGATTCCAAATCTCAACTTTGCTACCTGTGCCCACGAGCATCGCATCTTTTTCAATCTGCGCATACGTGAGCATGTTCTTGGGGATGAGAAAGCGACCGTTGCCGTCTAACTCTACTGTAACTACCCCCGACAAAAAATTCCGCTGGAGTTTGCGGTACTCTTCGTTGAACTCGCTGAGACCTGAAATTTTTGAGAAGACCTTCTTGAACTCCACCATCGGATACACGATTAAGCAGGGCTCAAAGCCTCTGCGGATCACAAGCTCCTGACTATCCCCATCGGGTAGCTGGGCTTTGATCCGCGCAGGCAGTACAAGCCTGCCTTTGGCATCAAGTTTACTTTCGTATTCGCTAGTGAAGAAAGTCATAGACTATAGTGGTTGTCTTTGTTACCTGCCGTTAAACAGGTTCTCCTAAACAAACGTAAGTAATTTTCCACCACTTTCTACCACTTTAACCCACTTTTTTACATTTTACCTTTAAATTTAGTTGAATAGCGATCTTTTAGGCTGAGTTTAGTATGAAAAAACAAGATGGGCGGCTGCTCGGCCTGCCATATTGGGCCAAATAAGATGATTCTCCTTAGGATCAATTGTGGGGTAAAATGGGAGCAAATACTCCAAAAAGGCAGGCCGAGC
>JAYWHU010000081.1:0-47283 GCA_043777495.1 Cyclobacteriaceae bacterium | reverse complement strand
AGGATTGTTATCAAAATTGTTATACAAATCGCCATGCGCATCCATGTGCAGCACATTCAGGTTTTCATATTTTTCCGTAAAGGCGTCAATGATCGGGTAAGAGATGGAATGATCTCCACCAAGCGATAAAATTTTAGTCGTTGCTTTTAATTCTTTGGCGATGGCATCTTTAATAATTGAAAAACCTTTTACTGCGCCTGTCGTCTCAAAAACAAGATCGCCCTTGTCTTGGTAAGCCACCCCACTTTTAATTTCACTTCCCAACTCAGAAAATAAATTAGCTGAACCCTCCGTTTCCATCAGCCGTATTCTGGCAGGGGCTTGTGCGCCACCTCGCAGAAAAGAGGAGTTGGCATCGAATGGAATTCCTAGAACAGTAACCATTAAAAGTAAAAATCAGAAATTAGGCGAAAGCAAATACTTGTTATAAAAATCATCAATTGACTTCACTGCATCTTCGGGCGTATCTACCAAACTGAAAAGATCTAAATCCTCAGCCGAAATCATCCCTTCTGCCACCAGCACTTTTTTGATCCACTCAATCATGCCCGCCCAGAATTTTTTGCCCACCAACACAATGGGGAAACGACCAATCTTTTTTGTTTGAATAAGTGTTAAAGCCTCGCTCAGTTCGTCAATCGTGCCGAAGCCACCGGGCATTACAATAAATCCTTGCGAGTACTTTACAAAAATAACCTTGCGCACAAAAAAGTAATCGAACGTGATCAACTTATCAGGGTCGATGTAAATATTTCCTTTCTGCTCGTGCGGCAAATAAATATTCAACCCCACCGATTTTCCTCCAGCTTTGTTAGCGCCCTTGTTGCCCGCCTCCATGATGCCGGGGCCACCACCTGTAATAACGCCATAGCCTTGATGCACCAATTGTTCGGCAATTTCTTCAGCTATTTTATAATATGGATTGTTGGGCTTCACCCGTGCCGAACCGAAGATGGTAACGCACGGCCCAATCTTCGCCATCTTTTCAAAGCCCTCTACAAACTCGCTCATCACTTTAAAGATCACCCATGCGTCAGAGCTTTTGATCTCCGCCCAATCTTTGTCTTTAAAAGCCTTGCGTATGCGATGCTCTTCCTCCAACGCCAAAGGCGCTACTTCTTTTTTCTTTTTCGGCTTTGCGCTCATATCTATTTTATTAATGCGCAACAAGTTATAAAAATTGGGGAATAGTTTTAGAATGTATGGGCGGAGTCCAGGGAAATCGCTTTTAAAAAAAATAGCTCCGTTAGGAGCTAAATTTTAGTAGCCACGGGCTTCAGCCCGTGGTGTTAAGTGGTAGGGATTAGCGTGCCATAGGTGAAATTGTTAGAAGCAAAAAGTTTTTTGGCACGCAAAGCGAGAACTTGTTCAACAAAAAAGTTAAAAGCGATTTCCCTAATTCATTTATGCTGAATCAAGAGAGAAAAGTCAAGTTCTTTTTTAATTTGGTGCATTCGTTTTGATTTATCTAGCCTGCACTTTACTTCTTTTCCCCAGGATGATAAATCCGTTCCGCCTTCTTCACGACATCTTCTTTATAAAACAACACCTCTTTAAATTTCGGCTCACAATAAATAGCAGCCTGATCTTTAAAGTGTGGTGAGGAAGGATTATTGTTGACTCCTCCTGCTAAAACAGATTTGGCTTTTACTTTCTTGCCAAACTCTACTGCCGCTACAAAACTATTGCCTACATAGCCATACATCTTTTTTGTGCCTGGAAATTTCTTGCTCCCATACGCAGCCAATGACCCCCAAAAGGAAGAAGCAAAAGGCACAGGCAAGCTCGGTTGGTTGTCGTCAAAAGTTTCGTTGATTTTTCCGGTAAGGCGCTGAAAGCGGTTTACTTCGCCCCAAGGCATTTTCCAAGTGCCAAAGTCGCGTTGCAACTCATCCAACACTTTGCTTAATGCATTTGTCTTTGTCGAGGTAGGAGATTTTATAAGTAGATCAATAATATCCAATTGACCAATACCTGATGGTATTTGATCAGCTAATTGAATATGCAATTCTTGCCCCCAATAAATGGCGAGTGTCATAGGAACAGAAGATACTGAGAATTTTTTATCCCAATTTTTTAAAAGTGAAATAGGTTCATCTAACTTTTTACGAATAGCTTCATCCAACACTGACTCTTTCTCATAGCTATTTATTAAATACGGGATCAGCTTTTCAAAACCTGGAAGGTATGGATCGTAAGCAGCCGCGATCAGTTTATCAATCGTAAAAGAAGTCTCTCTGCTTAAAACTTGAACAGCATGAATACCCCGTGCATTTTCAAAATCGGGAGCCATGTAAGAAGGGTATTTACTTTTATCAGGGCTGCTTGCCCCAGCGGCAGTAAATGGAGTAGAGTTGCAGTTTTGGATATAACCACTTGCAGGATTTACCAATTGAACAGTCTCGCTCGATTCATGCAAACCCTTCCAATCCGTCTCGGGGTCGCTGCCATCAACAGGGATGCTATAATTATAGTTAGGATTCCTCTTGGGCAAAAAATTGCCGTGGAAGTACGCGATGTTGCCTTGTCCATCGGCATAGATGGTGTTGTTGGAAGTATTCGTTCGCAATTCCATTACTTTTTTAAAATCAACCAAGCCCGTTGCCTTGGTGCGCTTATAACTTTGCGTCAAGGCAGCCAAAGGCTCTTGCATCATTTTTATACTCATCCACTTCTCCCCAAGCTTTGCAACGATAGGTCCATGATGAGTGTAGTAAACAGTAAACACTCTTTTCGCTTGGCCCTTCTCAGTTTTGTATGAGAGTACAATCTTCTTTGATTTGATTGGCCGTAACTCACTTCCATACTTATAAAATAGAGAATCATTCCGTTTTACAATACTCTCTTTGTATTCATCTTTCACATCCGCTTGACTTGTTGCATGCATCCAGCCGCAATGTTCATTGAAGCCTTGGTAGATAAAAAATTGTCCCCATGTTACAGCACCATAGGCGTTCAATCCTTCTTCGCTAGTCATCTGTATCTCTGGACGGAAATAAAACGAAGTATGTGGGTTGATCATCAAAAGAGAATTGCCTGTGGCACTTTTGGAAGGGGCAATCGCAAATCCATTGGAGCCTTTGGGTTCTGGTTCTAGTCCATCATCTAAATTATTTTGATCGATCTTAGTAGCATCTCTTCCATCTCCATAAAATTCTTTCAGCTTGGTAAGTAACACTGCTTCTATATCACCACCAATACTTCCTTCGCTAAATAACAATGGCATCCACGGCTGAAAGCGTTTGATTAATTGAGGTTTTATTTGCGGATGTGTGTAGAGAAAATAATTCAATCCATCCGCGAAAGCGTACATTAACTTCTTCATTTCCCCTTGGCTATTATTAAAAATAGAAATGGCTAACGTGCTATCTTGAAAAAGTCGGGTGCGCAAATCATTGTAGAGCTTGCCTTCACCTTCTACTTCGGCCAACCGCCCAAGGGCGTTGATGTAGTTTTGTTCCACTCGTTCAAAATCGTCTTCGCATTGGGCATACAACATTCCAAACACGGCACCGGCATCGGTCTTTCCATACACGTGGGCAATGCCCCAGTTATCGCGGATGATGGTGATGGCTTCTGCTTGCTTTTTCCAGCGGGAGATTTCTTGTGGGGTGAATTGTTGGGCTTGGATGGAAGTGGAAAGCAAAAAGAAGAATAGGAATTTTTTCATAACAGAGTAAAAAAATGAACCACATAGGGACATAGAAACATAAGAAATACACATAGAAAAACAATAAACTATGTGAAAGCTCTATGTGCCTATGTATCTATGTGGTAAAAAAAAATTATTGCGTAATGTAATGCTCCAAATGTTCAATAATATCTTTCTGCTCATTGATCACGTGCCGCACCACATCGCCAATGGAGATCATGCCGATCAATTCACCATTTTCCATCACAGGCAAATGTCGTATAAACTTACCGGTCATTAATTTCATGCAATCATCAATGCTGCTATCGGGAGTTACGGTGAATGGATTGGGCGTCATCAATTCTCCGATGGGTGTATCTTTCGATGACTTTCCTTTTAAGATGAGCTTGCGCGCATAATCGCGTTCGGTAAAGATACCTGCGAGTTTTCCTTTCTCAACAATCAGCAATCCGCCAATATTTTTCGCGCACATGAGCTCGATGGCTTCCAACACCATTACCGTTGGCTCTACGGAAAATACAGCGCGACCTTTATTTTCTAGTATGTTTCTAACTTTTCCCATAAGATTTGGTTTTCAATCGAATGAAATATAGAATTTTTATAATAATAATCCAATTTCTTTTTTAAGGGCGGGAGGTAGTTTTTACGACAGGAACTTGGAGAATCAATTTCCAGTTGCCTCCGCCAATTTGCCACGGAAACACGGAGACTTTTTGAATTCGGAAAGGATAAGAGAAGTTGAAAAACTAAATTAAGCCATCCATTTTTTCGGATCTTCACCTCCATAAAATACGGCCAAAATGTCAATAGTCTTAGCCGCCTTATTTAACTGAAAATGTATCAAGTAGGGAAATGATTTCAGCAAAGCCATCCGAACATCTTTGTATCGAATGGCATACATTTCAGGATTAGAACGAACAAGTTTAGATTTGTTTCTAAAATCAGCGAGAAATCTTTTACCTAACCCTGAGCGTTTAGAATTGTAATATCTCATTGCCTCAGAGATATCCGCTTTTACTGTATCTTGAATGACAAGCTTATACTTCATTCTCTAATTGCCTCATTACAACATCAAAATCAAGCATCGATTTTGGATGATCTTTTGCTCGTTTAATGCGCTTGTCCAACAATTTTTTATGCCATTCAGGCACATCAAAGTCAGGAACATTCGCCATTCTTTTTTCAATGTTCTCCCAATCCTTAATAGGTATCTGCACAGCTGTCTGTTTTCCTTTGCTATCGTGTAGGTATTGTATATGAGAATCTTCAATAAGCATATTTTTTTGGGCTTTAATGAAACAAATGCAATTTAAAGATAAGAAAAAGAATACAAATGTTTATTTGACTCCGTTACAAATAATTGGTAAAAGCTACAAGACCTGAAACAGGTCAGGGAATATTCCCAAAACAAACACTAGGATCAGCAGAACAGCTAAAAGCAACCTTTGAGAAAAAGAAACGGGAACTTGGCTTTGGCTGTCCGACTTAAAATACATGGCCAGAATGATTTTGAAATAATAATAAACACCAATTACTGAAGTGACAATGGCCACCGCTACTAACCAAATATGCCCTGCTCCTACCGCCAAGGATAGCAGCAAATATTTTCCAAAGAAACCTGCTAGTGGTGGAATGCCTGCCAACGATAACAAAGCAATCGTCATAGCAACAGCTAAGAATCTACTGCGATTAAAAAGCCCATTAAAACTTTCAATAGTAATGCCTTGGTTGTTTTCTTCCATTTGATTGAGAACGGTGAAGGCAATCAACGATGCTATTGAATATCCCGAGAGGTAGTACAAAACAACATTTGAAATATTTCCACCACACACCAACGCAATCAGTACATACCCTGCATGACCAACACTTGAATAGGCCAACATGCGCTTGACATTAGTCTGATAAACGGCAGTAACATTTGCCAATACCAAAGTAAGCACGGTGATCACTGAGAGAATATTCAGCCACGTAGAGCTGATCTCAATAAAGCAACCTGCAAACAATCTGATGATGGCAGCGAAGGCAGCTATCTTCACAATGGTGGACATGAATGCCGTGATGGCCGTAGGTGCACCTTGATACACATCGGGTGCCCAAAAATGAAATGGTACGGCAGATATTTTAAATGACATGCCAATTAGCACTAACAAAACCCCAGAGTAGAAAAAGAGTGGAAGTTCTTTTGAGTGAGCAGATATGAAAGCTGAAATTTTTGTCAACTCAAAAGAGCCTGTTGCACCATAAATCAATGCAATGCCCATCAACAAAAATCCCGTAGCGAAAGAGCCCATCAAAAAATATTTGAATGCAGCCTCGGTAGAGAAGAGGCTATCTTTTTTGCTTCCTACCAATACATACAATGCAATGGACAAAATTTCAATGCCTAAGAAAAGCATCGCCATGTTGTTGATGGAAGTGAGGATGATCGCGCCCACCAACGAAAACAAAATCAAAGCAGCCTGATCGGTGAGGTGTTCTTTGTTATCGAAATACGAATGTGCCATCCAAAACCAAAAGAAGGCGACCATACAAATCAATACGGTGAAGGCTATTGCGAAATGATCGAAGATCACCATGTTGCCAAAGAAATGAGTGGTGTTGTTCCATTCAAATGACGCAGCAACAATGGCAACGGATAATCCTACTATTACGATAGGCAACAGCCATTTCTTGAAATTCAGTATCTCTGAAACGAGCGAAACAATTCCTAAACCGCATAAGATGTAAAGTGCGTTCATATTACTTAGCTAAGGCCAAATAGTTGGAGACAATGGTTAAAAGATTATTCACCGCAGCTTCTGAAATTTTTAATAGTGGAGTTGGATAAATTCCAATCACTACGATCAAAACTACAATCGGGTATAACACCCATTTTTCTTGAGATGTTAAATCTGAAATAGTGGACGTAACAACCTTCTTCTCGCCCAACATAGATTGTTGAAAAGAACGTAGCATGTAAACTGCACCGAGAATAGATGTTAACCCAGCTACTGCGCCTATTGCAAATTGATATTGTACTAATGAATTGATCAATAAAAACTCTCCTACAAAGCCGCTCGTAAAAGGCAGCGCGATGCTTCCCAACAAGATCACCAAGAAAGTAGTAGTTAAAATGGGAGCTTGAAGGCGAATGCCGCCTAGTTCTGAAATGGTTCTTGTTTTTGTTCTTTGCGAAATGATTTCAACCACATAAAACAGAGCAAAGACAACTATACCGTGACTGAGCATCTGAATCATAGCTCCTTGCATTCCAATTTTATTCAATGTAAATAAACCCGCAGAGATCAACCCAACATGAGCAATGGAAGAGTACGCTATCAACCGCTTAAAATCTTTTTGCATGAGTGCGATAACGGAAGCGTAAACAATTCCAATCACCGATAACACAATGGCCGTCATGCCCCACGCTTGCACACCCAGCGGCACAAAAGGAATCAACCAGCGTATCACTCCGTAAATCCCCATCTTCAACATGATAGCGGACAACAACATCGTGCCTTGCACGGGAGAAACGGTGTAGGTATCTGGTTGCCAAGTGTGAAATGGAAATACAGGCATCTTGATAGCGAACGCGACAAAGAAAGTCCAAAACAAAATTCCCTGCTCGAATGGCGTCAACCTACGGCCTGCTTCATACAAGGCCTGAATCTCAAAAGTGTGTGTACCTGAAGTGTGGAAATACAAATACACCAGACCAATCAACATCACCAAACTTCCCGCCAACGTGTAAATGAAAAATTTTAATGTGATGCGACCACGGTCTTCTCCGCCCCAAATCAAACAAATAAAATAAATGGGGATGAGCGCCATCTCCCAGAACAAGTAAAACAGAAAACCATCTAACGATACAAACACTCCTACCAATGCCATTTGCATCAGCAAGATCAAACCATAAAAAGTTTGTGGGCTTTGGTAAGTATTTCCAAATGATGAAAGGATAATAAACGGAACTAAGCCTGTGGTGAGCAACACAAGCAACAAGCTAATGCCATCAATGCCTACATTAAAAGAAACTCCTATTGACTGTATCCACGGAAGGTTGATTGCGAATTGAACCGAATCATCTGGCACAAACAAAAACGCCACGGCCAATGCAACCGCCAACTCAATGACAGAAGCGATCAACGCAATCGTTCTTGCTTGTTGTTTCAAAGCAAAGACAATCAATGCTGCAAAGAGAGGCCAGAAAATTAGAAAAATAGTTAACATACTCAATTAATCTTTGCTGACATTCGTCTTAAATCCAATCAACTTTCTAGGTTCTTCAGGCGGATTTAAAAGTTGTTTCAGGACTTTGAAAATACGCTGTATATCTTCTTCATGCTTACTAGTCTTATGATCCTGCTTTAACATATTTTTTTCTAATTGCTCCATCTTTATCAAAACATCTTTGTGGGTCAGTAGAACTTCCCGTATTCGGGTGAAGATGCGTATGATTTGTATGTTTACTTCAATAGCTATTTCGCTATTTAAAACGCTAGACAACATTGCTACTCCTTGCTCAGTAAATACATTGGGTAATTTTCTAAGCCCCATTTTCTCTTTATTGGAAGTCGCAAAATGCGACTTCCAATCTTCTAATTCCTTTTCTGTCAACTGGAACATAAAATCAATAGGAAAACGCTTTTCATTGCGCTTTACCTGTTCATTCAATCGCTTTGTTTCTACCCCGTACATCTCGGCCAAGTCTCTATCTAGCATCACCTTTTTACCACGTATTAAGTAAATTTTACTGATTACGGTCTCGTCTGTTATGGCTAAAGATTTTCTCATAGTCCTTTAACTTAAAAAACTATTAGTCACCAAAATCAAAATAATACTCACCACCATCGCGAAAATATAAAACCCAATGTTCCCAGTCTGTAACAGTCGCGCTACTTTGCTTCCACCAACCACCGTGCTTCCCACACCATTTACTAATCCATCAATACCCAATTTCTCAATGAAGCGTTCAAAAATAGTCGAAAGCCAAAACAGCGGCTTCACAATGAGCGATTCATACAACTCATCCACATAATATTTATGATAGACCAAACCATGAGCAGCCGATAGTTCTTTCCCTTCCTCTACAGGAACAGCATTCTTCTTCACGTAAGTGAAATAAGCAAAGCCAATCACCACCAATGTCAACGCGATCACGATACCTATCAACATAAATTCTGTGGAATGCGCTAAATGGCTTTCATGCAAAAGTGTTTGCGAAGCAGCAAAGACTGGACTTAAAAATTCTCCTACCTGATTAGAACCCGAAAGCACTTCAGGTATGCCCATCCAACCGCCCACCACAGAAAGCACTGCCAACACCATCAACGGAATGGTCATACTTTTAGGAGATTCATGAATGTGATGCACCACCGAATCACTCGCGCGTGTCGTTCCAAAAAAAGTGAGGAACAACAAACGGAACATATAAAACACTGTGAGCAACGAAGTAAGTAATGCCAATGCCCCCACCATTGGGCTATGCTCAAACGTCTTCGCTAAAATTTCATCTTTAGAAAAGAATCCTGCAAAAGGCGGAATACCAGCAATCGCCAACACCCCAATAAAAAATACGATATAAGTAATGGGTAAATATTTTTTCAAGCCACCCATCTTGCGGATGTCTTGCTCGCCTTGCAACCCATGTATGACAGAGCCTGCCGCGAGGAACAACAATGCTTTGAAGAACGCGTGTGTGGTCATGTGAAAAATCCCACTGGAGTACGCGCCCACACCCAACGCCACAAACATCAAACCCAATTGGCTTACTGTAGAGTACGCCAACACTTTTTTAATATCGTTTTGTGCGAGGGCAATGGTAGCCGCAAACAGTGCCGTCACCAACCCGACAATCAAAACTAAATTCATGCCGATGGGCGATAGCGTGTATAGAATATTATTTCTCGCCACCATATAAATACCTGCCGTCACCATCGTGGCCGCGTGTATCAGTGCCGACACAGGCGTAGGCCCTGCCATCGCATCGGGCAGCCACGTGTACAGCGGCAACTGTGCGCTCTTGCCCATCGCTCCAACGAAAAGTAAAATAGTTATCAGTGTAAGCGTTGCAGAACTTCCTTGTGCGCCTACACTCGCCATCACTTCTGAATATTGAATACTGCCGAACTGAGTAAAAATCAAAATCACACCCAAGATCAGACCCAAGTCGCCAATGCGGTTCATAATGAATGCTTTGTTCGCGGCATAGGTATAGTCTTTGTTCTTGAACCAAAAGCCGATCAACAAAAACGAACACAGCCCCACGCCTTCCCATCCCACAAACATGAGCAGGTAGTTGCTGCCCATCACCAGCACGAGCATGAAGAACACAAATAAATTCAAGTAAGAGAAAAACCGATTGAAGCCCGCATCATCATGCATGTAGCCGATGGAGTACACGTGAATCAAAAAACCAACGCCCGTAATGATGAGCAACATCAATGACGAGAGTGGATCAATAAGAAAACTAATTTGCGCAGAAAAATTCCCCACTGTGATCCAATCAAAGACAACCGCATTCAAACTTCGTTGCTCGGTAGGTAAACCCACCAATTGAAAAAACAAAACCACAGCAATCAAAAACGAAATCAATACCGAGCCACAAGCAACAACAGATGCTACTGAATGAGAAAACCGATTGACATTCAATGAAATGATCAAGAAGCCCACCAAAGGCAGCAGCGGAACAAGCGCTATCAAAAAATCAGTACTCATCCTTTCAATCGGTTCAAAATGTTTATGTCAGTAGTTTTTGTATTGCGATACATCAGCATCAAAATCGCCAAGCCCACCGCCACCTCGGCAGCGGCCACAGCCATAATGAAAAACACAAACACCTGCCCCGATGCATCACTATAATAATTAGAGAACGCCACCAGCAACAAATTCACCGCGTTCAACATCAACTCAATGCACATAAAAACAATGATCGCATTTCTTCTATACAACACACCCAGCACACCAATGGTGAACAAGGCCGCGCTGAGCCAAATGTAGTAGTCGAGTGGTATGCCTTGAGCGGTTTTCATTTTTATTCGCTATCAGTTATTCGTTAATAGTTAATAGTTCTTTCGCGGCTTGGCCATACGAGGCGCAAGGGCCACCGGGCTATCCGTTCCAAGTCCGTCCGACCCACCATCCAATCACACTTCGGGCTTTCCACTTCTATCCCTAGCCGATCCTCCACATTAAATG
The DNA here is from genome assembly GCA_043777495.1 of Cyclobacteriaceae bacterium. GTDB lineage: Bacteria > Bacteroidota > Bacteroidia > Cytophagales > Cyclobacteriaceae > ELB16-189. Next base: position 36,455 of record JAYWHU010000081.1, on the reverse strand, counting down.
AGAATGAACTTGTTATCTTCATTTCTTTCTATTGATTTTCATGTCATTCGCTAATTGCTATCAGTTATCCGTAACTAACCATTAACTATTAACTTATGACTATTAACCTTTTTCTGACTTCCCCAACATCACCGCTCCCACCATCGCCACCAACAACAACACCGAAGAAATTTCAAATGGCAACAAAAACTCTTTGAACAATACTCTGCCCAAATCTTTTACCGAACCCACTTCAGTTTGATTGGTTTGCACCGCCAATTGTTCGCTGCCTCTCAATGATCCAACTAAAATAATCAGGAACAATCCTGCGCAGATAGTAGCAGCAAATTTTAATGCGGTGGTTTTATGCGGTTCGGTTTCTTGGTTTAGGTTCAATAGCATGATCACGTATAAAAACAAGACCATAATCGCTCCCGCATACACAATCACATGCACGGCCGCCAAGAATGGCGCATTCAACAAAACGTAATGACCCGCAATGGCAAAGAAAGTAACAATGAGATACAACACACTGTGCACGGGGCTTTTGGAAAACACCACCAAGAGCGCACTTAGTATGGCAACGAAAGACAGAAAATAAAAAAGGTTCTGAGTCACTGGTACTATTTATTATGAGTGAGTTGTTTTTGTTTTTTAAATTCCAACACCTCAGCCGTCTGCCGCTTCGTTACATCTATTCGCGCATTCACTGGCTCCACCAATTTATCTTTTCCATAAATAAAACTTTCGCGGCCATAGTCGGTGGCGACAATGCGGTCTGTCAAAAATATAGCTTCCTTCGGGCAAGCCTCTTCGCACAAGCCACAAAAAATGCAGCGCAGCATATTGATCTCATAAGTAGAAGCATACTTTTCTTCGCGATATAAATTCTCCTCGCCTTTCTTCCGTTCTTCCGCCACCATCGTGATCGCCTCCGCAGGGCAAGCGACCGCACACAAGCCGCAAGCTGTGCAACGCTCTGCACCTTTATCATCACGCTTCAACACATGCAGGCCGCGATAAATTTCACTAAACTCCCTCGTCTTCTCTGGGTAGCGAACCGTGGCATGTTTTTTAAACATGTGCTTAATCGTGATCATCACTCCGCTCAGAATAGCAGGAATATAAATCCGCTCCAAGAAGGTCATCTTCTTGTTGGAAACTACTTTTGATCTGTTGGTTAGGCTTTCCACTGCTATGATTTATTTATCAACTCATAAATTTACCGAAGTAGTAACGCTACGTTGTTACTCGCTTTCTAGTTGTCAATTTTCTCGGTGCTCGTTGAGAAGTCGGCTTTCCTTTCGTCTTAGGACTTTTAATATAGTCGCTAATTCTTTTCTCTTCTTCCTTTGTCAACGGGGCAGCACCACCAATGAAGTCCACGTCCAATTCGTTTTTTCTTGTTCTCATATTTCAATGTTTTTAAAATATTTATTCATTAATCTTAAAGCGGCTCCAGTTTCAATAATCATTAATCGTCCACCTGCATGGAATGCTCCTAATGTATTAGTATAGTGTTCGATTAGTTGTGTCTTAGATGTAAAAGATACGTTTCCTTCAAAACCTCTCTGAAAAGAAAGTCGGCAAGCGAACGCCACTAAGTTACCTGGAACACCAGAATAAACTTTCTCTCTCCCTTTGTTGAACGGAGCACTTTCAACTAAATGCATGTAAACGTGGTCAAACTTAATTTCAATGCTTATTATTCCTTGAATAACGTCCGCGTTCTCAGTAATTGTGAGCTTATAGACTTCTCTGGCCGGCTGGTTCAATTCATACCGCCAGTCAAAAGCCCAGCCATTTTTCTTTAAGACCGTCCGAAGGTCAGCCTTCGTAAGATGAATGATGTTGGTTGTAAAGCTGTCTCCAGTCACCCTATTTTCTATAGAGTTCGTCAGCTTGTCCACAACGAAATCAAGACCTTTTGTTGTTTGTTTTTTCACTTCACAATTTACATAATTTTACCAACTACTAAGCTGCCTATGCCCCCCGGCATTACTGTCAACTTTAAAATAGATGCCCTACTTATTACCCCACAACAATATCACCAACCCCGTTATCAATAAATTAGCAATTGAAAGCGGCAACAAGCCCTTCCAGCCCAAGTTCATCAACTGATCGTAGCGAAAGCGCGGAATCGTCCAGCGGATCCACATGAAAAAGAAGATGAAGAAAATAATTTTGCTGAACAGTGCTAATGTGCTCAATGCAGCCAGTGCGTTTTGACTAAGACCTAGATCGTGCATGAAAGGAAAATTATAGCCACCAAAAAAGAGCGTGGAAATAATCGCAGACGAAATAAACATATTGATGTACTCGGCAAACAAGTACAAACCCAATTTCATGCTGCTAAACTCGGTGTGATATCCTCCCACCAATTCCGTCTCACACTCTGCCAAATCAAAGGGCGCACGATTACATTCCGCGAATGCGCAAATGATAAAAATCAAAAAACTGATGGGCTGATAGACTACATTCCAAAAATTCCAATCACCTCCTACGCCACCAGTTTGGAACTGAGTGATTTCTTTCAAGCTCAACGTACCTGTCATCATCACTAACGCAATGATGGAAAGTCCCATCGCCACTTCGTAACTAATCATTTGTGCCGATGCACGAATCGCGCCAAGCAAAGAAAATTTATTGTTAGATGCCCAGCCGCCAATCATAATGCCATATACGCCAATGGAAACCACACCAAACACGTACAAAATCCCGATGTTGATGTCAGTAATCTGTAAGTTGTAATCCACACCATCGATATTGATCGCGCTGCCCCACGGAATCACTACGCCCGTCATCAAGGCAGTGATCATGAACAGTGACGGCCCCAATACAAAAAGAAATTTATTCGCCACCTCGGGGTTGATCTCTTCCTTCATGAAAAGTTTCAACCCATCGGCCAATGGTTGTAACAATCCAAATGGCCCCGCACGATCTGGCCCCAAGCGATCTTGCATGAAGGCCGCAACCTTCCGCTCGGCATACGTGGAATACGCAGCCATGAACAGCGAGATGGAAAAAATCGCCACCACTAGAATTATTTTGAAAAGAAATAAAGTCATCATTTTAAGTTGACAGTTGACAAAAAGGCAATTGACAAAATCTTGGGTAAATCACAAATCTAAAATCACAAATCATAAATCTAAAATCATTTTCCTTCACCCAATTCAACAGGCAACGGCTTCCCTTTCTGAAACACAATCTGTCTTTCAATTTCCTTTTTCAACGTAACAAGATCAGTCTTTTCATAATGGTTTTGCGCGATCACTGAATTTCTTTCAATGTGTCGCGGCCCTTCTACTGTCCAATCCTCTAAATTTTTATGATCGTAGCGACACTCGTTGCAAATAAATTCTTTCACTTCACCATACTGATCTTTGCGTGCCGATACGCGCAACACCTCTTTGTCTTTCATCCACAACACAGCTTTACCTGTACACTTCGTACAATTTCGATGTGCATCCAATGGATTGGTAAACCAAACCCTGCTTTTGAAGCGGAATGTTTTGTCCGTCAACGCGCCCACGGGACAAACATCAATCATGTTCCCAGAGAAATCATTATCCACCGCCTTCTCAATGTACGTACTAATTTCCGAAGCGTCTCCCCGATTCAGCACACCATGCACACGGTTGTCGGTGATTTGGTTTGCCACCATGGTGCAGCGATAACACAAGATGCAACGTGTCATGTGCAGTTTGATCTTATCACCAATATCTAATTTCTCAAATGTTCTTCGTTCTTCTTCGTATCGGGTTTTGGCTGCGCCATGTTCGTAGGCGAGGTTTTGCAAATCACATTCACCTGCTTGATCGCACACAGGGCAATCAAGTGGATGATTGATCAATAAAAATTCCACCACGCCTTTGCGTGCTTCCAATACTTCTGGTGAAGTAAGATTTTGCACCACCATGCCATCGGCAACAGGTGTAGAACAGGAAGCCACTAACTTTGGAATGGGGCGCGGGTCTTTGCCAGAGCCTTGCGCCACTTTCACTAAACACACGCGGCACTTGCCTCCACTCCCTTTCAAGCTGGTGTAATAACACATGGCAGGCGGAACGGAAGGCCCACCAATTTGGCGCGCAGCATTTAAGATGGTAGTTCCATCAGCTACTTCTACTTCGATTCCGTCTATACTAAGCTTTGCCATTCTGAGATTTAAGAATTATGATTTAAGATTTTTGATTTATGCTTTCACTGACGGCCTATTCCTCCAAAATTTGTAACTATCAATTTCGGTTAATCTTATTCTAACCTTAGTAGAAATGATAAGCCCATAAAACCCCTGCAACCTTATTACCTTATTCTTTCCAACTACTATCCTGCTATTTGAATAAGGTAATAAGGTTTGGTTTTATCTTACAATTATTTCTACTAAGGTTTGCCTACATTTTATAATTGCCTTACAATCAAAATTATTTTCAACTTAAAACCAATTCTTTACTCGAAACAAAAGGTTCAATCTCAAAATGCTTCAGGTTCATTACTTTTTCAGGGTACTTCACATGATATTCAAACTCTTCCCTGAAATGCCTGATCGCACTCGCCACTGGCCAAGCTGCAGCATCACCCAACGGACAAATGGTGTTGCCTTCTATTTTCTTTGCCACATCCACCAACAAATCAATATCACTCATGCTACCATGTCCATGCTCGATGCGGTGCAAAACCTTTTCCATCCAGCCGGTTCCCTCGCGGCACGGACTGCATTGTCCGCATGATTCATGATGATAGAACCGCGCAAACGTCCACAAGTTGCGCACGATGCATGTGGTTTCGTCCATTACAATAAACCCACCTGAGCCCAACATGGTACCACTTACAAATCCACCATCGGCCAATGATTCATAGGTCATTAAGCGAGGCTCGCCTTTTACATTTTTCAAAATCAATTCGGCAGGGAGAATGGGAACAGAAGAACCTCCCGCTACCACTGCTTTTAGTTTTCTTCCATTGCGAATGCCTCCACAATATTGATCGGAATAAATAAATTCTTCCACAGGCACACCTAACTCAATTTCATACACGCCTGGGTTGTTGATGTGACCGCTCGCTGAAATCAATTTAGTGCCAGTGCTTTTGCCAACGCCTATCTTCGCGTATTCATCACCGCCCATGTTGATAACGGGGACTACAGAAGTAATCGTCTCTACATTGTTCACCACGGTAGGAGATGCATACAATCCCGCGATGGCGGGAAAGGGCGGCTTCATTCTTGGATTGCCGCGCTTGCCTTCGAGAGATTCCAACAAAGCAGTTTCTTCTCCGCAGATGTATGCACCTGCACCAGGATGAACATACAAGTCGAGCGAGTAATCAGTGCCCAAAATATTTTTTCCTAAGAAGCCAGCCGCGTACGCTTCATCAATTGCTTTTTCTAAAATCCGAACAATGTACATGTACTCGCCTCGAATGTAGATGTATGAAGTTTTTGCACCCAATGCATAACTGGAAGTAATCATTCCCTCCACCAAAAGATGTGGAAGTTTTTCCATCAGGTAACGATCTTTGAAAGTGCCTGGCTCGCTCTCGTCTGCATTGCAAACCAAGTAGCGTGGCTTATCTGATTTTTTATCGAGGAAGCTCCACTTCATACCCGCAGGGAAACCCGCACCACCTCGTCCACGCAAACCCGAAGCTTTCACTTGCTCTGTTACTTGATCGGAAGTCATCGTCTTCAACGCTTTCTCCACAGACGCATAGCCGCCTTTCTTACGATAGACATCGAAAGTGTGAATGTTTGGTTCTGCGATATGTTCTAGTAATAATTGACGACTCATTCTTCTTTAGTTATCCGTTAAAAGTTAATAGTTATTTGTTAGTAGAGTTGGTGCGCTTATTAACTGACAACTATTAACCATTTACTTGCATTGACTTCAAATATGTACTCCTCTCTCCTTTTGCTCCTAACTTTTCAATCAATAAATCCAATTTTTGCTCGGTTAAATTCTCATGGTAATCAGCACCGCATTGTAGCATAGGCGCTGATCCACATGAACCAAGGCATTCCACTGTTTTCAAAGTGAATTTCCCATCGGCAGTAGTTTCACCAGCTTTGATAGTTAATTTATTTTCTAAGTACGCGACCACATCCTCTGCCCCACGCAGCCAACATGGCCCCGTGCGACATACTTCCAGCAAACACTTTCCTACAGGCTTCAGATTGAACATGGAGTAAAAAGTAGCCACCTCATACACTTCAATCGGCTTGATGCTCAATATTGAAGCTACATAATCCATCACCTCTGGACTCAGCCATCCATCAAACTCAGCTTGCGCCAAATGAAGGATAGGTATCAACGCAGATTTTTGCTTTCCTTCGGGGTAGCGAGCAATGATTTTTTTCGCCAAAGCGATCGACTCAGTTGAAAATTCTATCGACTTACTTTCAGTCATCTTCTAAATTCTATATTCTGACTTCTAACTTCTTTTTTACGCATCCAATTCCCCCGCAATCACATTCATACTACTCATTGTCAAGATCGCATCCGAGAGCATCGAGCCTTTGATCATTTCGGTATACGCCTGATAATAAATAAAGCACGGCCTTCTAAAATGCAATCGGAACGGTGTGCGACCTCCATCGCTGATCAAATAAAATCCCAACTCCCCGTTACCGCCTTCCACGGCATGATATACTTCGCCTTTCGGCACATCGGTTTCGCCCATCACAATTTTAAAATGATAGATGAGCGACTCCATTTGATTATACACTAATTCTTTTGGAGGCAAATAAAACTCAGGCACTTCCGCATGGAAAGGACCTTCTGGCAATTTATCAATCGCCTGACGAATAATGCTCAAGCTTTGGCGCATCTCTTCTTGGCGCACCATAAAGCGATCATACGTGTCGCCATTGGTGCCAACAGGAATGATGAAATTAAAATCTTCGTAAGACGAATACGGATTCATCGCGCGTACATCGTAGTCAACACCTGCTGCTCTCAAGTTAGGCCCTGTAAAACCGTAGTTCAATGCACGCTCAGCAGTAATGCCGCCCACACCGATGGTGCGATCCATAAAAATGCGGTTGCGTGCCAATAGTTTTTCAAACTCATCCAACACAGCTGGAAAATCTTTCAGAAATTTTTCAATCTTCGCCCAAGCTTTGGGAGAGAAGTCTCTTTCAAATCCGCCAATGCGGCCAATGTTGGTGGTGAGACGTGCGCCACAAATCTCTTCGTAGATTTCATATACGTGTTCACGCTGCTGGAACAAATACACGAAGCCCGTCAGCGCACCTGTGTCAACGCCAATCACGGCATTGCAAATCAAATGATCGGTGATTCGCGCTAGCTCCATGATGATCACACGCAAGTACTGAACGCGTTTGGGAATTTCTACGCCCAATAATTTCTCCACCGTCATGTGCCAACCGATGTTATTGATAGGTGACGAGCAGTAATTCATTCTATCAGTGATGGGTGTGATCTGATAAAAAGGTCTCCGCTCAGCTAATTTTTCAAATGCACGGTGAATGTAGCCAATGGTTGATGTTGCTTCCACAATCATTTCGCCATCCATCTTCAATACATTTTGGAAAATGCCGTGTGTGGCAGGGTGTGTAGGCCCTAAGTTGAGATAAGAGTATTGTTTCTCTTCGTTGGTGGTGGGCGATATGATGATATCTTCTGCTTGCATTTATCTTCCAAATAGGGCATCGTTTTTATCTTCCCTTGTTTGATCTTCCAATGGAAATTCTTTTCGCAGTGGAAAAAAGATCATATCATCCACATTCAATATCCTTTTCATATTCGGGTGGCCAATGAAATTCACTCCAAAAAAATCATACGTTTCGCGCTCCATCCAATTCGCGGCAGCGAACAAACCAGTGAGTGTTGGTGTCTCGGGTTTATCGGCCGATAAATAAATCTTTAATCGAATTTGTTGGTTCGTTCTGAAATTGTGCAACTGATACATTACTGCAATTTGATTTTGATCGGGGTAATGAATGCCGCACAACGTGGTCAAGAATTGAAATCGTGTTTCTGGATGATTGTATAAAAACTGAATGATCTCGATTATTTTTTCAGCCTTGAATGTAATTGTCAAAAATTGGTAAGGATCTTCAATCAAAAGCACTTCGCTTTCAAATTCTTGTTTCAATATCGCTACGGTTTTTTCGTTATTCGATTCCATAGCTATTTAATAGTGCTTTGTACTCGGGCGAATTTCTTCTGCGCAGTGATTCGTTTTGAATGAGGTGCTGGATTTTTAAAATGCCATCTATGATTTGTTCAGGTCTTGGAGGGCAACCAGGCACATACACATCCACTGGAATAATTCTGTCAATACCTTGAAGAACGCTATATGTATCAAAAATTCCTCCGCTCGATGCACACGCCCCTACCGACAACACCCAACGCGGCTCGGCCATTTGTTCATACACTTGGCGAAGGACAGGCCCCATTTTTTTTGCGATCGTGCCCATCACCATCAATAAATCTGCTTGACGAGGTGAGAAGCTTAAACGCTCTGATCCAAAACGTGCTAAATCATAATGCGCACCCATTGTAGCCATAAATTCTATTCCACAACAAGAAGTAGCAAACGGCAATGGCCAAATAGAATTCTTTCGCGCCAAGCCAACTACTTTATCCAAACTCGTAGCAAAAAAGCCTGCTCCCTCTATTCCATCGGGTTTGTCTGCTACTGTTATGCCATCTAATTGAACGGTCTGCATTTTTACTTTAAGTTAAACTACAAGTGGTAATTCAAATTGACAATTGACAAATATGCAGTTGACAATTCTTCTGAGTTTAGTAATCCTTTTGTCAATTGTATATTTGTCAAACTGTCAATTCATATACAAAAGTTAATTTAGAAATATCGAGCCTTTCACTCCCACTTCAAAGCACCACGCTTGATTATATAAAGCAACCCCACCACCAAAAATGAAATGAACATCACCATTTCAATAAAACCAGCCATGCCTAGCTCTTTAAAAAGCACTGCCCACGGATACATAAAAATAACCTCCACATCGAACAACACAAAAAGAATGGCCACCAAAAAATATTTAATGGAGAATGGGATACGTGCATTACCTCTTGATTCAATGCCGCTTTCAAACGGTTCTAACTTTGTCTTACTTTTTCTTTTGGGACCGAGGTAATGAGTGGCCGCCATGGTTACGCTTACGAAGCCCAGCGCCACCAAAAACATGAGGGCAATGGGATAATAATCGTTAAGATGTTGCTGATCCATATCGGGGTTAACAAACTTGTCGAAAGTTAGTTTAAGAAATTGACATTGAAGTCGGGTTTTTGGTAAAATAATGAGAAATAATACGCACTCGTTTGTGGGGTCAAAGGTGGGCTCGTCCCAAGTTTTGGCAGGATGCAATTAATCTTGCTCGGGTTTGGCCTCACCCATATTAGAGTGTTGGCGTGTGGCAGTTCACCTCACCCCCCTATCCGCTCAAGAGGTGTACGAAAATCCGTGCGACCAGCATACTCTAAGAAGGGGTGAGGCGCGGGACGCGAGACGCGAAAGTTTGGGACGCCCATAGCTACAATAAAATAAAAGGAACTTACTTTACGTCTTTCCAGTTAATCTGTCTCTTTTATCCTATTATGTCTAAATCGAAAGTAACTATTGGCCATGTTTTCAAAACAATCATTTGGCCCCGTAAAAAACTCCTCTTCATCGGGCTTATTCTTATTATAATCAGTCGGGCGGCTGGGCTAGTGCCACCGTGGGCAACCAAGCCCTTTATGGATGATATTCTGGTCAACAAGCAACTCGACAAGCTGCCGCTGCTACTTACTGGCTTGGCCGTTGCCATTTTGATTCAAGCCATCACCTCTTTCTTGTTGACGAAAATTTTGAGTGTAGAAGCCCAGCACTTGATTTCCGTTCTACGATCCAAAGTACAGCAACATTTGCTCAAGCTGCCCATCCGGTTTTTTGATAACCAAAAATCGGGTGCGTTGGTATCGCGCGTGATGAACGATGTGGAAGGCGTAAGAAATTTAGTAGGCACGGGTTTGGTTCAATTGGTTGGCGGAGTATTGACGGCTATTATTTCCATTGGGTTTCTTATCTATATCAATCCCTTGATGACGCTGTTTGTGTTACTCCCCATGTCTATCTTCGGGGTTATCACACTGAAAGCTTTCTCCATCATCCGCCCTGTATTTCGCGAACGCGGAAAAATAATGGCGGAAGTAACCGGAAGGTTAACTGAAACATTAAATGGTGTGCGTGTGATCAAAGGTTTTAATGCCGAAGCCCAAGAAATAAAAGTTTTTGAAAAAGGAGTGGAACAACTTTTTCTAAATGTGAAGAAGAGTCTTACCTCTACCAGCTTTGTTACCAGCTCTGGCACTTTTTTGGTGGGGTTGGCGAGCGTGGGCATCATGGGGTTGAGCGGCTACTTTAAATTGAGCGCGGGAGAATTTTTGCAGTTCACCATGTTCATGGTATTTATGATTGCGCCCATTGTGCAGATGAGCAACATTGGCAGTCAATTGACAGAGGCATTTGCGGGGTTAGATCGCACCGAAGAATTGATGAATACGCCTATTGAAGATGATGGCAGTGTTCGCACCATAAAGATTGAAGCAATGAAAGGCAACATCGAGTTTAAAGATGTTTCATTCTCTTATGAAGAAGGAAAGTCTGTGTTAAAAAATATTGATTTCTCTTCGCCCGTTGGATCGGTAACTGCTTTGGTTGGTACTTCTGGCTCTGGCAAAACAACCATTGCAGGATTAGCTGCTTCTTTCCTAAATCCTGAAAGCGGCACCATTACAATTGACGGGATTGACATCGCAAAAGTTTCTCTTGATAGTTACCGCAGTCAATTGGGTGTGGTGTTGCAAGATGATTTTCTATTTGAAGGAACGATACGTGAGAATATTCTATTCCCTCGGCCCAACTCTACAGAAGAAGAACTTCAAAAAGCAGTAAAGGCTGCGTTCGTCCATGAGTTCACAGATCGATTCGAAAAAGGATTGGAGACTGTGATCGGTGAGCGAGGTGTAAAACTTTCTGGCGGTCAACGTCAACGGATTGCTATCGCCCGTGCCATCTTAGCCAATCCACGGATTTTAATTTTAGATGAGGCTACTTCTAACCTTGATACAGAAAGTGAAAGCTTTATTCAAGATAGTTTGAAAACTTTAATGAAAGGCCGCACTACGTTTGTGATTGCTCACCGTCTTAGCACCATTCGCCAAGCTGATCAAATATTGGTGGTTGAAGACGGGCAAATTCAAGAGAGAGGTAAGCATGAAGAATTGATTGAGAAAAAGGGAAGGTATTTTCAGTTGTATACCTATCAAGCGAGGATATAAAAAGTTGGCGGTAGAACAAGTTGTATCAGACTACTGTTAATATGCGGGGGTAAGAGTATTCTAATTGTTTTCTTTTTGAATACTACTCTGATGCGTATTCACGAACTCTACCAGTTCAGATGTAACTCTGTCAATTTCTTGTGTTCCTATGAATATTTTATCAGCCACCCATTTGAATTCCTCAACCGTTACGAGATCGTTTTGAACGAGGTTGGTCAGCCCCTGTATTCTTGTCAAAGGCCCACGGATATTGTGTGAGGTTCTAAACGCAACCGTTTCTATCAATTGAATTGTTCTTTCACGAGATTCTTCATGGAGTTTTCTCTCAGTGATAGGAAGTGATAAAGTCAGAAAATAATTGATCGAATCTTTTTCGTTTTTCACGGGTAGAATCACGGTATCTGTCCAGAAAATTGATCCATCTTTCTTTCTATTTTTTATCTCACCTCGCCAAGTTTTACCAGCCAAAACGGTTTCCCAAAAATCAGCGAAATAATCTTTACCTTGATCGTCCGAACTAACCACATTAAAACTTTTGCCTAAAAGCTCTTCTTCCAAATATCCACTGGCTCTTAATAATGGTTCATTAGCTTTTAATATTATGCCGTTGGAATCTGTAACAGCCGAGTGAATATTCACATTGATAGCATCTACGTACGATTGAAGCTCAGCACTCTTTTGCTTTACAATTACTTCCAGTTGATTTGAAAGCATGTGTAACTGTTCATTGGAGGAAGTGAGTTCTTCATTGGTCGTCATCAACTCTTCGTCAGTGCGTTGTTGCAGTTCTAATGCATTGTTCAACTCCTTGTATTTATCTGAAAGTTTACTGTCATAATGATGAACCAAGTCCCGAAAAAAAGCCATTTGAAAAGAAAGCACCGCCACCGTACCTAACAGAATGGCCGTTGGCAATACATTGTAATTGATGGATGGATCTGGGGTAAAGGGGTAATAGACAAGGTAGGCTTTAACTGCCATAAAAATAGCTAGACAAATAAAGTTAGTGAGGTAGGCAATAGCCTTTTGATTGAAAATCACACTAGATGTAGTGGCAATGGCAATTAGGATGTACTCATTTCCATTGCCTGGTGTCATGTAGCACCAGTAACTTACTATGGAAATGGCTCCGATAACGTATAAAGCCCTTGCTGCTTTATAATTTTTCTTATGATTTAAGTACATAAGAAAAGCAGCAGGTGGAAAAAAGAAAATGACAATCCAATAATACTTGAACCCGATGATTTTATATCCAACAAAAAAGAAAAATACGGTAATAGAAGTGGCTACTGTCAAGCCATTTACTAGCATCGTCCTACTTCGCTCCAAACCAGAGAGTGTAGGATCATATCCAATCTTCAATATTGATTTCCAACCTTTGGCAATTAATTGAATCATTCTATTTTGGTTGGACTAAAAATAATGGATCAAAGTGCATTCAATTTTTGTTACGCAAAGGTTGATCATAGATTGTAACTCTCTACTACGTATTATCACTAAAATAGGTTAGGTGAAAATACTTAGGCAGAATAATTCCACAACATAAATAGGCCTCAGTCAATTTTGCTATAAAAAAATTTGTGCTATGCGTCAAAACGCATAGCACAAATAAAAGGGTATCGATCTAGTAAATTCCCCAATTAAATTTGGGTCGACCTAGTTTCGCTTTAGCGGCTCATAATTTTTAAATGGCGAGATACTTACCTTCTCCATGGTGCTACGGTAATCTGGCCAAGTTTTTTCATAAAACTTATTCACACGGTCTGTCACTTTATTGATCTGGTCCTCTGTCTGCTGAAAAACGCGCTGGTCGGTAGCACTCACTGGGTCTTTGGAAGAACTAATATAAAATTGAGCCGTGCCAATGTAAGAGATGGGCGTAGGATCGGGCTGCCGCAAAATACCTTGCCGCTTGTCTTCTTTGCCCACTATGTAATCCATTATAGCAGCAATAGAATCTTTCACTACTTTTATCTTGTCCGTTGCTTCTTTCAAATCAGTGCGCTTAGAGTCTTTGATCTTTTTCTCAAACTCTTCGGCAATCTCTTTTGATTCGCGCAGGCGATCCATGGCTTGAGCACCAACGGCCGTCATCTTTTGCAAATCTTTGATCATTGCATATCTCGATTGAATTGTGTTTTCGGCATTCGGGTAGCGAGGGTCTGATTTTACCGTGATCGAAGCGGAGTCTTTCTTATCGCCAAAAGTGAGGCGCAATTTGTAAGTTCCGGGCAACACTTGCGTACCTCCCGGCTCTGCTGCACCTGCCTTTGCTTTCTCGCGTGAAGGCTGCCGAACTCCCTTTTCATTCAACGACCACGTCATTCTGCTAAGTCCGTTGTCATCAGGTGCTTTTTGTTTGATAGTGCGGATTTTTTCACCTTTCAGATTAAATATCTCGAGAGTAAGTGAATCATATTTTGGTTTTTTGTCATCCTTCAATTCATTTTTTTTCACCTCATCCTTCTTGCCAGCTTGACCCACAGGCAGTTCTTCTTTCTTCTTCAATTCTGACTTCTTATCTTCTTTTGCTTCTTCCTTCTTTACCTCTGGCCTGTTGATCACATACGAAATCATTCCACCTGTTGGCCTGTTCTCTCCCTGAAACATCGCATTAGCAGGAAATAGAATCCCAGCAGGATCTTGTGTTACCACTTGATAGGCATCTGGCGCATCAAAAATATGAACGGTCTTGTTCAAGAGTTGTGTTCCTTCTTTCACCATCTCGCGTAGCGGACGAAGGTCGTCCAACACATACAGTGCACGACCAAACGTACCGATGACTAAGTCATGCTCACGCGGATGAACAACCAAATCCATAGTGGGTACTCCAGCAGGGTAGCCACTCGTCCAGCGCGTGTAATTTTTCCCTTCGTCCAAGCTTACCCACAATCCATTTTCTGTTCCAAGAAAAATCAATTTTGATTCTGTCGGGTCTTGCACCACCGCCAGCGTGTAGTTATTCTCCCCTACTTGTGCAGTCGTTACTAAACTCTCCCATGTTTGGCCGTAATCTTTCGAGCGGAACAAATAAGGCTTGAAATCAAATTGTCTATAATTATTTACCACCACAAAAACTTCACCTGCATTGTAAGTGGATGGTTGAATCTGTGGAATCCATGCACCTTTGGGCATACCTGTAATTTTAGAAGTCAGGTTTGTCCAAGTCTTTCCGCCATCTCTGGTGAGTTGTACTTGCCCATCATCGGTGCCTACCCATAGCACTCCTTTTTCTTTGGTGCTTGGCGCGATGGCTAAGATGCTGCAATGGTTCTCTGCTCCTGTAGCATCCATAGTTAAACCACCGCTCTCGTGTTGTTTTTGCTTTTCCTTATCGTTGGTAGTGAGGTCAGCCGAAATAATTTCCCAAGTAGTTCCTTTGTCGGTTGACTTATGTACAAATTGGCTTCCATAATAAATAGTCGATTTATCAAATGGGTCTTGCGCAAAGGCTGCATTCCAATTAAAGCGAACTTTCATTTTAGCATCGGGGTGCGTAGGGCGAATCACTTTCGTGAAACCCGTTTTGCGATCATACCTTCCTAAAAATCCACCTTGCGACATCGCATAACCGAAGCGATTGTCTTCAGGGTCAGATTGCACATCGAAGCCATCTCCAAACATTAGCGGTTGCCAATAGGTATTTTGGATGCCACCATCTTTCCACGTGTAGGCAGGACCGCCCCATGAGCCGTTGTCTTGCAAGCCTCCGTATACATTGTAAGGCTGATCCATATCTACGGCCACATGATAAAATTGACCGACTGGAATATTTTCTACGAATCGCCACGTATTGCCATAATCATGTGTGATATTGAGCCCTCCATCGTTTCCATCTATCATGAAAGAAGGATCGTTGGGATTGATCCACCACGCATGATGGTCGGGATGAACGCCCGTATACGGCAACAATTTTTGAAATGATTTACCGCCATCTTGGCTTACGTTCACTTCAGAATAGATTGTATAAAGTCTATTTTCATTTTTTGGATCCGCATGGATTTCGCAATAGTAAAAAGGTCGGTCGCCAATTTCCTTCATATTGTCACTCACCATTGTCCATTTGAAACCACCATCCATAGATTTATAAAGTGCATTTTTTTTGTTTTCGATCAAGGCATAAATTATTGCAGGATTGCTTGCCGCAATAGCCAAACCCATCCTTCCTACTTCACCTTCGGGCAAGCCGTCTTTTTCAGTTCTCTTTGTCCACGTCTTTCCACCATCAAAGGTTATGTGCATTGCTGATCCTGGCCCGCCTGATTTGAATGTCCACGGTTGGCGTCTGTGTTGCCACATTGAAGCAATTAATTTATTGGGGTTAGATGGATCCATCACCAATTCTGCGCAGCCCGTTTTTTCATCAACGAATAAAACTCTCTCCCATGTGACCCCACCATCCATAGATTTATATACACCTCGTTCTGGATGCTCGCCCCAAGGCGAGCCAATAGCAGCTACATAAACTGTATTTGTGTTTTTGGGGTCGATGATAATTCGGTGAATGTTGCGCGTTTTTTCTAAGCCCATCAATTTCCAATTCTTGCCGCCATCTAGACTTCTATAAATGCCATAGCCACCATTCAAACTATTGCGTGGATTGCCTTCGCCAGTGCCTACCCAAATCACCGATGGATTATCTTGTTGGATTGCCACTGCGCCAATGGAGATCACATTTTCCTTATCGAAGATCGGTTCCCAACTAATGCCAGCGCTAGTAGTTTTCCAAAGCCCACCAGATGCAGAGCCGGCATACATAATATCCGTATTGCTGTGCACTACATCAATAGAAGTAATACGACCGCTCATACCCGCGGGGCCGATGGAGCGAGGTTTCATGCCCTTGAGTTTTTCCATATCGAGCTTTTGCGCGAAAGAAATTTGAGTGAAAAATGTAAGTAGAGTTAGTAGTAAATATTTTTTCATGGAGTAGAGTTTGTTATCAAATATAGATGTCAGATCACTGGAATGAAGTGAGGATAGGATAAACGCTTGGATTCTTTGATAAGAGGTGAATGAAGTTGAATGTGTCGAGATAAGAGGTTCAGTCGGCAGGTCTGCTTGACTGGACGGCCAGGGATTGCAACGAAAAGCCCGAAGTGGGTGAGGTTTGAGCGTGGACGGATCCCGATAGCTATCGGGATGGAAAGCCCGCAAGGTCGCCAAAATAACATTCTGATTAGTAGATTAATAAGCCAATATGGCTTATTAAAGAATCAAAATAACTAAAATAATGACATTATGACTTGAAATTAGCCAAGGAATCTGATCGGCACATTTTTTCCTGCGAGTGTCCACATTAGTTCGAAAATCTATTTAAAACTAAAAACAAAAAATACTATGAGCATTATCCGTTACAATGCGAATGATTTCGTGCCGACTTCATTCAGCAACTTAGTAGACAGGTTCTTTAATGAATCGATGACGCGCGCTGGTGGCGTTTCCTTTGTACCCAAAGTGGACGTGATTGAAAACGACAACTCGTTTGAAATCCATTTTGCCGTGCCCGGCTTGAACAAAGAAGATTTCAAGATTGAGTTGAAGGACAATTATTTGACCGTGAGTGGCGAGCGCAAATTCACCAACGAAGTGAAAGACAAAAAATTCCGCGCGGTAGAAACCAACTTCGGTTCTTTCAGTCGTTCATTTTCACTACCCGACAACGTAGGCGCTGAAAAAATAATTGCCAAGTACGACAAAGGGATTTTAGAATTGCACATTCCGAAAGATGAAAAGAAAGCGGTGAAGCAAACTATTGCCGTGCAATAATTTTGGTTTAGGTGGTGGGTTAAGGCGTCTCTCGAAAGAGAGCGCCTTTTTATTTTTAGTTTTCGAATACTCAGAACTTGTAGTGTAAAACTTCTAGTGAATTAGCTAAATCACTTTCTGTCTTCTTCAACATCTACTTGTAAAATATGCAACACCCTGTGAATAATGGGCGCAAAGAAAACGGCTGTAATACTTAAAAATGCAATGCCACTATAAAGGGCGTAAAATGCCGAAAAAAATTTTGCTTGGTCTGTTTTCATTTCGCTCACTGGCCCCATTCCCGTTAAAATCATAGCGGCCATATAAAAGCTATCAATCCAAGATAGTAGGTTAAAATTATGATAACCCACCATCCCTATCATAACTGAAATAGCAATCAATATAATGCAAAACAATCCATAGCGGCCAAGCCTTAAGAAAAAATGAGGTAGGGGAATGACTTTTTGTTTACGATGCTCTAGTTTCATTTGGTAAATTTCATTCCTTGATACTGTTCAAAATTTCACTAGTATGCTCACCAAAGTGAGGGGGGGCTGATAAATTTGAACGATCAAAATTAGACAAAAGTCCCACAAAATTTCTTACGCCTAAAAGGCTCTCTGAACCCATCAAGATTTCCTTTGCCTCCTTTGTAGAAAACGCTTCTTCCACGTTTTGAATGAGCCCCGCAGGTATTTTTAGTTGGTTGATCTTCTGCATCAACTCCTTCGAGTGAAACGTGGCAATCACATTCGCCAGAAGTTCGTTCAATGCTGCTCGATTTTCTACACGCTGCTGGTTTGATAAAAATTTAACTTCCAATGCCCAAGCTCCAAGGTCTATTACCTCTTGCCCAATGCCTAAGACTTTTATTAAATCCTGAAACTGTCTGTCATTCCCAACAGCTAACAAAATCCGCTTGTTGTCTTTTGTTAAAAACGAATCACCATAAGGTGCAATATTGGGGTGGGCAGAGCCTTGACGGGTAGGAAGCTTTTTTGCCACCAGCCAATTGGTTGCTTGGTTGACCAATGATGAAAGAGCGGTTTGTATCAATGATACTTCCACTAAACTTCCTTCACCTGTTTTTTCTCTTTTCAATAGAGCCAGCAACAATCCTTGCTTTAAATGATGAGCAGCCAATACATCAATCAACGCCACAGGCATCTTAATAGGCAATCCATCTTTCTCCCCATTCAAATCCATAAAACCAGACTCGGCTTGGATCACCGCATCGTAACCTACACGATCATTGTCTGCACCATAACCTGTGATCTGTCCATAGATCAGTTTTTTGTTATTGATTAATAGTTGTTGGTAGGCAACACCTAATTTTTCGGCATCGCCAGGTTTGTAGCTGGCAATGATAAGGTCTGATCGTTGAGCTAATTTTTGAACAATCCTTTTACCTTCTTCTGATGTCAGATCAAGTGCAACTGATTTCTTTCCCCAATTGCATGAACAGAAATAGGCAGAACAATCATCGGTTTGTTCGTCAGCACCCTTCCATGTACGCGTGACATCGCCACCCGTTTTCAGGTTTTCAACTTTAATCACTACAGCTCCAAGTTCAGCAAAGAATTGGCCTACGCTAGGGCCAGCTAGTACAGAGGCAAGTTCTAATACTTTTAGGTTTTGAAACATATTTTTAGTTTGGGCTGGATGCCACAAGCTCCAGGCTGCAAGCTTGTAGCCCGAAGCTTGTTGTTTGCGGCCAATTTATCCAGCGAAATTAGAATCATTTATTGCATTTTTGTGTTCCTAATGAAAATTTAGATACCATGAGGATTCTATTAACCCTAGTTGTAGCCATTGCACTTGTTTCCTGCCAACAACCTGTTGAGCTAAAAACAGGAATGTGGCGCGGGATCATCGAAATGCAAGGCCAGCATCTTCCTTTCAATTTTGAAGTGACTAAAGAGCAATCTGGCTACAAGGTATATTTAAAAAATGCAGAAGAAAAGTTGTTACAAGATGAAGTAGCCATCGTAGGTGACTCCGTAAAAATAACCATCCTCATTTTTGATATTGAATTGCGAGCAAAAATAGACGGAGATAAACTTCACGGTTTTTACATCAAAAATTACGATCCTGATTTTAAGTTACCGTTCACGGCCACTTATGGTGAAGATTATAGGTTTATAAAAACAGGAGAAGCAGCAACAAATTTTTCGGGCAAGTATCAGTTGCAATTTCAAGATGAAAAGGAAACCTATCCGTCAGTCGGTATTTTCAATCAAGAAGGCAATCATGTGATTGGCACTTTCCTCACTCCTACCGGAGACTATCGTTACTTAGAAGGCAATGTGGTAGATCAGAAATTAATGCTTAGTACATTTGACGGAAATCATGCATTTCTTTTCTCAGCAAAGATGGATGGTGACTCAATAAAAGGGGATTACTATTCAGGAAGAAAATCTCATGAGACTTTCAAAGGTATAAAAACCGATAAAGCAGAAATGCCCAATGCCGAATCGTTAACCTTTCTCAAAGAAGGTTTTGACAAAATCAGCTTTAGCTTTCCTGATGTCGATCACAACATGATCAGTCCATCGGATGAAAAGTATGAAGGCAAGGTGCTAATCTTACAAATCTTCGGAACGTGGTGCCCCAACTGCATGGACGAAACAAAATTTTTATCCCAGTGGTACAAAGACAATCATGATCGTGGCGTGGAAATACTTGGCTTGGCTTATGAGCGTAAAGATGATTTTGACTATGCGAGTGGTCGTGTAAAGAAAATGAAGGAAAAATTGAGCGTGCCTTATGATTTTGTAATCGCTGGAACGAACGACAAAGAAAAAGCTGCTGCCACTTTACCTATGCTAAATAAAGTGATTGCATTCCCCACCACTATTTTTATTGGCAGAGATGGAAAAGTAAAACACATTCGCACAGGCTTTGAAGGACCAGGTACGGGGATTTATTACGAACGATTCAAAGAGCGATTCAATCAGATTGTAAATGAACTTTTCGCAGATAAATAATTGCAAATCTTTAGTTTTGATCCTCAAGCAAAGAAGAATATGTCTAAAAGCAAGATATTAAATATTCAAGGCTCAGAAATCGCCATTCTATCAACTAATGAGGCTGATTACATTTCGCTTACAGATATGGCAAAAAGTCAAATGCAAGAGGCAATTATCATTAAATGGCTTAGCTTAAAAAATACCATTGAATATATTGGGGAATGGGAGGCCTTATATAATCCAACTTTTAATTATACCGAATTCGGTACAATTAAAAACACATCCGGAAGCAACAATTTCGTGCTTTCAGTAAAACAATGGATAGAACGTACACAAGCTATTGGCATCACAGCCAAGGCAGGCAGGTATGGCGGCACCTATGCTCACAAGGACATAGCATTTCATTTTGGGATGTGGATAAGTCCGAAATTTCAATTGCTCTTAGTCAAAGAGTACCAGCGCCTAAAAGAAGACGAAAACGATAGATTAAAGTTGGAATGGAATTTACAGAGAACATTGAAGCAAAGTAAATTATCATATTCATACGGACGCGATTAAAGAAAACATTGTACCAACAGAATTGAGCAAGCAGCAAGTGAACTTCATCTATGCAAATGAAGCAGACTTATTAAATGTCGCTTTGTTTGGAACTACTGCCAAACAATGGAGAGAAACTCATCCTGATTCAGATGGTAATATAAGGGATACAGCTAGTATCGAGCAGTTGGTTGTACTGAGCAATATGGAAAGCATAAACGCATCGCTAATTCAACAAAAATTACCCCAAAATGAAAGGCTTATTCAATTGAATAAAGTAGCAATTGCCCAAATGAAATCATTAATCAATAACAGTGTTATTAAACGATTAAAATAACTACACAAATAAAATTGATAGGGGATTAAAATGTATCTCGAACTTAAAACAGCAATGAAAAAAAGAGTAGTAGTCGGTCTATCGGGAGGTGTTGATTCAAGCGTAGCTGCATACTTACTAAAAGAGCAAGGCTACGAGGTGATTGGTATGTTCATGAAAAACTGGCATGACGACTCGGTAACCATCAGCAACGAGTGCCCTTGGTTAGATGATAGTAACGATGCCATGATTGTAGCGCAGCATCTTGGTATTCCTTTTCAAGCTATTGATCTAAGTAAAGAATACAAAGAGCGCATTATTGATTATATGTTTGCCGAATACAAAGCGGGACGCACACCCAACCCAGATGTATTATGCAATCGTGAAATAAAGTTTGATGTCTTCTTGGACGCTGCAGTAAAGTTAGGTGCCGATTTTGTTGCCACGGGGCATTATTGTCGTAAGGGAATTGTTGAAAAAGAAGGCAAGACCATTTATCAATTACTAGCTGGCAAAGACCCCAACAAAGACCAAAGTTATTTTCTTTGTCAACTGAAACAAGAACAACTTTCCAAAGCTCTTTTCCCAATCGGTGAATTGTTAAAGCCAGAAGTAAGAGAAATCGCAAAAAAAGCAGGGCTGGCCACGGCAGAGAAAAAAGATTCTCAAGGCTTGTGCTTTATTGGCAAAGTTCATTTGCCTGATTTTTTACAACAACGCCTAGAGCCCAAAAAAGGAAAAGTAATTGAAGTGCCTTTCGATTCGAGTGTTTTTAAAAATGGTTTCGCCTCAACTGATCTTGTTCACATTTCAGAACCCTATCATTTAAAACCAGAACTGGGCGAAGTAGTTGGCGAACACAATGGCGCTCATTATTATACCATTGGCCAGCGTAGAGGATTGAATATTGGCGGCTATGAAAAACCATTATTCGTTATTGGTACTGATACAGAAAAAAATGTGATCTACACGGGCAGTGGAGAAGATCACCCTGGACTTTATCGCAAAGGCTTGTTCATACCCAATGCAGATGAGCATTGGTTGCGTAATGATTTAAAGTTATCGATAGACGAATCCAAAAACTATTTGGCACGGATCCGCTATCGTCAACCACTAGAAGAATGTACACTTCACAAAAAAGAAGAAGGGCTCTACATCATTTTTGATCGCGCTCAACGTGGAGTTGCTCCCGGGCAGTTCGCGGCTTGGTATGAGGGGGAAGAGTTGGTGGGGTCGGGGGTGATTAACTAAAAAGATATACTTGTACTTATCTCATTAAAATACGAGATAAATACACTTATCCATAAACCTCATCGATCCTAAAAACTTCCCTTCTTATCAATTACAAGAAGCACAAATGCCGCGAATGTGAGTAATACCACGGCAACATCTAGCCAACTAATAATCTGCTGCTGATTCCATGTCATTATCGCGCTCCCTCCATGACTATAAATTTGTTGAAGCAAAAGCAGAAAGAAGAAGTAAACAAAAAAACGTGGGCGTTTAAGAAATCCGTAAGCGCAGAAAAGATTGATGCCTACAAATAAAGCGTGACGCCATGCAGGAGGAGAATTTATTGGATAGAATATTCCAATCAGGTGGAAAAGACCTATCAGTAGGCAAAGACCAGCGTAAATTTTAAAGATGACTTTCAAAAAATCAAACTTCGCTAAAACCACTCACTCCACCAGAAATAATAAATTTCATAGCCATCGGCCCAGGAATATTCAAAGGCTGAACATTTTCTTTCGGCACAATAAAATGATCGCCTGCTACAGCATAGGATTGAGGGAAGTAAACCACCACCATATCTTTCAATCCCAATTCAGTTAAATCCTGTTGGGTAATAAACCCAATGCGGTGCAGTTGGTTCTCTTTGTTAATGCGCACCAATACAGGTCGATCAAATTTCTTTTTATCACCAACAAAAGCTGCCAGTAAATCTTTCACAGAAGAATAAATCAACTTCACCAACGGAATACGGTTCATGCCATGATCAAACCAAGTAGAAAAAGCCTTGAAGGCAAAATTGGAGGTGAAGTAGCCAAATAGTGTGATCACACTTAAAATAATCGCAAATCCTACGCCAGGGTACGGTAGGTTCAACCTGCTATCGAGCCATTGAAAGGATACGATGATAAAGTAGGCGGTGGCTACCAATGGCACGATAAACAAGGTGCCATTAAAAAAGTAGCGTACAATTTTTCCGAATAATGTTTTCATGACCTCACCCCCGTCCCCTCTCCAAAGGGAGAGGGGTGACTATCGAGGTATTTTTTATATCGTTAAATAATCTATCAATTCCATCTACAAAGTTCAGTTGCAGCAACTAATTTATGAATCCCCAACAAAAAAGGCTTCTTGCGAAGCCCTTTCATTTCTTTTGTTCGCATCGTTTATAAAGAGAACCCGAGGAAACTAAGGAAACCCAACGACATCAAGCCCACTAATATAAATGTAATGCCCAATCCACGTAATGGTGCAGGCACATTGGAGTATTTCATTTTCTCTCTCACTCCTGCCAACGCAACAATCGCTAACATCCAACCAATACCAGAGCCTAAGCCAAACACCGTAGCCTCTGCTAAATTATAAGGACGACCCACCATAAACAAAGCAGCACCGAGCACTGAGCAATTCACCGCTATCAACGGAAGGAAAATACCAAGCGTACCATACAATGCAGGAGAAAATTTCTCAACGGCCATCTCAGTTAACTGCGTGATGGCTGCGATAACAGAAATGAAAACAATGAATTGTAAAAAGCTCAAATCAATGTTTTTAAAGTCATCGCCCAACCAAGCCAATGCGCCTGGAACAAGCACATAGTTTTGAATCAACCAATTGATTGGCACGGTAATGCCTATCACAAAGATTACAGCCACACCTAATCCAATCGCTGTCTTTACTTTCTTAGAAATAGCAAGGAATGAACACATGCCCAAGAAGTAAGCGAAGATCATGTTGTCGATAAAGATCGACCTGATTCCAATATTTAATAGATTTTCCATAATTGAATATTAATGGGTTTCTCGATGTCCGTTTAGCGTACGTTGTACCCAAATGATAACACCAACTATAATACATGCACCCGCAGGAAGTAACAACAAGCCATTACCAGTGTAATGCACGCCCATCGATTCAAATACTTTAAATCCAAAAAGACTGCCCGCACCAAAAAGCTCGCGCACAAAAGCTACCATCATCAAAATCATTCCGTAGCCCAATCCATTTCCAATTCCGTCAAGGAAAGAAGGCCATGGTTTGTTGCCCATGGCGAAAGCTTCTAGGCGACCCATTACAATACAGTTGGTGATAATCAATCCGACAAAAACAGAGAGTTGTTTCGATACATCATAGACATACGCTTTCAAAATCTGATCGACCAAAATTACCCACAAGGAAACAATAGCCAATTGAACGATGATACGAATGCGTGAAGGGATTGAGTTCCTCATCATTGAAATAACCACATTCGATGAAGCCGTTACCACCATCAATCCGATAGACATTACAAAAGCTGGCTTCATCTGAGTAGTCACCGCTAAGGCAGAACACACACCCAATATCTGCACCGTAATCGGATTATCAATATCCAAGGGATTGGAAATCAATTTTCTATTCTTCTTAGAGAAAAGCGGCTCCGCCTTTTTCTCCACCACTTCTACTTCCGCTGTTGCTGTGCTCATAAGTTTAGTGATATGTTTTGTTTGTTCTTCTTCAAATAATTTTTGTAGCAGGCAAAATAATCTTTCAACATATTGTTGACGCCCTTGGCCGTAAGGGTAGCTCCTGACATGCCATCCACTTTGTGCGGATCGGAAGTGTAATCCATGCCTTCTCCTTTTTGCATAGTCACAGAAAGAATATTGTCGCCATCAAAAACTGTTTTGCCTTTGTAGCGACTTTGAATATCATCTGAAGTGATGCGCGCACCCAAGCCCGGTGTTTCACCCGCATGTTCAAACTTCACACCTTGCACGGTGTTCAAGTCTGATTTCAAAGCCACAAAGCCCCAGATGTTGTTCCACAGTCCGTAGCCATAAACGGGCATTACCGCATTTTCAATTTTAGAAGTATCGGCTTGGCTGCGAAATTCATACACAGGCAGCAATCGTTCTTCGGGTTTCACTTTATATTGCTCTGCAATGATCACTTGGCTTGCCTTCATCCCTGCTTTCACATTGCCTTGAAAGTCAATCACTCTTTCTTTCACGCGTGAAGAATAAAGTTGCTCGATGTTGTCGCCTTCTTTCAACTCCATCACGGTAGCGAGAATATTTTTCTTGCGCTCCATTTCAATGTTGGCATCCTGCAACGGCTTTAAGCTCTGCGATGCAATGGCAAGCGCGCCTCCGCACACTACGGTGATGGCGGCTGCGTATAATACGATGTATAAATTAGACTGTCGCACGTTGTAATCTACGTTTTTTGTTTGCACTAACTACAAAATAGTCGATGAGCGGAGCGAACACATTCATCAACAAAATCGCCAGCATGATCCCTTCCGGGTATGCTGGGTTAAATACTCTGATCAATACCGTGAAGATACCAATTAAAGCACCATAAATCCACTTTCCTGTTTCGGTTTGCGATGCAGTGACAGGATCTGTCGCCATGAAGACAGCCCCGAAGGCCAAACCGCCAATCACCAAATGATAATGAGCGGGCATTTCCACAAAGGCATTTCCTCCAATCAGATTGAGCAAAAGCCCCATCGCGTATGCGCCACCGAAAACACTTACTATCACTTTCCAACTTCCTGCACCAGTGCCAATCAAAATCAATGCACCGATCAAACACATTAACGTGGAAGTCTCGCCAATGCAACCGGGCATGATGCCCATGAACATATTCCAAAATGAAAAGACACCCTCATTCCAACCGGCACCAAAAGAATTAAGTGATGAAACTACGGTTGCCGTTCCTGTAGTGGCTGCATCTGCTGCAATAGACAAAGGAGTTGCTCCAGAGTACCCAGCTACTGTTTTGGCATCGCCAATGTATGTCCACACGCTACCCGAAATATCAGTTGGGTAAGCGAAGTATAAAAAGGCGCGAGCTGTTAAGGCTACGTTCATCACGTTCATACCCGTTCCGCCAAAAGCTTCTTTGCCAATGATCACTGCGAAAGCCGTTGCTAATCCTACTTGCCAAAGCGGCACATCGGGCGGCATCACCAATGGTATCAACATACCCGTTACCAAAAATCCTTCGTTGACTGGGTGTCTTCTAAAGGTTGCGAAGATAAACTCTATCCCTAATCCCACTCCATAAGAAACCACTACAACGGGCATCACTTGCACAATCCCAATCCAAAATTTTTCTCCGAACGAAGCCGCTTGGCCTATCGCCAAAAAATGTTGGTGGCCAACGTTCCACATTCCAAAAAGCAAACATGGCACCATCGAAATGATCACCGTCATCATCAACCGCTTCAAGTCAATAGCATCGCGGATCTGTACTCCTTTAATTCCGTTGGTGGTGCTTGGCACAAACAAAAATGTTTCCAATGCCTCGAAGGAGTAATAATGCTTCTCCCACTTGCCACCTTTTTCAAAGTGTGGTTTTATTTTTTCAATCTGATGTTTTATAAAATCCATCGAACTACTTATTAAATGATGTTACGCATAACTTTGACTTTTTAGGCGTCTGACACTTTAAAAGTGTCTTGACGCCTTGCGACCGTTTAAGTCTATCTATTAACTGTGTTGAACTAATTCCAATCCCTCGCGCAAAATCTCTTGCACTTTATGTTTTGATACATCTACGAATTCGCAAAGTGCCAAGTCCTCTTCAATCACTTCATAAATCCCCAGTGCTTCCATCTCATCAATGTCCTCGGCCAAAATGCTCTTTAATAAGAACGTAGGATAAATATCCATCGGTGTTACTTGTTCAAAAATCCCCGACTGCACAAAAGCGCGCGGCTCACCGTGCGTGTTCGTGTCAACCACTCTTTCTTTATTGGGTGAAAGGAACGAGAACAAACCAATCGCGCGATGGAAACTCAATTTTCTTTCGCCCGGTGTGATCCAGCCTACAAACTCTGCGTAATCGCCCTCTGGCAAAACAGAAAGTTGGTTATCAAAGAAACCAAGATGGCCATCTTTGCCAATTGCAGTTCCCGTCAACGGGTTTCCAGCAATCACACGAACGTGATCGTTGGCTAAATTATTTTCTAAAAATTTCTTTACCGATGCGCCCGTGTAAGTCTTATAATATTGAGGCGTCTTCACTTCCGATCCTGTTACGGCCACCAACTTCGAAGCATCATATATCCCGCTAAGGAAAAGTTTACCGATTTGAATAACGCCCACAGGGTTGATCGTCCACACCACCTGCCCTTTGTTGATGGGATCGATGTGATGGATTTGCACACCCACACAACCAGCAGGATGTGGTCCCGAGAATTTATTTACCTCCGCGCCTTTCACTTGCGAGAACACCGTGGCTATTTCACTAGTAGAATGTGTGTTAATATGTACAGGCCCAGAAGTAAGCTTTTTCAAAATATCTACGCCTACCTGAAAAAATTGATCTTGGCCTTTGAACAAAATTGAATAATCTGGAGCTAACGGATGGGTATCAAATGCAGAGATGTGAATAGCTTTGGGAGTGATGCCCGGATCGGCCACTACACCAAAGGGGCGCTGAACCAAATTTGGCCACACGCCCGATTTCAATAACTGATTTTTTAAATCAGCCGCAGAAAGATTAGCGATTTCCGAAACAGAATATTTTTTGAACGGTTCGCTTTCTACTTTTTTATCGGCCAGTATTTTTATCTCCAGCATTTTGCGCTTCTCACCGCGTTTGATCTCCACCACCTCGCCACTTACGGGCGATACGTACATCACATTTTCATGTTTCTTATCGTGAAAAAGTGGCGTGCCCGCTTTCACCACATCGCCTTCCTTTACCACCGGCTTGGGCATGTACATGCCAAAGAAATCGGTGGGCTTGATAACGAATGTTTCGGGTTGATCAACTTCCACCACCTTTGCGGATGCTTTGCCCGCCAGATTAATGGTAAAACCTTTTTTGAGTCTGATAAATTTGCCCATGAGGAGTTGGCAATGGTTAAAGTTAGTGCCCCAAGCAATTGGTCGGAACGGGGCAAAATTAACAATTAAATCCGAGCGGCAAAGGCAGTAATTCAAAGATATTGAGATGGGTAGAAAAGGTAAGAATTAATGGTAAGTGGTGAGAGGTGAACGGTATTCGGTAAGAGGTAATCGGTAGTCAGTAAATCGGTACTTGGTTTACCTGACCAACACTATCTTTTGGCGGCCCTTTGATGAAAAATCGAGGTGGGCTGTTCACTATAAGTAAGGCCACGCTCGAACCTCACACAATTTGAGTTTACCCCGTGCTTCGCGGGGCAGCCATCCGGCCGATGCCAGTACGAAGATTTGAGGTGGTTGAAACAAAGCCCTCTGAAATAAGTAGTACTTATCCTACCGATTACCTTTCAGTTTGGCAAGGCCAATGATCTCGGACAAAGCCTGCCGTATCACTTCATCCACCTGCTCATCAATAGTTATGTGAGTGGTATCAATGGAATTAGCATCTTCCGCTTTTCTCAACGGGCTTTCCTTTCGGGTGCTGTCAATTTTGTCTCGCTTCTCTAGGTTTTCGATGATGGTGTCAATATCCACCATGTCGTCACACTCCAATAATTCTTTTTGCCTGCGAAAAGCGCGCACCAAAATATCTGCCGTAAGGAAAAGTTTTAGTTCTGCTTCGGGAAAAACGACTGTACCAATATCGCGGCCATCCATTACAATGCCTTTCTCTTTGCCCAACTTGCGCTGAAGAGCTACCATAGCGTCTCTAACTTCCTTGATTACACTGACTTGACTCACATTTTCAGAAATCCTCATTTTGCGAATGCCCTTTTCTACGTTTATCCCATTTAGGAATATTTCAGATTCTCCTTTTGAATTGACACGAAAGGAAAGTTGAATAGCCTGCAATGCTTTGTCAACTTCTTTTGGATTGGTGTGCGCTACAAGATGATCTAAAAAATAAAGTGTCACCGCTCTGTACATCGCACCTGAGTCAATGTAGCGGTAGTTCAATTCTTTGGCTACCTCTTTAGCTGTGGTGCTTTTGCCACAAGCTGAGTATCCATCTATTGCGATTATTATCTTTTTCATGGCTCAACAATCTTTTTGCGGACAAGGCAACGGTTTGTTGGGGTTCGGCTTTTTGAACTTGGGCTTATACGATGAATTGGATGACGAAGCGCAAGAACTAAAAACCACCAAAGCGGTAAGAACTATAGAACTGAATTTGAGTCTTGAAAAAACCATCAGGAGGCTTTCTTTAATTTTTCTGCACGGGCTTCTAGCACTTGCTTGCGCACATCAGCAATAGTTAATATCTTACCTGATTGTTTGGAAGTTCTAACTATTTCAAAATAGTCAATTTTTGGTTTACCTTCCTTTGCACCAATATTCTTTGACGTCTTCTTCATTTGGTAATTCGGCTTGTAGTATTTCTATATCAAATTTATGATTTTTTGCTACTCTATATGCAATATGAATGAATTTTTTCCTGTTACTAAACCCAATCATATAGTCGAAGCCTTTTTGGGGGTGAATAATCGAGTTATCCGACAAAAAGACACTTGAAATCTCGTCCAAAGAAACATTCTCTTTGCGTAGGGCTATCCGATTCAACGAGGAGTAATCAAAAATAAAGTCTTCCATTACCTTTCTTGGTTTTTATCAAAACTAACTAAGAAAAACTACTGACATTATTTAACTTTAGAATACCTGGAAGTCCTTCTATTGAAAGACTTTACTTTATAAATGACATTCTCATAATATATTTCATCCATTGTCCCTGAATTATGAAATAGGTATTTCCAAACATAGGTAGGTATAGGTATAGGTTTATTTGCTACAACTTCCGATGACAATCTATACTCTATAAGAATCAAGGTATCTACTTTGATTGAATACTGACTCTTTACATACTCATCGAACTCACAATAGTACTCTCGGTAAATCCCACCATCATACAAAAACAGACTGTCAGCGCAGAACTTTCCATCCTTTTTCCAAACAGATGCGGGTACCAGATGTAAACCAAACCTTAGAAGATTGAAGTCCCTCATCTCTCGGAATATTCAACTCTCGCAAAGCCAAAAGATCTATCAGGTAAAAATCAATATCGAATTCCATTTTGATATGCTAATCTGTGAATTGGTGGCTAAAATCAGTAACTTGCATTAGTTCAATCACTAAGTTCAATAAAAAATAATATGGAAACAAATCAAGAAGAAGGCTCTGCCGAAAAGTTTTTCAAGGAATTTGGAAAGAAATTCGATCAGTTCATAGTAGAGGCCAAAGATGCCAGCGTGCGTGTGGAGGCGGACTTGAAAAAGAAATACGAAGAGCTAAAACTAGCTGCCGACAAATTGAAGAACGATGTTGAAAACAAAGAACGCTGGAAAGAAGTGGAAGCTAGTTTGAAAAAAGCTGGCGAGGAGTTGAACAATGCGGTGAAATCGGCATTCCAGAAAAAGCAATAAGGAAAAGTAGGCAGTAAGCAATTGCAATAGGCAAATTGCCTACTCTTTGTTTACCTACTGCCTACTAATCAAAACTAAATCTTGACTGTCTTCCATTTCCCCTTACGGAAAATAATAATCGCTATCACAGCCATCACAGATTCGGCAATGGCGATAGCCCAAAACACGCCACTAGGACCAAAGTTAAATTGCACCGCCATTAAGTAGGCCAACGGAATTTGGAAAAGCCAATAGCCAAATAGGTTGAGGATGGTTGGCGTCTTGGTATCGCCCGCACCATTGAACGATTGCACGATCACCATTCCATAACCATAGAACACATAGCCAAAAGCAACAATGCGTAAGCATTGAGTTCCATAGCGAATGACTTCTTCATTTGTGGAAAAGATTTTCATGATCGGCTCCGAAATGAAATAGAAAAGAATGGATATCATTCCTAGAAAAACCATGTTTAAAAAACCAGCTTTCCATACTGACTTCTCTGCACGATCTGGCTTCTGAGCGCCCAAATTTTGACCCACCAATGTGGCCGCGGCATTCGCCATGCCCCACGAAGGAAGAATAGTAAAAATAATTACACGAATCGCAAATTGATAACCCGCAAAGGCCGAGCTTCCAAACGTAACAATGATTCGTGCCATGAAAAGCCAACTGGCCGTAGAGATTAAAAACTGCCCGATGTTGCCCGCAGAAACTTTTAACAGGCGAGTGATGATGCTCCAATCTATTTTTATATTCTCCTTATGGATTTTGATAATTCCTTTTTCACCGGTGAGATAGTACAGTTGATACAACACGCCAGCACCTCTACCGATATTCGTAGCAATGGCTGCACCCTCCACACCCAATGAAGGAATTGGCCCCCAACCGAAAATAAGTATTGGATCCAAGATCATGTTTATAATATTGGCGATCCACAACGAGTGCATGGCAATGGCCGCACTACCCGCCCCACGAAAGATAGCGTTGATAAGGAATAATGAAACAATCGTAAAATTGCCAATCAACATCCACTGCGTATAGCCTGAGCCGACCGTGATTATATTCTCTGATGCGCCCATCAACCGAAGGATGTCATCATAAAAGAAAAT
The DNA here is from genome assembly GCA_043777495.1 of Cyclobacteriaceae bacterium. Lineage (GTDB taxonomy): Bacteria > Bacteroidota > Bacteroidia > Cytophagales > Cyclobacteriaceae > ELB16-189. The sequence continues at coordinate 4,962 of JAYWHU010000081.1, read as the reverse complement.
ACCCGCAATGGTAATGATCACAGAAACTATCAAGCCAATGTAAAGCGCGTTGACAGCGGCTACTGCTGCACCGGGTTTATCTTTCTCACCAATGCGCCTAGCCACCATTGCAGTAGCGGCCATGCCCAAGCCCATTGCCATGGAATACACAATGGCCAAGACAGATTCGGTAAGGCCGACAGCCGTTACTGCATCGTTGTTGTTCAACTTACTAATGAAAAATATATCTACTACTGCCAACAATGACTCCATGGCCATCTCCAATATCATGGGAATGGACAAAAGAAAAATAGCGCGGTTGATGCTGCCTTCTGTAAAGTTTTGATCTGAGCCCTTTACGGCTTCTTTGAATAAACGAAATAGCGAAAACGCCTTATGTGTATAAGCTTTCATTTGAAAAGTTTAAAAGTAATAAATGAGTGATGTATTCCCCTAAGGTTTTTGGGGAACAGTTTCTTGGCCTGACGACCAAAATTGCTCATCGCGCCAATCTTAAGCGAGGACGAACAGGGATGTGAACTTCATAGGCGTAAAAAATTTAGTCTTGATAAGACCGAGGCAAAGATGAAGAAAAAAGAAACAATCTAAAAGTCTATCTACTCACTTTTTTCTTTAACCGAAAGCAAAGCCATCGCAGATTTTTTAAATGCCCTGCCAAAAGGAAGTTCTTTTCCCGCTACTTCTACGCTTTCTGCGGAGATGAAAGCAATGTGATGCGTGTTGATGATAAACGACCGATGGATTCGTACAAATGAAGGAGAGGGAAGTGTGGCCTCTAACGAACTGATATTCTCTCGGGTGATCAACGTGATTTCTTTCAAATGCACTTTCACATAATCATCCAAGCTTTCGATATAAAGGATTTCTTTCAATAAAATTTTGTGGTTCTTTCGGTCGGCTTTTAAATAAATGAAAGCATCTTCTTTCAGCCGACTGATCACCGTTGTTGATTTCCCTTCATTCCGTTTATCGAAAAACTTATTGACCGATTTGGTAAAACGCTCAAAGGAGATAGGCTTTAAAAGATAATCGACCACATCCAGATCAAAAGCTTCGGGCGCAAAATCGCGATAAGCTGTTGTAAGAATAATAGCAGGAGGATTTTTTAGCGTGCTTATAAATTGTAGCCCATTGATCTCGGGCATCTGAATATCCAAAAAAAGCAAATCGACTTTTGCAGTGCGAAGAAAATTTCCTGCCTCGATGGCATTACTACATTCACTAACTAATTCTAGGTTTTCAATTTTGGATAAGTGCGCATTAATCAGTTTGCGTGCCAATGGCTCATCATCTATTATTAAACATCTCACTTTCATAGCGATGAACCTAAAATTAGTTTAACCACAAACTCATCAGGTCTATCAGTATTGATTTGCAAAGAATGTTTTTGAGGATATAAGTGTTCCAACTGACTACGCAAATTATCCAAACCGATTCCGCTCCCCTGTTTGGCATCCCGTCCGCTGTTGCTAATGGAAATCTCTGTTCTTTCTGGTAAACATGCTATTTCTATTTTTACCCAAGCTCTTCGGGTTGTTTTCATCACACCATGTTTGAATGCGTTTTCAATTAACGTAATCAGCATCATCGGGCCAATTTGCTTAGCGGTAATGTCACCTTCAATCGATTTATCAATTTGAATGCGGTCTTCGTACCTTAATAGCTCCAATGCAATATAGTTATCCACTTGCTTCAATTCATTTTCAAGAGGAACAAGCATGGATTTACCTTGGTGCAAAACATAGTCGAGAATTTCACTGAGCTGAAGGATTGCTTGTGGAGCTCTCTCTGATTTTTCTGTGGTGAGATAATACAGATTGTTGAGTGTATTGAATAAAAAATGTGGGTTCAACTGCACTTTTAAAAATCTCAACTCCGCTTCAATCTTATCACGCATCAACTTTTGATAATCCTCTTTTGATTGACGCCAATGCAATAACATCTTTATGCCCATGGCAAAGAAAACCACCATCAACAGGGAGGCTAGTAGAAAAAACAGATCGATGGAAGCGGGACTCATGTCGCGAATGTTTACTTTGGCCATCAAAAGAAAAGTGAGCACGGCTATCATCATTTCCAGAAAAAGTGAACCAATGAGTGTGTAGATAAAGTAAATGGTAAAGTGACCAAATCGCTCTTTCATCAAATAGACTGGAACTAGGTAATAGTTCAAGAAATAAGTCGTGCTAATGGTGACAGGCATCAAGAGACCCACAAAGAAAAATGTTTGGAGGTAGTTACTGTTTTTTCGACCAAAGAAAATCACATAGAATGCCAACACGATCAACCAAAACAAAATATGGATCACCCATCGCTGACGTGTAAGGAGATAATCCATCCAATTTGTTATTCGATTCATCAGTCTGCATAATTAGGAAAAATCTCTCAAGACTTATTTAAAAATAAACGTTTAGAGGCTATTCGCATCTTTTCGACAACTTATAGCGCCCTTTCGCCATATCCATTTATGGAATTCAAATAACCCTCATATAACGGGCAAACGGTCAGAAAAAAAAGTTTTGAGTTGATTTATGCTGTACACTTGCTGAAACAAAAACTAAATCTAAACTTTATGAAAACTATGATCGCAAGTTCATTTCTCAGTTTACACTATGAAGGTGGCGCACCTTTCATGTTTCCTTTATTGTTGTTGCTGGTGCTTAACATTGGCATCTTCATTTACATTTTAATAGCCATGATTCAAAAGAAGCAATTCAACCCGAAATGGTTGGAGGCGATAAAACAAATTGGTGGACTAGCTGCAGCTTATGGAACATTCGGAACCTTAATAGGACTTTTCTTTGCCTTTGATGCCTTGGAGGCTACTAAAGAAATGCTTCCTTTTCAGGTGATAATGGGCGGAATGAAAGTGGCTGTTATTAATGTGATTTATGGCTTGCTTATCTTCTGCTTATCCATGCTTGCTTACATTATTCTTAAGTTGTCAGCAAAAAAATCAATTGCATAACCTCATGATCGAGCTTGCTCTACTTCTGGCAATCAATCTCTTCCTGGCGGTAGTGGTAGTGGCCAACTGGAAGAAGAGCAAACTTGATTTCATTTTGCTAGAACTAAGCAAATACGTTTTTATACTGTTGATTGGATGGTTGGCATTCTCGATACTATTTGGTCTCCTTGTATTTTTTGACGATTTCGAAGGTTCAAAAGAATTCTCCTATCAATTGTTGACAAGCGGTGCATCCACTGCGCTGCGCTGGATAGCTATCGGATTGGTATTGACTTTTCTTCTCACTTGGTTGCCAATCAAATTTTCAAAACAACGTCAAAATAAAAATTAATCTCTCGTTATCCGCTCTGTCAGTTTCCTTGCATTGGGAATGATAATGCATGCCGCCACAATGCGGCCTGCCACAAGGATCATCTCAAAAAAACATCTCTGCGCACCTCTGATCACTCAACGTTAAAATCTTACTACTTCAAATCTCTCAGCAGTTGCTCAAAAAACCACAATGATGTCTGATAACTCTCCAAACTCACACGCTCATCAATGCCATGAAACCCAATCGGGTCAACCATTGGGCTGAACTTTACAATGTTGTTGGAGATTTCTCCAAAATGCCGCGAGTCGGTAGCGCCCAGCATCAAGAAAGGTGAAGTCAATAAGTTAGGATACGATTTTTTAATGATCGATTCAATCTTTTGATAACCGTAGCCCTCCATCGGTGTCACAGCCGATGCCTCCGCGAAAGTGCCTTCATACATTGTTATCTTCATACGCTCATCGGCAATCACGTTCTTCACACGCTCCATCACTGCGGCAGATAGGTCGCCCGGCAACAACCGAAAATTCACCGTTGCCTTTGCTTGTGTGGGTATCACATTGTCTTTGATGCCTGCGTTGATGATGGTCGGCACAATGGTAGTGCGGAGCATCGCGCTGCCTGCTCCACTTTTTTCATACGTGCCAATGATCAGGCCTTTGAACAGCCACGGGTTTGCAAACGCCATCCGCTGTACAAACGGCAACTCAGGGCCAATACTTTTAATGAAGCCTTGCATCGGCAATGTAAACGCTGGCTCAAACGGATGGCTGCGTAAATTCACGATTGCCTTCGTGAGTATGTCAATCGCAGTTTCCTTCTCTGGCATGGAGCTATGCCCGCCAGGGATTTCCACCGTAAGTTCTATCGATAAATATCCTTTTTCAGAGGTGCCCAGCAATGCAACGGGTTCTTTCATGCCCGGTATTTTTTCTTTGGTGATAATGCCGCCTTCGTCCATCACCATCTCGGCCACAATGTTTCGTTGCTTCATCAGTTGTGCAATGGCTATCGCGCCCTTGCCTCCAATCTCTTCGTCATGCCCAAAGGCCAAGTAAACAGTTCGCTCTGGTTGAAATCCTTCTTTCGCTAATTTTTCAACACTCTCACAAATAGCAATGAGGTTGATTTTGTCATCGGTAGTGCCACGGCCCCAAATAAAATTATCTTTCACCGTGCCGGCAAATGGTTCCACCGTCCACATGGCTTTGGTAGGCTCTTCTATAGGCACTACATCTTGATGCGCCATTAGCACAATGGGTTTTAGTGCTGCATCTTTTCCCTGCCAAGTATAAAGTAAACTATATCCCGCCACTACTTCACGCGTCAACTTTTGATGCAGCGTAGGATAGGCCGTCTCTAAAAATTTATGGAAAGCTAAAAATTGCGTTGAGTCAAAAAGCGCAGCATTAGCATACGAGATAGTCTTGAATGAAATGGCCTGTTGAAACCGATGAAGTGATTGATCGCTTACAGCAGGAGCAGCCACAGCTTCCACTTTTGTTTGTATAGACGAAAACCGAAACGTGTTGAACAACACCACAGCCACCACCAACAGAATGGCTACCAGCAGAAAGAGGAATATTTTTTTGAGCATACGCTAAACCGTTTTAAAGTATGAACGAAGATAGTTTTTAATTGACAAATTTCTAGTGGTGCCACCACTGGCAGTGGTGGCACC
>JAYWHU010000080.1:0-48018 GCA_043777495.1 Cyclobacteriaceae bacterium | reverse complement strand
GCCAATTCAACCCCAAATATCATTGGGGTAATAAAGGGTAGAGCTATTTTTTGATTTTTAAACAAAAAAATGATTTTCACACAGCCTCTGCAACGCGTTGCCGCTCTGGTTGGAAAATGAAAATAAGTCAACGATCATCTACTCTGCCAGCGCAAAGCCAAACAACGGGTAGCCACTGATATCCGGTGATTGCTTCACTACTTGAAATCCATTTTTTGCCATCTTAACCAGGAACTCACTGATGGTGTAGAGCGGTCGTCCACATTTCGAATCAAAACAAAACTGGCTTTCCAACGTGGAGAAACACTAAACTAAAAATGATGAGATGCAAAAGTTGGTCAGGCGACCAACTTTAACGAGGCTAACTTTACTTTAAAGCAGCTTGTTTGAAAATACTATTGAGTGTTCCCTTGAGTAATTCATCCCCCATTTGATGTTGGCCTAAACTAGTTGTTGCTGGTCGCCTGACCAGCAACATAACGGTGGGTGCATTTCAAAAAAACAGGCCGCACCTACGGTGCTAGCTAGCAAGTAACTCATGATTACTACTAACAGGTCGTCCCCGTAAGGGACTGAATACCCCAGCGGGCAATGTCATTAAGTTAAGAGCAATCAGCAGCAAATGAACCACATAGGACATAGAACACATGGATTTAACATAGGGCTATGTGTGTATTTCTATGTTTCTATCTTTCTATGTGGTTCAAATCCTTCCTTAACTTAATGACATTGCCCGTACGGGACTGGATACCCCAGCGGGGTAAACTGTTAGTAGAAAAAAATAGATCATAGCATCATAGCTCCACAGGAGCGGCCTATTTTATCGCGGGAAATTGAAATGCACCCAAGGGGGTAGTGCTCTCATATTCCTGAATGATTTTTTCAGTGAGCGGCTCTGAAAATTCGTAGTAGCCAGTAAACCACGACCGCAGGTTTTCTATTTCCTTTGCGTCCGTAATTTTATAAAAGAGCTCTTAATTGTCTTTGATGCCTTCGAGCGTAAACGTGCCCGAACCGATAAAGGCTACCGTTTTGCGAAAGGGTAAATCGAAAATGTAGACGTTGGCATGAAACACGTTTTTGGTGTAGATGTTGAGAGTAATGCGGCCTTGGTAGTTGCGCCAAATTCGGTGCAGCACTTCACGCGAGGTGGCGCCATTCACTCCAGTGACAATATCCATTTTGCTCTTGGTGGGTATGCGGCTGCGGATGAAATCAAATCCCTCTTCTGATATGGCCGCAGTAGCGATGTAACAGTGCTCTACTTGCTGCAAAAGTTTTTCGTTGATAAGCGGAACTGCTAGTTTTTTAATGATCATGGGCTTCCTCTATTTCAGACCCGCTTGTTTGAGTATGATGTTGAGTGTTGGCTTTGTTTGATGCTTGTATGCTCTATGACTTCCTTTTTGCCTAGCTTGATTCCAGCCATCTTCTTCAATTAATTTAACAACGTCTTTGTATTTCATTTCAAGATCAGGCGAGAACGAGCATTTCTGATTCTGAATTTGCTTCTGGTATCTCGTATCCCGCTTCTTTCATCATCTCGATATGAAGTTTAATGGCCTCTACAATATTTTCTTCCACTTCTTTTTTAGTGCCACCCGCAGAAGTACAACCGGGCAAGTCTGGCACATAAGCACTATATCCATCTTCCCCTTTCTCATAAATTATTAGGTATCTTCTCATGACAGCGTGGTTAAAATTGTAGTGTAAAGTTATAATAAAATTTTGAGTGCTTTTTATTCATTAATTCCCCGCCTTGGTGCCCCCACAAACCCTGTTGATGTTGGTCTAAGTTTGTTGTTGCGGGTCGCCTGACCCGCAACGTGGAGAAAATAATAAACTAAAAATGATGATGCAAAAGTTGGTCAGGCGGGCCAACTTTAACGAGGGTAAACCGCTTATTACTTTGTAAAAAAAGATCCTTTTACAATGATATGATTGCCCCATAGTGGGTTTTTATCAAAGCTATCAGCAATATCAAGATTAACTTCAAAGCTTCCCTTAGCTTGAGCGTTTGCAACAGATGAAACAATCAATTTCCCTGTGGTGCTGCTGTAGCCCCAGTCATCTGCAAGCGAATACCAACGCTGGTAGAATGACGCTGTACTGTTATCGTTAAGACTCAATTGTTTAGATGAAGTAAGAGGAGTATTCAATCTAAAAGAGAAAGACGCAAAGGTCTTTAGAGGATCTGCATTGGGTTGAATAAAAGTAGTATCGGTAAGTCGTAATTCAGCTTGGCCGATGTACTCAGCCTGTCCTTTTTTTGATAGAAGTAGTGTTCCCTTCGTATCGTAGATTCTTATTTCGAATTCTCCATCTTTAAGACTTGGAGCATTTGTTGAAAGCTCTTTGGAGCAGCCAACGCTCAAAAAGAGTAGCGCAAGCAATAAATCTTTTGGTCTCATCATACTCTTTTGAATCTAAAGTAAAGATAAGTTTTTTTTACAATTGTAAGATACAAATGTTCCCCAGCCTTGGTTCGTGTCCCCACGAACCAAAATTATAAACCAAAACCAAAGCGATGTTTGAAAAGTGTTTCGTGTAGACACAAACCGCGGAAATAGAGGCAACCAACTATCTTTGGCTTACTTGTTTAAAAAAACTCTCAGTGAACATCCTATTCATTTGTAGTCGAAATCAATGGCGCAGCCCTACTGCTGAAAATATCTTTAAAGATAGACAAGGCATACAAGTTCGCTCCGCAGGCACAGCAAACAGCGCACGCGTTAGGGTATCAGAAAAAATACTGCAATGGGCAGATTTAATTTTCGTGATGGAGAAGAAACACAAAGCAAGAATCGTAGAAAAATTTCCATCAATTTGTTCCCAAAAAAAAATTGTTGTGCTTGATATAGCTGATGAATATCAGTACATGGATGATGAACTAATTGAAACGTTAAGAGCATCGGTAGAACCGTATTTAAAATAGCTCATACTTTCAGTGCCGTCAGGTCTTCGATCAACTGCGAGAGTCTAATGAAAACTGTCACCCTGAGCTTGTCGAAGGGTGAGCCTTTAGAAGGGTGAGCCTGTCGAAGGGTGACTTCCCCTTTGTTGTTGCCGGTCGCCTGACCAGCAACGTGTAGAAACAGCAAACTAAAAATGATGAGATGCAAAAGTTGGTCAGGCGGCCAACCTCGCCTTTGTTGTCCTTCTTAACCTAACAAAATAATTTATTGATACTCAATTTTAGTGATGCGCCACACAAATTGCCTCGAGGGTGTTGTCACCACCACTTCGTCACCCACTTCTTTTTTCAATAGCGCTAATGCCATGGGCGAGTCCATCGAGATGTAGTCCTTTGCCCCAATCAGTTCTTCGCCACCAACAATGCGAAAACGGTTCTTCATGCCTTTATCATTTTCAATTTCAACCCAAGCGCCAAACATCACCTTGCCTTCCTGATAAGGTGAATAGTTCACCACTTTCAAGTCGTCAATGCATTTGCGCAAATAAAGTATGCGTTTATCAATTTCGCGCAGGCGTTTTTTGTTGTAATGATAGTCAGCGTTTTCAGAACGGTCGCCAAGGCTTGCCGCCCAAGTAACTTTTTGTGTGGTATCGGGCCGCTCTACTCGCCACAGGTGATCCAGCTCCTCTTTTAACTTTTCTAAACCTTCAGGGGTAATCATCAGTGTTTTCATGTGAAATCATTCTGTTGGGTATAAAGTTGCATAAATAAAAGATCACTCAGGCGCAACGTCCCGAGGCGGAGACATTGCGAAGAAGTTGTCACCCTGAGCTTTGTCGAGAGGGAATGTCACCCTGAGCCTGTCGAGGGGTCAGTCTTCGATAAACTCAGACTGACAGGGCTTCGATTTAGCCGAACAGTTTTCATAAAACTGTCACCCTGAGGCTGTCGAAGGGTTGTCGAAGGGTCAGTCTTCGATAAACTCAGACTGACAAGTGCTTCGATCAAATTTTGATCTAACACTATTCTATTCCAATGTAAATGCTTTTGCCATTATATCTTTCTCGGTTTTTGAAATCCCATATTTTCCCGCGATCACTCTCCAGTGGTCAACAGCTTTTTTTACCGCTTGAATGATGGCGTTGGCTCGCTTCTCTGTAACCCTGAAATAAGGAGCGACTTCCATGGCCAAATCCAAATGTAGAGCGTTGTCATTTTCAGAGATATTAAGGCTCAACCCTGTTCCTGTCTCTACCGGGTTAATATCATAGGCGGGCGAAAGCTCCCAGCCACTTTCTGTCAAAAGAAATCCATGATTGCGCAAATGATCGTCTGTATTCCGAACACAGATATAAAATACAATCCTTCGCCACAGCTCTTCAAGATCACTTCCAACATTCGCACCGTTTTTGGAAATGAATTCTACCAGATCAAGATAGCTTACCCCACTCTCAAAGTTAGTTCCATCCGTATGCCCGAGTAATGTCATAGCCGATGCAAAATGGATTCGCTCACCTTTTGCATTTCGATCAAATCGTTTTGTTAGAAACGTATGCTGCTTGCTATAATAAATTCCCGTCATGCTTTCGGCTACTTTCAGTTTAGCCAACAAAGCCAATTCATGGACTACCATTTCCCATGCGCCAATATTTCGGTTATCACTTTTACTGGGGAACTTGGCAATCCACAACTGGCCTTTCTTATCCAACACACTGGCTTTGGGTCTGGCTCCACCCAATGAAGAGCCTGGGGCCATTAGCATGTTTAGCCATTTTAGTTTTTCATCATCTTTACTATCATCATCTTCAATGCGCAAACTTGCTTGCTCTAGTTCACGGATAGACGTCCAAGGTGGTGTTGCCATCTTCGTATTGTCATTCAGAAAAGGACCTTCTTCACTTTCCTTAAATCGGATTGCTCCCATCCGAGTGCCATCAAAAACGCCAAGTAGATAATCCGTTTCAAAAAGTGTTTTAGATTTGCGCTGTTCTTTTCTTGCCATGACTGCTTCACGCCTCTCCATTAGCACTCTTCCCCAGCGATCAGGTGAGGAGTCTAAGAAGATTCCAAAATTGCTTTTCCCTTCGGCAAGGTATTGTGGGCCAGCATACAGTTGAAGGTCGGGGTCAAGATTTTGAGCGCGTCTTGATTTCAGCCAGTCATTACGGTATTCAAAGGAAAAAATTTCTTTACCTCGTAATTGGGTAGAGTGCAAAAACCCAATCAAGATGGGCTGTTCAAGTCCAACCCAATGAGCATATACTCGTAGTGTTCGTTGTTGTGTACCCTTTGCCATGGCTACTTACTTTTCTTGGGTGCCCTTTCTTTTGTCAACAGTTTGGCATCTTGTAACTTTCTGCCTAGCGGATCATCACCGGCCAATTTGAGTAAGTCTTTCTCCAGCCCAAGAACGAACAGCACGTGTGCGTAAGAACCCAGTGCTACATTTGGCGAACCCTTCTCAATAGCCCAAAGAGTAGTACGCGCAATATTGGCTCTTTCAGCTACCTGTTCTGTACTCAACTTTCTTCTAAGCCTGGCCAATTTTATGTTTTCTCCCAATTCAGCAAGTATGTTGCTGATTTTCGGGAGTAACCTATTCTTTTTATCGTTCATAATGTTCATTATAACAAACAAATATATATAATTTGTTCATCATAACAAACATTATAGAGATCAAAGGAAAGTGAAGAAATCCTCCTCAGTCATGAATAAGCAACTCGACACGTCTATTTTTTTTCCTTCCTTGATCGGTGGTGTTTTCCGCAATGGGTTTTGCACTGCCTAGTCCGAAAGTCTCAACACGATTGATAGCAATACCGTTGTCCACCAAGTATTCTGCCACCACGTCTGCCCGTTGCTTAGATAAGCTAAGATTGTGCGCTTCTTTTCCAGTCATATCCGTGTGGCCAGATATTCTTACCGAACGTTGCGGATGCAAGCGCAGATAATCGACAATCGAATTGAGTGTTGCAAAATGTTCGCTTCGCAAGGTTGATTTATTTGTTTCAAACAAAAGTTCTGCACCTAGTATGATGAGGCTGTCTGCCTTTACTACTGGCACCGAGACCGTGGGCTGAGTATGGACTGTGTCAATCACTACTGGTGTCGGTTTACGCACCACTGGCTTGAGCTTGCGAGTGGAATCGGTCTGTATGTTTTTGTGCGCACCCTTTTTTGCATTCTTTGCCACCTTCTTTTTAAATTTCTTAAAGCTGATGGAATGCAGTGACGCAGTATGGCCTGACTGAATCCGACATAGTTTACGGAAGCACAGTATTTTGCCGAAGATAGAATGACGTGAGTTCTTGTTTGTCCGCTTCAGCACCTCTTTATTCGCACCTGCCAAGTGTGAAACCATCCACGGCATTTTCGGATTGCCATATTCGCGCCCAACATTGTTAGGAGGCCCGACAGGTTTTTGAGCATTGGCATAAATGAAACCGAACAGAAAAACGGACAGCAAAATTGTTTTCATGCACAGGGTAAGTATATTGGTAAAGAGGCATTAAGTACTCTTATTCTTCAAAGCCTTGGTTCGTGTCTCCACGAACCAAAACGATGTTTAATAAGTGGTTCGTGGGGACACGAACCACGGAAAAGTATCCTTTCTTCTCGCCAGAGTCTCCCGCCTGGGGGACTCTGGTGCATATAAATAAAAGATCAACCCAGCGCAGCGTCCCGAGGCGGAGACACTGCGAAGAAGAAAGTACTCTTGTGCTCATCACTCATGCACTCCCAACAAGGTACTGCTATACTTCGGTAAACTCTGAACGGAAAGATGTGAATAATATTGTTGCCAGTGGCGTGCTCCCAATAGCGCAAGCGCCCAATTTGTGCTAAGAGGCAACAGCACTCTCATAATCCTGAATGATTTTTTCAGTGAGCGGTTCTGAAAATTCGTAGTAGCCAGTAAACCACGACCGCAGGTTTTCTATTTCCTTTACGTCCGTAATTTTATAAAAGAGCTCTTCATGATCTTTGATGCCTTCGAGCGTAAACGTGCCCGAACCGATAAAGGCTACCGTTTTGCGAAAAGGTAAATCGAAAATATAAACATTGGCATGAAAGAAATTTTTGGTGTAGAGGTTGAGCGTAATGCGGCCTTGGTAGTTACGCCAAATTCGGTGCAGCACTTCACGCGAGGTGGCGCCATTCACTCCGGTGACAATATCCATTTTGCTCTTTGTGGGAATGCGGCTGCGGATGAAATCAAATCCTTCTTCTGAAATGGCCGCGGTCGCAATGTAACAGTGCTCTACTTGCTGCAAAAGTTTTTCGTTGATAAGCGGAACGGCTAGTTTTTTAATGATCATTTCAATAAACCAATTAGATGGTTGGCAAATTAAGAATTTATTTCTTCGCAGAGTTTCCTATCATGCCGTAAGGTCTTCCGGCCCGCAGTCTTCGGCAAGCTCAGACTGACAGGGCTTCGATTTAGTCGAAACGGTTTTCATGAAACTGTCACCCTGCTGACAGGGCTTCGATTTACTCGGACGGTTTTCATAAAACTGTCACCCTGAGCCTGTCGAAGGGTTGTCAATCCTTAATTATTCACCATTTCCTTTTACCTTTGAGGGTTTTATCGTTGTAAAAACTTTTGAAAGTGAATTTCTCTGCCCAATTAGATACTATTCCCGCATTTAAGTCGGTGGCCAAAGCGGCTGAGAAGCTGGGCGTGGAGATATATACCGTGGGCGGTTTCGTGCGCGATCTGTTGCTGAAGCGGCCTTGCAAAGACCTCGACTTTGTATGCGTGGGTAGCGGCATTGAATTGGCGCAGCAAGTGGCGAATATTTTGGGCGAGCAGCAGGTGACTATTTTTAAAAACTTCGGCACGGCCAATATTAAAAGTGGAGAGTGGGAGTTGGAATTTGTGGGGGCGAGAAAGGAATCGTACCGCGATGACTCGCGCAAGCCGATTGTAGAAGATGGAACGCTTGAAGATGATCAACTGCGGAGGGATTTTACCATCAATGCGATGGCCATCAGTTTGAATAAAGCTAATTATGGAGAGTTGATCGATCCATTTGGTGGAGTGGCGCACCTTGCAGAGAAATTGATCAAGACACCACTCGGCCCAGATATTACTTTTTCAGATGACCCGTTGCGCATGATGCGCGCCATCCGTTTTGCCTCGCAATTGAATTTTGATATTGAAGCAGAAACATTTGAGGCCATTACCCGAAACAAAGACCGATTGAAAATTGTGTCGATGGAGCGGATCACGGATGAGCTGAACAAAATCATTTTGTCGCCTGTGCCTTCGTATGGGTTCAAACTTTTATTTCAAAGTGGGCTGTTGAAAGAATTTTTTCCCGAGATGATTGCGTTGCATGGTGTAGAGTACCAAGACAACAAAGCGCACAAAGATAATTTTTATCACACGCTGCAAGTGTTGGACAATGTTTCTAGAGTATCCAATGATTTGTGGCTACGCTGGGCTGCCATCTTGCACGATATTGCCAAGCCTTTGACAAAAAGATTTGACAAAGAAGTAGGCTGGACTTTCCACGGCCATGAAGACAAAGGTGCGAGAATGACTCCTGGTATTTTCAGGAGAATGAAACTGCCTTTGAACGATCGCATGGAATTTGTTCAGAAGTTGGTTCGCTTGCACTTGCGGCCTATCGCATTGGTGAAAGAAGTAAAGGACTCTGCCATCCGCAGATTACTGTTTGAAGCGGGCAATGATGCCGAAGCGTTGATGATGCTGTGCCGCGCTGATATTACTTCTAAGAACAGCGAGAAGGTGGCCAAGTACCTGAAGAATTTTGAGAAAGTGCAGGAGAAGATGATTGAGGTGGAAGCGAAGGACAACATTCGGAATTTTCAACCGCCTATTGCTGGTGATGAGATCATGGTTATTTTTAATATTCCACCCAGCCGCGTGATTGGTGACATTAAAGATCAAATAAAAGAAGCAATTTTGGAAGGCCAGATCAAAAACAACAGAGAAGAGGCTTATGAACTGATGTTGCAGTTGGCAGCTCAGAAAGGGCTTACATTGAAGAGTACTGTTTAAACTGCGAGCTTGACGAATCTCTGAGGTTATTTTTAGCCACAGAGGGCACGGAGGTACACAGAGGCCGATGAAATGTTTCTCTTTTTGTATTCTCTGTGAAACTCAGTGTCCTCCGTGGTAAAACATTAGAAGAAGTAAAAAATTAAATTAAACCAATAATAATTAGTACGTATGAAAATTCACCGATTCGTTTTGATATTGTTAGTATTCATTTCTACAGTAGGCTTTGCCCAAAAGAAAAAGAAGAAAGATGAACATCGCCCCATGGAGCCTACGGCTACAGAAGCCGTTGTTGCCAAACCCGAAGTGAAAAAAGTAGAACCAGTAAAGAAAGATTCTCTGCCGCGCGTAAGCCCCATCACCCAACACTTTGCGCGCAAGTATGCTACGGCATTGCAATGGAACGATTATGAAGTAGCCAAAGATGCGCTGTATGATTTGATCATCGAAAACCCTGGCAACGACTCGTTGATTTTTGATTTGGCTGTTTATTATTATCAAAATCAGAAATCAGCTTCGGCAGTGTTGGTCTCTAATGAATTACTTGCACGTAATCCGAAAAATATTGGTGCATTGGAGATTGCTGCTTCGGGATATGAAGCCCTTGGCGTGCCAGACAAAGCATTGCAGAGTTATGAAAGCTTGTACTTGCTTACCAACAACGTATCTACGTTATACAAAATGGCTTTTTTGCAATACCGTGTTAAGCGATACAAAGAGAGTGCTACTTCTGCAGATATTATCTTGTCTAACAAAGACATAGAAACATTGAAGGCCACCTACAACGATGCCGCTGGAAAAGGCAAAGAGTATCCCATTAAAGTAGCCGTCATCAATTTGAAAGGGATGCTGGCATTAGACCAAGGCGATAAAGTAGGAGCTAAAAAACTATTTGAGCAAGCGTTGGCCATCTCTCCTGATTTTGCTTTGGCGAAGGAGAATTTGGCGAAGACAAAATAGAACTTGGGACTTGGGGCTTAGGACTTGGGCATTAGGGGCTACGGTTTTACATATTGATTACTACCTAAGTCCAAAGCCCTAAGTTCCCAATGCCTAAGTCCTAATGCCCAATGCCCAAGTTCTAGATTAGTGCAACCTTTCCAGTTGAGGTCAGTCTTTGAACATTGAACAGCTTTTGCTTGGATCAACCGGCTATAAACGTACACCAAGATTTGATCGATCGCTGTCGTGCGGGCGATAGGCAATCGCATTATCAATTGTACAAACTTTATAGTCGCAGTATGTACAATACGGCCTATCGCATCGTTAACAACGAAGACGAGGCGGAAGATGTGTTACAAGAGGCGTTCATCAGTGCTTTTAATAATTTAGAAAGTTACAGAGGTAATTCTGCTTTTGGTGCGTGGATGAAGCGCATCGTGATCAACAAAGCGCTCACGCAAGTGACCAAGAAAAAGATGGAGCGCTTCCCTGATGATGAGCGATGGGATGTAAAAGAAGAAGAGCCTATTGATGTGTTTGAAGGCTTTCCTTTTACGATAGAGAAAGTGAGGAGTGCGATTGAAGCCTTGCCAGATGGATACAGAACGGTGCTTTCGTTGTACTTATTAGAAGGATATGATCACGGTGAGATTGCTGAGATCATGGGGATAACGGAGTCCACATCGAAGTCGCAGTTTAATAGATCAAAGAAAAAATTGAGGGAGGTATTGGAGGGTGGTGGTGTGCGGTGATAGGTAGTTGGTGATCGGTATTCGGTAAAAGGTGGAAGTGGTGGTTGTTAAATGGTAGTTGGTAAGCGGTAATCGGTATTCGGTGGGTAATAGGTAACAATTCTGACTTCTGACTTTTGTTTTCTATATTCTAAATTCTTTTTAATATGAAAGACTCGTTAAAAGATTTTGTTGAGCAGAACCGTAATGGTTTTGATAGCAGGGAGCCGAACGAAGAGGCTTGGAAAAAAATAGAAAGCAACTTGCCAGGCAAATCAGTTTCACTTTGGAACTCGGTAATGCTATGGCGAGCAGCCGCGATTTTGCTTTTGGGTATTTCAAGCTATTTGTTTTTTGCCCCTCAAGGAATTAGAAATAACAAAATTGAAACGGCTCAGATAAAAGGCGAGTTTAAAGATTTGGAAGTTTTTTACAGCAACCAGATTGTAGAGAAGAAAGAATTGGTGAGTCAGTTTCAAATGGAGACAGGGCTTACCGAAGACGAGGTAACACAGAACCTTCAAAAACTAGAGGCAATGTACCAAGTGCTGAAAGAAGAAATGGAAACGCGCCCTACGCAAGATGTAAAGGATGCACTGGTGCTAAACCTTTTGGTGCGGATTGATTTACTGAACCAGCAGTTGAATAAGTTGGATAGGAGGGAAGGCGTTGCTGTTATTAATAGCTAGGTGAATAGATTAGTGTTAGTTGGTAAGTGTTGATAGGTAACTGCTGAACGGTAACTGGTAACCGTTACCACTTACTACTTACCTCTTACTTTTTACCTTAATACTCGGCACTCAACTCAAACTGCTCTACATTAGAATCAAGTATTCTGCCTTCTTCACACTTCAATACACGGGCGGGAAATTTTTTAATGAGGCCGTAGCTATGCGTGGCCATCAAAATGGCAGTGCCGCTTTTATTTATTTGTTGAAATACTTTTAAGATTCCGTTCGATACCTCTGGGTCAAGATTACCAGTGGGTTCATCGGCAATGAGCATGACTGGCTCATTGATTAATGCACGAGCAATCACCACGCGCTGTTGCTCGCCACCCGAAAGTTGATGAGGCAATTTCTTTTCTACTGCACCTAGGCCTACTTGCATCAACACTTCGGCCAAGCGGTTTTTCATTTTGGCACTGTCCTTCCAGCCCGTGGCTTTCATCACAAAAATTAAATTTTCGCTCACGGTACGGTCGGCAAGCAATTGAAAGTCTTGAAAGATGATGCCGATCTTTCTACGCAGCAATGGAACTTGGTTGCTTCTTATTTCGCGAATGGTAAAGCCCGCCACGCTAATATCTCCGAGACGAAGTGGCAGATCGGCATACAATGTTTTGAGCAGCGATGATTTGCCCGAGCCGGTGCGGCCAATAATGAAAACAAACTCGCCCTTCTCCATTTCAAAACTGATGTTGCTCAACACAGGGTTTTGATCTTGGAAGATGCTGGCTTCTTTTATGCGCAGGACGGGATCGGAGGAGAACATGCGGGATTTAAGATTTATGATTTAGGATTTGAGAGTTGAGATGTGAGAATTGAGATGTTGGATTATTTAGTAAAACTAATTAAAAGGTTGGAAGTTGGAAAGCTCCAGTCGTGCCACTACTCCCAGTGGTGGCACGACTATTTTAATAGAAAGATGCGAACTTAATGATCTATGTGATAAGCTGATTAGGTACCATCGGCCAGGGATAGAAGTGGAAAGCCCGAAGTGTGTTGGGTTTGTGCGTAGGTCGGACTTGGAACGGATAGCCCGCAGGCCGCCAAAAGAAGAAAAATAAAAAGTGGCAAACCGAACATCGCACCGCTACAACCACCTACCCTTGCTACCTTCCGATCCTGGGGGAGTTCAGCAGGAGCTGGTCGTGCCGATTTGCCAATGCAAACATACTACTTTCATAGCAACCCTGCCAAATAAAGATTAAATTCCATGGCATTTACTTCGGCAAAGCCATCGGCCTTGAGGTCTTCGGCTATTTCGGCATCAAACTCCAACTCGCGCATTTCGGTATCTGTGCCTGTGATAGTCAGCTCGGTGCCTGTTAGGTGGATAGGATTGAGCTTCACCAGGATTTTTGTTCCTTCCAGTTCTTTTTTGAAATATTGGTGAACGATATTGTTATTTTTCGCCATTGAGTTTTGGTTACTTGTTTTAGGTTACAAGATATGGTTAATTAAGCTCAACGTTGAAGAGAAGTCTTGCTGAAATGGGGCAATATTTTGAAATGCACTCAATATCCCTTAGCCTTATTCCTTGATTGATAAAACATTATCTTTGTGCTAACATTGCTATAAATACTAATCTTAACTGTATGCAAACACTACTCGTAGAAGTAAAAGACAATGCTGGGTTGAAAATTTTGCAGGGCTTAGAGCAGGCTCAGATAATAAAGTTAATCCAAACTGTAAAAGAGAAAATTCCTCAAAAACTATCGGCAAGGTTAAGGGGAGCCATTTCAAAGGAGACTTCACAACAAATGCAAGAGGAGCTTGAACAAATGCGCAACGAATGGCAGCAGCGAACTATTTGATTGATACTAACGCGGGTATCGATTACATAGGCGAAACGATGCCTACAGGTGGTTTAGCTTTTATGGATGAGGTTATAGACAAAGAATATAGCCTATCTGTGATTAGCCGAATAGAACTTTACGCATACAGTAAATTAACTGAAAAGGATAAGGCAACACTTGACATTTTTACCACTCAGTCGTCTATACTAAATATCAACGATTCTATTATTGAGAAAACGATAGAGCTTAGAAAAACTCATAAGACTAAACTCCCTGATGCTATTATAGCTGCTACTGCTATCGTTTATGACCTAACCTTGATTAGTCGCAATACTAGCGATTTCAAAAATATTGAAGGGCTGAAAGTTATTGATCCACATAAGTTATAATGCCCCTCTGCATTCCCTCATTTTATTTCCTTTGGATGTTTTGTTGAAGATGAAAATGCCCGAGCAATTTGAAACCGAGCGACTACTCATACAGCGGCTAAGGTACGAAGATGCCCCAGAGATTTTTTATACCTATGCCAGTAAGCCCGAGGCTACTAAGTTTATGAGTTGGCCTATGCACGAAAACATCAGGCAGACGCAATCATTTTTATTTTATGCGGTAAACGGTTGGCGCAACGCCACTGATTTTTCTTACAGCATTCGGTTGAAGGAATCGGGTAGATTTATTGGGAGCTGTGGGGTGATCAATGACGAAGGGAAAATCCAATTTGGCTATGTGCTGGGGCCGCTTCATTGGGGCAAGGGCTATGCTACGGAGGTATGCCGAAAGCTTTTATCCATTTTAAAAGAGAAACCTGAAGTTTATCGGATCAGTACATTTGTGGATGCGGAAAATATTGCCTCCGCTAACGTGCTACGCAAATGTGGCTTAGAAGAAGAAGCGCATCTGGTAAAATGGTTTCGGTTTGTGAACCAAGGAAACGAACCGAAGGATTGCGTGTTGTTTAAGCTTCAACTGTAAAGGGCTTCAAGCTGCACGCCTCAAGCTGATATCTCTTAACCTCATCACAACACCGCATGCAACTTTTCCTTTGGCAAAGTGAATTTGATATTGGCTACTAATTCATCTTCTAAAAGATTAGCCCACGTTTTTAAATATTTTACCACGTCTTTCTTGAGATTGTGTTTTAGGTCTCGCTCATGCAAAGGGATGAGCCGAAGTACTTTTCCATCCGATAGTTTTTCCAAGTGCTTGAGATCATCAGCATCGAAGCCGAAGTAGAGAAGTTCTGAGATTAAATCATCCATGGGCAAGCCGCTGCTTGGGCAGTAGTCGTTAAGTTGCTCTGTCCAATCACCGTGGCGCTGCATAGCACGCTGGTGGATTTCCACTTTGGTGAAATGGGTGATCTCTTGCGCCAGAAAGCCACAGTTGCATAAGCCCATGTGCCCCCACTGGTAGCTATCGCTTGCTTCTATCTTTTTGGCGGTGGCGCGGAGTACGCTCACTATTTCAAGACTTGGTTGTGCCATAGTGGTTAAGTTTGATGCTTATTTAACCAATTATTACATAAATTGTTCAATCAAGCTTTTGTATTTACCAAAGAGTCGCTATAATTGCGGCATAATAAAACAATAATGGGTAGAGGAGACAAAAAATCAGCAAAAGGTAAGAGAACCATCGGTTCTTTTGGCGTTACAAGGTCTAGGAAGAAGATCAAAGCTCGTTTGAAGCGCGTAGCAAGTGTGAAGAAGGTAGTTGCGGGAGCGGACGCTAAGCCAAAGGCAAAAAGAGTAGTTAAAAAGAAAGAAGCAGCAGAATAATGAAATCGGTTAATACTATGATGTGGTGGTGGCACAAATCGAATTTCGATCGGTTCATGGCTGCGTTTTAGTTTTTGATGAATACTTTCAGAAAAGCCCGCCCCGATCTTCGGGGCGGGCTTTTTTATTCGACCGCTTCCCCCTCTCTACCGCAGCAGGGACGGGTGTCCTCGCAAAAGTGAGCACGGGGGTGAGTCGGAATGATGGATTTAAGTTAAGATATGATTATGCAGTACAAACTCAATACAAAAACTAAGAAGCTGTTAGCCGATACGCTCACACCCGTAAACATCTACCTAAAGCTGCGCGATGTTTTTGCGGGAAGTATTTTACTGGAAAGCTCAGATTATCATGGCAACGAAAACAGTTTATCGTTTATCTGTTGTGATCCCATTGCCTCTTTTGTGGTAAAGAACGAAACCATTGCCGCACAATTCCCAGATGGATGTAATTGGAAGTTGCCGATAACAGACCCTAGTCAAGTGCTTCAAGAATTTGAGAAGTTTAGGAATTCATTTGTAGCCCCAGAAATTGATTCAAAATATCCTTTCACAGGATTGTTTGGGTACATGACGTATGATTCCGTTAGGTATTTCGAAAACGTAGATACTAAAACAGACATCAACGGCATTGCAGACATGGTCTACAAAGTTTATCGTTATGTGATTGTCATTGATCATTTCAGTAACGAGCTGAGTCTGTTTGAAAATAATTGGGAGGGAGAGAAGGAGCGACCATCAGGTTTAGAAAAATTAGAGAAGATTATTTACAGCAATCGTTTTTCAACATTCTCTTTTCACGCAATGGATCAAGAACAATCGAACCTTACCAATGATGAATATGTGAAGATGGTGGAGCAGGGTATTAAGCATTGCCATCGAGGCGATGTGTTTCAGATAGTTTTGTCGAGAAGATTCAGTAGGCAATTTCAAGGCGATGAATTTAACGTGTACCGAGCATTGCGCTCCATCAACCCATCGCCTTACTTGTTTTATTTTGATTACGGAAGTTATAAAATCTTTGGATCATCGCCCGAAGCACAAATTCAAATAAAGAATGGGCAGGCACACATTTACCCAATAGCTGGTACATTTAAAAGAACGGGCAACGATCAAGAAGATGCAGTCTTAGCCGAAAAACTATCGCGCGATGAAAAGGAAAACTCAGAGCATGTGATGTTGGTTGATTTGGCGAGGAATGATTTGAGCCGCAGTGCAGAGAAAGTGCATGTGGAAGTATTTAAAGAAATCCAATACTATTCGCATGTGATCCACTTGGTATCTAAAGTTTCAGGCAACTTGCGGCCTGGTATTTCCCCTTTGCAGTTAACAGCAGATACATTTCCTGCGGGCACTTTATCAGGCGCACCTAAGCCAATGGCAATGACGCTGATCAATCAATATGAAAATACCAGTCGTAGTTTCTATGGTGGTGCTATTGGCTTTGTGGGTTTCAACGGCACGGTGAACCAGGCTATTATGATTCGTACTTTTTTGAGCAAGGAAAATACGTTGACCTTCCAAGCTGGAGCGGGAGTTGTTGCGAAGTCAGTACCACAAAGTGAATTGCAAGAGGTTAATAATAAAGTAGAAGCATTGAGAAGAGCGATTAAAATGGCGGAGTTGATTTAGAAATTATAGATCAAATGTAAGTTGTAAAAGGTAGTTGGTAGATGGTAAGAGGTAAAAAGTAAAAGGTAAGAACTGTAAGTGGTAGGCAGTTATTCTGACTTCTAAACTTCTGACTTCTATCTTCTTTTAAAATAAAAAAATAGCAACAATGAAAATACTGGTATTAGATAATTACGATTCATTCACCTACAACTTGGTTCACATGCTTCGTGAGCTGGGGCATGAGCCTGCTATTTTTAGGAACGATAAAATAACAATACAAGAAGTAGATCAGTATGACAAGATTTTACTTTCACCTGGGCCAGGCATTCCTGACGAAGCTGGGATACTGAAGCAATTGATTAAATCCTATTCATCTACTAAAAGTATTTTGGGGGTTTGCTTAGGGCATCAGGCCATTGCCGAAGTTTTTGGCGGCACTTTGTTTAACATACCAAATGTGTTGCATGGTGTTACTTCCCAAATAAGTATAACAGATCAAGAAGAAAGACTTTTCAAAAAAATACCGAACACTTTCAATGTTTGCCATTATCACTCATGGGCGGTAAAGAACGAGAATCTGCCAAGCGACTTAAAAATTACCGCTACCAATAAAGACGGTTTGGTCATGGCGATTGCGCACAAAAAATATGATGTGCGCGGTGTGCAGTTTCATCCTGAATCAATTATGACTGAGCATGGAATGGATATTATTAAAAATTGGCTGATTAATTGAGAGAGGCATGAAAGCTATTTTAACAGAATTAATTGAACATAGATCTTTATCAAAAGATACTGCTAGGCAAGTATTAATTGATTTGGCCTCGGGAAAATATAATTCAAGCCAAACCTCTGCCTTCATGACGGTTTACATGATGCGCAGCATCACTATTGATGAATTACAAGGGTTTCGAGATGCCATGCTGGAACTTTGTATTCCTGTAAAACTAGATGTGCCTGCTATGGATGTGTGCGGCACAGGTGGTGATGGAAAAAATACATTCAATATTTCTACGCTAAGTTCATTTGTAGTAGCCGCAGCGGGTCAGCCCGTAGCGAAACACGGTAACTATGGAGTATCATCAGTATCGGGTTCGTCAAACGTGCTGGAATATTTTGGATATAAGTTTACCAATGCTATTGATGAGCTAAAGCGCAGCCTTGACCGAGCAAACATTTGTTTCATGCATGCACCCTTGTTTCACCCAGCTATGAAAAACGTTGCCCCGATCAGAAAGGAATTGGGCGTGAAAACATTTTTCAACATGCTTGGCCCAATGGTAAACCCCGCTTTTCCTAAAAGGCAATTGGTGGGTGTGTTTAGTTTAGAATTGGCGCGACAATACAGCTATCTCTATCAGCAAACAGATAAGGACTTTGTGATCTTGCACTCACTAGATGGCTACGATGAAATTTCATTGACGAGTGAGTTTAAATATTTTTTCAATGGTGGTGAGCGCATCACTCACCCAACAGAAATTGGAATGCCACATCTATCACAAATCGATTTGAAAGGCGGTGATACCGTAGAGGAATCGGCCAAAATTTTTATGACCATTCTTGAAGGTATGGGAACAGCCGCTCAGAACGCTGCCGTTATTGCCAATGCAGGCATGGCTCTGTATTGTGGTCACCAAAAAGAGGGAATGCCAATCGCATTCGCGAAAGCGAAAGAGACATTGGAATCTGGAAAAGCATTAGATTGTTTTAAAAAATTGATTGAGCAGTAATTAAAGATTTATAGATGCTAAGCCCCAATGCCCAAGTCCCAATGCCTAATGCCCAACGAAATGAATATACTAGACAAAATAATCGAACATAAGCACAAGGAAGTAGCGGAGCGCAAGAGCCTTTATCCAGTGAAGTTATTGGAGCAGAGCATTTTCTTTTCTTCCCCTACCGTTTCGTTGAAAAAATATATTCAGCGAAAAGATAAGTCGGGCATCATTGCCGAGATCAAAAGAAAATCACCTTCAAAAGGAATTATCAATTCGAGCGTTTCTGTGGAGCGCACTTCTATAGGCTATATGCAAGCGGGTGCTTCAGCGCTTTCTATTCTTACTGATAAGGAGTTTTTTGGTGGAAGCAATGATGACCTCACCATCGCCAGGAAGTTTAATTTTTGCCCCATCCTTCGCAAAGATTTTACTGTTGATGAATACCAGATCATTGAAGCTAAATCAATTGGAGCCGATGCCATTTTACTAATTGCCGCAGCGTTGGCACCTAAGCGGTTGGCCGAATTGGCATCTGCCGCAAAAGGATTGGGATTGGAAGTATTGTTGGAAGTACATAACAAAGAAGAGCTAGATGCGAACTTGAATGCCAATGTGGATTTAATTGGTGTCAATAACCGAGACCTTAAAACATTCACACTTAGTTTGTATGTATCAAAGCAATTGGCTGAGTTTATACCTAAAGGAATAGTAAGAGTAAGCGAAAGCGGTATTGAGTCTCCCGAAGCAATCATAGAATTAAAAAAGTTTGGGTACGAAGGTTTTTTGATGGGGCAGAACTTTATGCAACACAGTCGGCCAGAAGAAGCTGCGAAAGATTTTATTAAGGAATTGAATCGGTTAGAGATGAATACATTGTAAATTTTAAATGCATTGAACCGCATAGAAACATAGGCACATAGGTTTCAGATAGTTACTATATGTGTATTTCTACTTGCCTACCGGCAGGCAGGTGTTTCTAATGTGTCTATGTGGTTCAAAGAAACAAGCAGGATGTTTAAAAATAAATCCATTTCACTCAAAATCTGCGGTATGCGCGACTCCAAAAATATTTTGGAAGTAGCTGCTTTGCAGCCTGATTACATGGGTTTTATTTTTTATGAGAAATCTCCACGCTACGTTGGAAGCGACTTCTCTATTCCTACTGGTTTTCCTGAAACAATCAAGAGGGTAGGTGTGTTTGTGAATGAGCAAGTAGAAATTGTGAAAGCGTTTTCTTTGAAACATCAATTGGATTATGTTCAACTTCATGGACATGAGTCCGTAGCGGAATGTGCGGAGTTGAAGCAATCAGGCATTGGCGTGATCAAAGTTTTCTCAGTGGATGCAGATTTTGATTTCAAGACTACTACTCCATTAGAGAATTGCGTTGATTACTTTCTGTTCGATACGAAAGGAAAATTCTATGGAGGCAATGCAGCTACTTTTGATTGGGGACTATTAAATTCCTATAATCAAGCTGTTCCATTTTTCTTGAGTGGCGGATTGAACGAACAAAATATTTCAGAAATCAAAAACCTAAAAGAAATGAACCTTCATGCCATTGATGTGAATAGTGGAGTTGAACTTTCACCGGGAATTAAAGACATAGACCTAATCAAAAAAATCAAAGATTTACTTTCACTTGCATCTTCTAAATTCTAAATTCTTTTATAATGAATTATAACGTTAACGATAAAGGCTACTACGGCCAATTTGGTGGAGCGTATATTCCTGAAATGCTCTACCCGAACATTGAAGAATTGCGCACTAATTATTTAACGATCATCAACGAAGATGGTTTCAAGGCAGAGTTCGATCAACTCCTGCGCGATTACGTGGGTAGACCAACACCACTTTATTTTGCCAAACGATTATCAGAAAGATATAAGGCGAAAATTTATTTAAAGCGCGAAGACTTGTGCCACACAGGCGCACATAAAATCAATAACACCATTGGCCAGATTTTATTGGCGAAGCGATTGGGCAAACAAAAAATTATTGCAGAAACGGGAGCTGGTCAGCATGGAGTGGCCACTGCCACTGTATGTGCGTTGATGGGTATGGAGTGCACCGTTTACATGGGCAAGCATGACATGGAGCGACAAAGACCCAACGTGGAGCGCATGCGAATTTTGGGAACGAAAGTAGAACCCGCGCTTAGCGGAAGCATGACGTTAAAAGATGCAACCAACGAGGCCATGCGCCATTGGATCAATCACCCAACTGATACGCATTACATCATCGGATCTGTAGTGGGTCCTCATCCCTACCCAGATATGGTGGCAAGGTTTCAGTCGGTGATCAGTGAAGAGATCAAACATCAATTGAGCTTAGAGATTGGTAACCCATTTCCTGATTATGTGATTGCGTGTGTAGGTGGTGGTAGCAATGCGGCTGGTGCGTTCTATCATTTTTTAAGTGATGAGCATGTGCAACTAATAGGCGTAGAGGCTGCGGGTAAAGGCGTTGATACAGGAGAGTCGGCAGCGACTACGGTGTTAGGGAAAGTAGGGATTTTGCATGGAAGCAAATCGTTATTGATGCAAACTGAAGATGGCCAAGTGATCGAGCCTTATTCTATTTCTGCGGGATTGGATTATCCGGGCATTGGCCCTATGCATGCACACCTATTTGAAACAGGGCGTGTACAATTTTTATCTGTCACAGATGATGAGGCGATGAACGCGGGAATAGAATTGAGCCGAACAGAAGGAATCATACCTGCGATAGAAACAGCGCATGCTATTGCAATACTTGGTAAAATGGAATTTGCCACAGATGATGTGGTGATCATTAATCTTTCTGGCAGAGGAGATAAGGATTTGGAGACGTATATCAGGTGGGGGAAATATTAGGGCTTAGGGCTTAGGACTTGGGGCTTAGGGCTTAGGACTTAGGTATTGGGCACTAGGCATTGGGTGAGTGGTAAATGGTAAGCAGTAATAAATAGATAACCAGTAACGTCAGCACATTAACACTTCAACACATAACAACCTCAACACATTAAAATGAGCAATCGCATCAAAGAATTATTCAAATCGAAAAACAAAAATATACTCTCGATATTCTATACCGCAGGGTTTCCAAAGTTGAATGATACAATCGCTATTTCTCAACAATTAGAGAAAGCAGGTGCGGATATCATCGAGATTGGTATTCCGTTTTCTGATCCGGTGGCCGATGGCCCCACCATTCAGGCAAGTAATAAAATTGCTTTGGACAATGGAATTAATTTGCATCTGTTGATTGAGCAAGTGAAGGAAATTAGAAAGACGGTTTCCATCCCAATTATTTTAATGGGCTACCTGAATCCTGTTCTACAATATGGTGTTGAAAAATTTGTGAAAGATGCTGCCGCTGCCGGAGTGGATGGATTGATCTTGCCCGACCTTCCATTAGATGAATATTTAGAATCGTATAAAGAGTTGGTAGACAAGAACGGACTAGTCAACACATTTTTAATTTCTCCTACTACTTCCGAAGAGCGCATTAGAAAAATCGATGCGGCCACCAATGGATTTATCTATGCCGTATCATCCTCTAGCACTACAGGTGCGCAGCAAGGTTTTTCTTCGGAACAAGAATTGTATTTTAAAAAATTGCAGGGGATGAAATTGGCTAATCCATTTTTGATTGGCTTCGGTGTTTCCAATCGACAAACATTTGATGCGGTATGCAAGTATGCTTCAGGAGCAATTGTAGGAAGCGCGTTTATAAATTTGTTAAAGAACAGCACTGATCTGCCATCAGATATTGATCATTTTGTAAAAAATTTGAAATAACTATTAAATAGTCAAACGGATTATGAAAATCTATACTTAGAAAACTTAATCATTAGCTATCAGCGAAGGAATTTAGCCTTAGTAGTGAATGGCCTAAAAAATTCTAACAACCTTATTATTATTTCCCTTTTTCGTTATGCGTCTAGATAAAGTAATAAGGTTCAGTTTGCTACTACAAATGGTTTCTACTATGGTTTATTCTTGCTACGCTTGAATTTACTAAGATGAACTTTCAATCTATTTTGCCACTGACCCTATAAAGTTGTAACACTACATTTTTTTTTTAAGATTAAAACATGATCATCCAACTAGAACCGTCCATCAATTCTACTCAGCAGGAAACAATAGTATCTAAAGTGAACTCTTTGGGCTATAAAATCACGCAAGTAAAAACCCAACTCCATTCTTATTTGGTAGCCATCGGCAAAAAAGAATTTGATATTCGTCAGCTAGGCTTTATGCCGGGTATTGCAGATATCTACCGTGTCTCCGATGATTATAAATTGGTTTCACGTAAGTGGAAAGTTGATCGCACTAAAATTGATTTGGGCGATGGCGTTTTCATTGGCCAAGGATCACTCTCCGTCATGGCTGGCCCGTGCTCCATTGAAAGTGAAAACCAAGTAGAGTTGACGCTGGCACATTTGAAGGAGAATGGTGTGAAGATCATGCGTGGCGGTGTATTCAAGCCGCGCAGTTCGCCTTATGCGTTTCGTGGCTTAGGCGTAGAGGGGTTGAAGATGTGGCATAAACTAACAAGAGCCGCAGGAATTAAAATCATTAGCGAAGTAATGCAAGTGAGCCAAATCGCTGAGATGTATGATTATGTAGATGTCTTTCAGGTAGGGGCGAGGAACACACAGAATTTTAATTTACTAGATGAACTTGGTAAAGTGGATAAGCCGGTCATGATCAAGCGGGGCATCTCTGGCACCATCGAAGAACTGCTTTCCTCTGCGGAATATGTATTCTCGGCAGGCAACGAAAAATTGATTTTGTGTGAGCGCGGCATTCGTACTTATGAGAAAGCAAGTAGGAACACGATGGATGTGAATGCCATTCCCATCTTAAAAGAGAAATCACATTTGCCTGTAGTGGCAGATCCATCGCACGGTATCGGCATTCGGGAATACGTAGAGCCTGTGGCCTTGGCGGCTTTGATGGCCGGTGCCGATGGCATTATTTATGAAACGCACCAAAAACCAGAAGAGGCATTCAGTGATGGACAACAAACTTTAGATTTTACTGAATCTACTAAACTGATTCAAAAATTGAACAAAACTTTTGAATTGCGAGAATCTTGGTAGATTAGGACTTAGGACTTAGAGCTTGGCACTTTGGGCTTATGGCTTAGTATTTATGCAACTGGTAAGGTGTTTGTAATTCTCCTAGTCCCTAAGTCCCAAGCCCCAAGTCCTAGTTACGCGGTTTCCTTCATCTCCACTTCCTTCTGTGTTTCGCCAAGTATCCATGTCTGTGCCTCTTCAATCGTGCGAAAGAATTGTATCCGCCCTTGATAAAAATTAGTTAGCTGTTTTTTGTATTCTTCAAAATGTGGTGGCTCGTTGGCTAAGGGTATCACATAGCCCAATCGTTTCAGGCTAGTCCGCTTTAGTTCATTGGCAAATTGCATGCGCGCCCTGTCATACTCCTCATCATTTGCCTCTGCCTTCGTTCCTTGTTTTATTTCGGCAATCCAGTTAGGGCATTTTTGTGTGTTGACAAACTCCACACATCGCTTGAAGAATTCGCTGAACTCATCTACCTTCAGTGCTCTTTTCCAGATCACCATCGCAATATCCTTGGGGGCATCATAGTATAATTTCCCCCACTCTTTGTCCATAATAATTTGATGATCTGGGTTAGATGCATCCGAAATGTAAACACAAAAAGTAGAGCCAATCCCAGGCGTACTTTCAATCTCTACTCTGCCGCCCAATGATTCTGCCTGCAGTTTCACCAAAAACAATCCCAAGCCTTTTCCATCCACATGCGTGTGGAATCTCTTGTAAAGGCCAAATAGTTTTTCTTTGAATTTTTCGGTATCAATCCCCAACCCATTGTCGTGCACTTCAATTTTTACAAGAGAGCCTATTTTTCTGGATGTTATTCTTATTACGGGTTTTCTCTCCTCCGATTTATATTTGATGGCGTTGCTAATGAGGTTATAAAGAATGCTGCTAAGCATCGGCTTCACCGAATAAATTTCCATGCCATCGTGCAGATCAATTTGCACTTTCACCTGTCCATCTTCAATGTTTTTTTCTAGCAGATTAAGAACATGACTGATCTCTTCTTCTAGATTTATCTTTTGCCTTACTTTAGAAATCGTGTTTCTAATATCAATAATGTTACCAAGGTCTTTAATGGTAATATCCAGCGTGGTAACAGACTTTTGAATGTGATCAAATAAAATTTCATTTTGTTCGCCAAGGGCATTTCTATCAGTTAAGTATAACAAGCCCAGTAAGCTTGCCACTGGCCCGCGCAGGTTGTGCGAAACGGTGTATGAAAATTGTTGTAAGTCATTGTTGTGCTGAATGAGTTGCTCGTTTGTTGCTGTCAACTGATTATTTTTATCTACCAGCTCTTTGTTTAGTATCACGTTTTCCCTTACAAGAATGGCCCTTTGCTCATCTACAATAGTATTTACATTTAATATTTCTTGTTGGCGAATAGATAATTTTTCGATCAGAATTCTATTTTCTTTTTCAAACAATTCAAAACTACTTTTAAGAAAGTAAGTGCACCCAGCCACAATAAAGAAACAGGCCACAAACATAAAATTCAGAAAAGGGTAATTAGGCCCTGTCAATCCTAATTGATAATAGCCAACATGAAAAAGATTGTGGATAGGATCATACAGAACCAAGCAGAGGAAATTAAAACCCAAGGCCGTCACCCAATACTTCTTCTCACTTAGCCTAAAAATGATGAATGGAAAAATACTGGCGCACATCAGCATCAATCGAAACTCAAAATATTGAAACTCTTCCAGCAGAGAGTATTCAAATTTATCAATAACAGAAATAAGTAGAGAAGCAAAGCTTACCACCGCAGAAAGAATAACCCGACTAGCATTGATGAATCCTGCTCTATTAATCAATAAAGGAAGCAAGAAGACCAAAATGAATAAGAAGCCCAACCTTACCGAGTTGATCAGCCCAAAATAAAATACACCTACTAAAGCAACTACAAGAGTAAAGCAAGAGATGAGCACGCTTACCCTATTTGAAAGAACTACATACCGCTGTCGGCTATTGTTCATTTCAGGCGTTACGCCCCATTTGCTAATAGTAGTCCATAAATTCATTCGGTGGTAAAAATAATAACAATAATTGTGTAAAACACCTCTTTATTTGACTTAACGGGTCTTGATTTTATGGCGGCACCCTCGTTCCTCGGGCCGGGCAATCCGCTTCAATCCACGCGAGGCGCGTGGGATTTCCACTTCTATCCCTTACCGATCGGTATCTATACAAAGTACGGCTCTTCTTATTTCCATCGTTTCTATAGTTTTTCAACTAAACTGTATCTTTGGGTTATTCATACTAACAATAGCATGGCCATAGCAATCGAAGAGGCGAAGGGAAAGACTTTAAATCAATCTATGATTTTAAAGGCGTATGAACTAATGTGCACTGTACGCAGCATGGCCGAGTTGTATGATCAAAATAGAGAAGTTTGCAGTAAGTATGTGCACAGTACTTCGCGCGGGCATGAGGCTATACAACTAGCGGCAGGGATGCAGTTAAAATCTTATGACTATGCAGCCCCTTACTACCGCGATGAATCAATGTTGCTCGCCATTGGGTTAAGTCCTTATGAATTGATGTTGCAATTGATGGCTAAGGCCAATGATCCATTCTCTGGGGGAAGAACCTACTATGGGCATCCCTCATTGAGGCGCGATGGCTTTCCAACTATTCCACATCAAAGTTCTGCCACAGGCATGCAAGCGATACCTGCCACGGGCATGGCGCACGGCATTGCCTATTTAGAATCTCAGGGGTTACTTAAAGCAAAAGATCACCCCATCGTGCTTTGTTCTTTGGGTGATGGCTCCGTAACAGAAGGTGAAGTGGCCGAGGCATTTCAAATGGCCGTGCTAAAAAAATTGCCGATCATTTATTTGATTCAAGACAATGACTGGGGCATCTCTGCCATGGGCAAAGAGATGCGCGCAATGGATGCCTATGAATATGCAGCAGGCTTCAAAGGCCTTGAGCGAATGCGTGTAGACGGTTCTGATTTTGTGGCGAGCTACGAGGCCATGGAAAAATCTTTTGATTATGTGAGAAATAATCGCGCGCCTATTTTGCTTCATGCTAAATGTCCATTGCTCGGCCATCACACCTCTGGCGTGCGCAAAGAATGGTACCGTGGCGATAATTTGACTTTGCAAGAAAAGGATGATCCAATTATCAAGCTTAGAAAACAGTTACTTGACCAAGGTGTTGAAGAGTCGGTTCTTAAAAGAATAGAAGCGAAAGCATCTGAGCAAGTTGAAAGCGATTATCAGAAAGCATTGGCCTCTCCTGATCCTGATCCAACTGATTATGATTCGCATGAGTTTGCCCCAACTGAAATAGAAGAAGAAAGTGGTGATAGATTTCCAACGAATGGCGAAAAAGTTACAATGGTAGATGCTGCCCTTCATGCTGTGGATGAAATTTTAAAAACACATCCAGAAGCAATGTTTTACGGCCAAGATGTGGGTGCAAGGTTAGGAGGAGTCTTTCGAGAGGCTGCAACATTGGCACAGAAATATGGCGATGAACGGGTTTTTAATACACCTATTCAAGAAGCCTACATTGTTGGCTCAACAGCAGGTATGGCCGCGGTAGGGGTGAAGCCCATTGTGGAAATCCAATTTGCTGATTACATCTGGCCTGCTATGAACCAATTGGTGGAAGAGCTTTCTAAAAGTTGCTATCTATCAAAAGGAAAATTCCCGATCCAATCACTCATCAGAGTTCCCATTGGAGCGTATGGAGGCGGAGGTCCTTATCACTCAGGAAGTATCGAGTCTACATTGCTTACCATACGTGGAATAAAAGTAGTGTATCCATCTAATGCCGCTGATATGAAAGGATTGATGAAAGCTGCTTTTCATGATCCTAACCCCGTGGTGATGTTGGAGCACAAAGGTTTGTATTGGAGCAAAGTGCCTGGCACACTTGATGCGAAGACCATTGAACCCGATGAAGACTACGTGATTCCGCTCGGTAAAGCAAACATCGTTCAGCATGCCAGTCAGGAGAAATTAGCAGTCAGCGAAAGTGCAATCGTCATCACCTATGGCATGGGCGTGTATTGGGCAAAAGAAGCATCTAAATCTTTTGAAGATCAAATTGAAATAATGGATTTGCGCACACTCAACCCTATTGATTGGGAATTGATTTCAGCTTCGGTAAAAAAACATGGGCGAGTATTTGTATTGACAGAAGAGCCACTACTAAACTCATTTGCTGAATCGCTCGCAGGGAGGATATCAAAAGAATTCTTTCAATTTTTAGATGCCCCCGTATGGACGTTTGGTGCAGCCAATCTCCCAGCCGTGCCGCTGAGTGTTGAGTTGGAAAAGATGATGTTACCGAGTGCCGAGAAGGTGAGGGGGGAGATTGTAAAATTATTAGTCTATTGAGTTTGGTTTAAAAATTATATTCATAAAAAAATCCCTTCCAATTTGTGCTGGAAGGGATTTTTGTATTAAAGAATTTATTCTAATTAGAAATAGAATAGCAAATTGATAGCACCATCCAAAGAATCTAAGTTAGTACCAATGAAACTTGAGTAGTTTCCGTTGTTGCTATCTACTTTAGTTGTTTGCGCAGAATTAGTCAAAGAACTCCAGTTTTCAGCTGTGAAATCATTTTTACCCGTTGATCGGTACACAAAAGAGTAACCGAACTCTCCACCTAAAGAAACTTTAGGTCCAATGAAATACTCTACACCAATGAAACCCCTTGCTCCAACAAAAATCGAAGACCCAAAACTTTCCTCCGTTTTACGGAATGTGTTTCCAAATTGAAACAAGTTATTTCCGAAATTTGTCGTATTTGGTTGATTGAAGGCTTGAGATATAGGATTACCATATTCGTATGTATCGCTACGATTACTATATCCGATCAAAACCTCACCACCGTACACACCCTGCACACGGCTGCTTCCCCTGCGCTTTTCATAGCCGGCAGCTAAGACAATGGTTTGTGAACTTGTCTTGCGCCAATCTTGTGTAAATTTTGGAAAGTTCAAATCGGGTGTAAGCTCGTTTTGCAAAATGACTCTTTTGTCAGCTGTAGAGTTTACACTTGCGTTAAATCGTACGCGATAAGCGGTATGAGCATCCACCATATATTTTCCAAATACAGCAATGCTATTGGTAAGGTTAGGAGCATAAGTGAAGTCAGGTGAGCCCTGTCCTCCCGTGTTAAAGATACTACCTGTATATGCTAAGAATGGGTTGGCACTTACACCAAGTGCCCACTCTTTTGCTTCGGGTAATATATTGATTCCTCTTTTTGATTTTAGTACTACTGGCTCAGTCACTACCTGAGTAGTAACCTCTTGTGCCCAAGTGCTTAGGGAGCCTCCAAATATGATTAGTAAAAGACTGATTTTTTTCATTTTAAAAAGTTGGATATAAAAATTGACTAAATCTATTAAAATCTACAAATCAGATACCTGATTAAGGTATAAGATAGTCATTAGCAATTCTGTTACGCCCTTTTGATACAGTTACACCTTGTGAACCACCAACGAATATCTTGCCCTTGTTAACGGTAGTTGCTGTAAGGATTACATCAGAACGGAAATCTGAATAGTAAAGTGTTACAGACTGAGAACCTCTAGGGCCTACTTCAACCTCAACGGAGTAACTTCCGTCTGTTGGTGATACACTTGTCTCGAAGTATTTTTTTACATAAGTAACTTCACCGGTGCTAAGTACCAAATTTTCAGTACTCACTTCTGCTATTACTTTTGGATTTAGTGTAGCTGGTATAATTTCAGCATTGGCGAAAGAACCACCCAATGATGGAGATGGTATGGTATTATTTAATTCTGCTCTCACGAGACCGCTAATTGTAACTTTGGAAACAATTTGGTCAACAGGAATGGGGTTTACACTATTCTCATTTTTACATGATGACAAAGCAATCAACATCACTGCGCTTACTGTGTAGATAAGTTTTTTCATACTTGTTTGTATTTTTTGTTTAAAAATTTAGGCGCAAATTAAACGGAATCTTGAGCAGAAAAAAAATACTGAATTTAGTAGCTGGAAGAAGAATCGGTAGTATAACTAACCGCTCGCCAAATTGAATTTTATATGCGGAGGTTTATCCAGATAACGATTGGGAGTATATTGACTATTGCCAAATTAGTTGAAGCGTAAAGTTTATTTTGAAGGGGTAGTTAATGACAAAGAATAAAAAGAAACTAAAAAGGATACCCTATCCCAATATTATAGATAACAGGTTCACTGTTAAAGCCATAAGGGCCAGTAAAACTTGTATTGCCCAATATAAACCTGCTTCCCTCAGGGCGTGCAGGATCCCAAGCTTTCATGCCCACATCCAACCGAAGAATGAGAAATGAAAAATCAAAGCGTAGTCCGAAGCCAGTGCCAATACCAAATTCTTTGTAGAAGCGATCGGCATTAAAATGGGAAGCAGCATTAGAAGCTGAACGGATGGACCAAACATTGCCCGCATCAATGAACAAAGCGTAATTAATAAACGCAATTAATTTTTGGCGCCACTCCACGCTTCCTTCTATCAGCAACTCGCCTGGCTTCTCAAATCGATAATCATAATAGCCATTCTTACTGGGGTCTGAGTTGAGTGGTGGCGGATCTGTGCCAATGCCGAGTCTTCTTGGCCGCCAAGCGCGAACACTGTTGCTACCGCCAGCGAAAAAGTTTTTTTCGTAAGGCAAAACTCGGTTATCACTATAGGCATACCCGAAGCCCGTATTGATGCGATACGCAATAGAGGAAGTTCTATTCACTACAATATTCTTTCTAAAGTCTACATTGATTCGGAAATATTTGTATGGCTCAAGACCTTGGTTGATAATAATTTGTGGGGTGTATAGATTCAACAAAGTACCGCCACTTTCTATGGTTCCTCGTATCAACGTTGAATTTTTTTGAGAGCTCCCGTAGTTATTATTCCAAGTCACAGAGAGTATCATACTTCCTACAAAAGAAGGTTTAAACGCTCGTATCAAATTATTACCTTGACTTGCCAATGTATCAAGTCGTTGGCTAAAAGCTTTATCGAGACTTGATCGGATAATGTTTAGACTCGTAGGAGTGAATGAAAATTGTAGTTTCTGGTTGATATCCCAAGTGAATGCGGCCGCAAGCGTAGTTATCCCTCGTTGATATTCTGGCCTATCCGTATAGGTGTAACTTGCTGATAATCGAGTTCGTGGATTATATTTTGCGTAACGAAATGATGCCGCCCTGCTGAAAGGAAACAAAAATTGGGGAAAGGTAATAGCAGCGCCTCCTGTTGCTTCGGTGCTTTGGTAAAAATTACCTGTTTCTGTCGCAGAGGCAACGCCTTCAAAGCCAAACCTACCATTTAGCTCTAAGATTTCTAATCCTCCTAATAGATTTCTCTTTTTGAAACTTGTGCTAATGTAAGGACCAGGAAATCCTTGGGTAACGGTTACACCTGCTTCGTTGGACCAAGCATATTTTTCAAGAGGGCTTGTAAAGATATTGGCAATAAATTTTCCGCCCGTGGTATCGTAGTTCACATTTATAAACTTAAATATATCTAGCTTGGCCATTTGCCGCTGTGTAGTGAAGGTGAGATTTCTACTATACAAACTATCTTTTTGTATGAACACACGTTGGGCCAATATTTTTTTACTGAACTCTGGTCTAAAATAATTGAACGTGATATTTTCATACGGATAAGATATTCTTTTGGAATTACCGACTACTTTAGTTCCTATATCAGTTGTAAAAATGATGGAGTCTACTCTAAATAATTTGTGGTGATCCGCCTTCCCTGGGTTTTGTATTTCCAAACGGAGGATCACGCGGTGGTTTTTTCTGGTGGCGGTATCCACCTGAAAATCGATGTACTGCCTACTGAAAGCATAA
This sequence comes from Cyclobacteriaceae bacterium, assembly GCA_043777495.1. Classification (GTDB taxonomy): domain Bacteria; phylum Bacteroidota; class Bacteroidia; order Cytophagales; family Cyclobacteriaceae; genus ELB16-189. The sequence goes on along the minus strand of JAYWHU010000080.1, from coordinate 16,873 downwards.
TACCCGTTGTCTTTCAAAAGAAAATCGATTCGCTCTCTTTCTTTGGTTAGTTTGTCTTCATCGAATGGGTCTTTGGGATTGACCAAATACTTGGAAGGATCAGATTTTATTAATTTCAATACCGCATGATCTGGAACAGAATATAGGATGGTATCGATGATATACCGAACACTTGGCTTAACTGAATAAGTGATTTTTACTTTTTTATCTTCCGTCTCTGTTCTCGCACTCACTTTACCTCTAAAATAGCCTTTGATCAATAGAAAATTGCTCATCTTTTGAACGGTAGCCGCCATCTTAGAAGAATCGAATACCGTAGGAGCCTCTCCCCATTGCATAAATAAATTTCCGTTTTCTAATTTCTTATCGAGGGCGTCTAGTTGCTTTCGCTTTCTAAATTGAAGGTTGTCTTTTTTTCGTAGATTATTTGTGTTAGCAACTTTCTTGTTGAATTTTTCTTCAACCTTTGCTTTTTTATTGATATACTTTTGTTTGTCGTAATGTTTTTCACCCTGATGGTACATCCAAACTAAAGCATTGATTGGTAGGCCGAATACTTTTTTATTTACTCGTTGGGTGTAAAGCTCAGAAAGCTCTTTACTTGAAAAGCCTTTGGGTGCCTCAATGGTTTGGCGGTATAACAACTTTTGATTTTCTTGGAGATATTTGGTGCCAAGGCAACTTGAGAGAGAAAATACAAGTAGGCAGTAGGTAGTAGGCAATAGGCAGTTGCTGAGCCTTTCTGATACAAAGCCTGCAAGCTTCAAGTTACAGGCCATAGAGGCCATAGACTTGTAGCTTGTTGCATATAGCTTGCGGCCAACAACCACTGAGTATATTTTATTATAAAAAGTCAATATGGTCTCCAAAGCGAAAGTCAAATTCATTAAATCCCTGCAATTAAAGAAATACCGAAAGGAGGAACAATGTTTTACGGTGGAAGGAGCGAAAGGAGTGGCCGAATTATTGAACTCTGGCTTTGAGGTGACTTGGCTCGCAGGCACAGATTCCTTTTTAAAAGCGCAAGAGGCTTCCCTTTCCAAGCGTAAGATAGAGGTAGTAGAGACCAATGAAAAGGAGCTTGCCGAAGTGGGCACTTTTAGTTCAAATAACGCAGCCTTGGCCATAGCCCGACTACTGCCAAATACCGAGCCGAAATTGAAAAATGAATTCGCCTTGGTGCTGGACGACATCCGCGACCCCGGCAACTTGGGTACGATTATCCGCACTGCCGACTGGTATGGTATCAAAAACATCATTGCCTCAGAGGAGACTGCCGACTTTTACAACCCAAAGGTCATTAACTCTACTATGGGTTCGTTCTGTCGGGTGAATGTTTTTTATACAGAACTCAGTCAATTTTTGTTTGGCACCGATTGGCCTTTGTATGGTGCTTCCCTTACGGGGAAATCGATTTACGAAATGAATTTTGGTAAAGAGGGGTTCATCGTTATTGGGAATGAAGCACAGGGCATCTCGGCCGCTGTGCATAGCATGATCAGCCAGCACATCACCATCCCACGCATTGGCCAAGCCGAATCACTGAATGCATCTATCGCTACGGCTATCATCTTAGATAATGTGTTCCGCTCAAAGAAATGAGCCGTTTGATAGGGCTGATAAGTGCTTCAACCTTTCGAAGGTTGGAAGCACTCGAGCTAAATTCATTTCAATTTCATCTGAGCCATGTAGGGATGCTCTGGATTTACAATTAACTCTTGCCTAGATGGATGAAGTAATACATCCATGTCTTCCATCGGGATAGCACCAAATAGTGGTTCGTTATCACCTTGCAAAACAAGTGCATTGCATACGGTTTGTCTATTTTTAAATTTAACAACTACGGGGCCAACCAAATCGTACTCCTCTCTATGTCCATTAGCAAGTACAGCCACGCGCTTTTCTATAAAGGGCAATTGCAGTTGTGCTTGCATGCTTTCGTTAATGCGTAAATTTAACGCACCGCCATCAACCAGCATAGCCGAATGCAACCGTTTTATTTCATCTTGTCCGATGATTGATTTTCTGGCCAATGCTAAATCATCTGCGTTTATCAATTCAATATCAGCATACGTTAAGCCCATAAAATAAAATTTAGTAATAGTAAAGATACTGTTTTTTCAATTACTACTATCAACGTAGGGTGTACGACAGTTTTGTATTTTTTGACGAACCCCAGCGGGGTTCACTGTTAGTAGCCACGGGTTTTAACCCGCGGTTAAATGATGAGGGATATACAGCGTGCCACAGGTAAATCAAATCGGGATGAATATTTATTGGCACGCAACCGATGCCCATGATTAGTATTTATAGGCTTAAGCACCCTTTGTGTCTAGTTGCAAAATTGTCGTACACCCTCCACGTATTGTTTTCAAATTAAAGGAATGAGCCGCTTTTCTGAGAAGCTTCTTCCGAAAGTTTTGCAGCGTTCTCTTTGCCTAAGTATTTATCGATAATGTAATGCCCCAAATAAATCATGGGCGTGAGTAGGATAGCCACCGAAAATTTATAGAGATAGTTGGTAAGCCCAATGGCAAGGATTTGCTGATTGGAAAAGATACCAACGAATGCCAAGTACAATACCACAAAACTATCTACAAACTGAGACACCAATGTAGAACCAGTCGCACGGAGCCAAAGCATTTTAGAACCCGTCATTTTCCGGAGTCGCTGAAAGACAAAGACATCTACTAATTGGCCAATAAAAAATGCTGCGAGTGATGCCAAGATAATCCGTTGCCCTTGTCCCAATATTTTGTTGAAGGCAAAATCCATGTTAAAATAATTGCCTGCGGCATCTTTGCTATTGGCATCCAACCACCACTGGGCAGGTGGCAATTTGATGGTCATAAAGATTACAATAAAAGAATAGGCAATAAAAAACGCAGCCAGGTAACTGATGCGCTTCACTCCGGGTTTGCCAAAATACTCGTTGATCAGATCAGAAGTGATGAATACCACCGGCCAGATGACGGCACCCGCAGTCAAATTGAAGTCCATTTTAAAACCGAGTATGTCCAAGTTGGCGGGCTGCAATCCCAGTGTGCCTTCGCCTGAAAAAATTTTAACACCAATCAATTCGGCAATGATGGCGTTGGTGAGAAAGAGTGCGGCCAGTATTATAAAGAGCCTGTTCTTTTTTTCTTCGATGGATTGATTCATTTGCTAAAATCTTGATTTGCAATTTGATTGCAGAAACAGTCTCAGTACTCTTTCGGCTCTTGCTTCACATGGCGCAACCGAATTACTCTGATGGCATCTTCTGTGATAAAGTATGATATGCGATAGTTGTATTTGGTAAAAGTGCGGAAGCGGACATCCTTGTCTTTTCTGTATTTGTCAGGTGGATGCATCTCTGGATGGTCTGCGAGCTTCTTAGAGTCAGCTATTATTTCTTGCTTTACTTTTTCCGCTTGTAAAAGAGAGTCGCGCTTAATGTAATCGAATGCTTCCTTGAGTGAAGCCCGAGCTAATTTATCCCAAACTATTTTCTTTTTTACCATTTGGAGGCTTCCTTCTCCAAGTCTTCCTGTGTGATGAACTCGCCAGCTTCAATCCGCGCATTGGCCTCATCCAATTCTTTGTTGTATTGCTCAACGCTGATGCTGCCTTCGTTTTTTAAACCATAATAAAGGACTGCCTTTATGGCTTGCAAGAGAGACGGATCTTCTACTAGTTGGAGTTCTTTGATGAGTAAAGAACGTTCGATGTTGATGTCCATAAACTTATTGGTTTATACCATCAAAGTTAGCATTTTAAAAATTACTCGACATGACTAACCTTTTTATTTTGATACCATTTGTCAGGCTTCAAGATCAATAGCCTGCCCCTCAATAGCAAGCGAAGTAGTAGGAAAAATAGCAGTAGCCTCGGCAAGCAGTGGTTCTAGGTCGCGGTAGCGTGCCGAAAAGTGGCCAATCAATAATTTCTTTGCTCCACTCAATTTTGCAATCTGTGCAGCTTGCTTAGCAGTGCTATGTTTGGTTTCCAAGGCTTTGTCTATTTCTTCTTCCATGAAAGTAGCTTCATGATATAAAAGGTCAACGGAGCGGATTTGGTCAACCATATTTTCATTCCATGCGGTATCTGAGCAATAGGCGTAGGAGAGGGAAGGTTTTGGTGGAAGAGTAAAATCTTCGTTTCTGTAAAGGATTTCCCCCTGCTCGTTCAATACATCGTTGCCTGTTTTTAGGTAGGCAATGTGTTGCAGCAGCATGTTGAGTTTTAATTTTTCTTTGTCGATTCTTCTTGGCTTTGGTTTTTCTTTAAATAGAAAACCAGCGCAGGGCAATTTGTGGATCAAAGGAATGGTCTCCACTGTCAATGCATCATCTTCAAATAAGACTTGCTTTTGCTGTGGATCATACGGGTGGAAAACTATTTTGTAATTCAGTGATGATTTAGAATATTTTAATTGTAACAGAATGATCTCATTCAGTCCGGGCGGACTAAAGAGATGCAAGTCGGCACTGCGTTTTTGTAAGTGCATGGAGAACAAAAGCCCTGTGAGGCCAAGATAATGGTCGCCATGCAAGTGGCTGATGAAAATGCAGTTGAGTTTGTGAATGGGCAATTCAAAACGCGTGAGTTGCATTTGTGCACCTTCGCCACAGTCGATGAGGAAGTGACGGTTTTGTATGGTCAAATATTGAGAAGAGGGGAATCGACCGTAGGCTGGAACTGCTCCGCTTGAACCGATTACTGTTAGACTGAAATTATTCAAGCTAGTAGACTGAACTAAATTGACAGTTGACAAATGTACAATTGACAAAATGATTATTGTTGAAGAGACAAATTAACAACTTTGACTTATAATCTCGATAGCAATCGTTAAGCAATTTGCTCCAAATTTTGTCAACTGCCTTGTTGTCAACTGTCAACTTTTTCTGTCGCTAAGAGCTAGTCATCATCCTTCATATCCTTCTCAATCTCGTGAATGAACACAGCATCGATGCCTTCTTCTACGTTGGGCAAAATATTCAACACGCTATCCAATTGAGAAATCTTGATCAGCTTGGTGGTGTGGTCGGAGAGGCAGGCCAACACAAAAATGCCTCCGTCTTCTTGCAAGATGCGGTTGCCAACGAGCAATGCACTCAGCCCCGATGAATCAGTGTATTTCACTTCGCCCAAGTCGAGGATGATGTTGCGTACGCCTTCGGCATGGAGCGTCACCATTTCTGATTTTAATTGGGGGGCGGCAGTAGAGTCAAGCTTCTCTTCATGAAGGCGGATCATGGTGTACTTTTCCTGCTTGTCGATCGTGTATTTCATTAAAAAATGATTTTAGATTTATGATTTTTGATTTAAGATTTGAAATCGGTCAATTTTGAATGGTGAGTTTTGAATCCAACGGAGGCACTAATTTAGTGATTTAACGATACTTTGCTCAATTCGTTTTTCAATGCTCGAATAATCGACAGGTGCTAGCTTTTCACCTGTCATTTGTTGATAGAGTTCTTGGTAGCGGTTTGAAATGGACGCTACGATGGCTTCGGTCATTTCGGGTACTTTTTCCCCATCCTTGCCCTGAAAGCCATTCTCTATCAACCACTGACGAACAAATTCTTTGGACAATTGTTTTTGCGCTTCGCCAGTTTTTTGTCTTGCCTCATAGCCTTCTTTGTAAAAATACCGAGACGAATCTGGCGTGTGCACTTCGTCTATCAAATAAATCTTTCCGTTCTGTTTGCCGAATTCGTATTTCGTGTCAACCAAAATCAGGTTTCGCTTTGCTGCCAGCTCAGTGCCTCGTTGATACAATTTGAAAGTGTAGTCTTCTAAAACTTTGTAATCGCTCTCGCTCACTATTCCATTAGCCAAAATATCTTCGCGAGAAATATCTTCATCGTGACCTACCTTCGCTTTTGTAGTCGGAGTAATGATGGGGTGGGGGAGTTTGTCATTTTCTGTTAAGCCTTCGGGCAGAGGCACGCCACAGATTTTTCGTTTCCCAGATTTATATTCGCGCCAAGCGTGGCCAGCAAGGTAGCCGCGCACCACCATCTCTACGGCAAAAGGTTCGCACATAAATCCAACGGTCACGTTTGGGTCGGGCGTACTCAACACCCAGTTGGGCACAATGTCTTTGGTGGCAGTGAGATTGTAGGCAGCAATTTGATTTAATATCCGTCCCTTATCGGGGATGCCCTTGGGCAGCACCACATCAAAAGCCGAGATGCGGTCGGTGGCCACCATCGCCATCCTCTCGCCAAAATAGTATACGTCCCTTACCTTGCCTTTGTAAAAACCCGTTTGCCCTTGAAATTGGAAGTGTGTTTCTTTGATGGCTTGCATGTGTCGATCTACTAGCGCGCAAATTAAATGAAATAAGGCATTTGGCAAGGGAACGCCAATCATAAACCTGAAAAAAGCAGAGCCACTTGATATTTGTAGTTGCACCTATTATTTGTATTTTTATAAGGTTAAGAAAACATAACTATGGTGACAATTGAAGAATTGGAAAAAAAAGTGGAGCGGCTCCGGATGATCACAGAAGCTAAAATGAGTTACTTAAGAGACCACACAAGGTTGCTTGACCAAGCATTCAATGAGCTAAAAGAGGTACATGAGGGCGAGCTAGATCTTATTTATGATAAGATAAAAGAATTGAATGAACGAATGGATTTGAATGGCCTATCAAGGAATCGTTGAGTTTATCTTTTAGAAAAAGGCCCTAGTGTTCTTCCCCTCAATGAAACCAATTGCAATCAGCAATAGGACTTTTTTTATTTGCTTCTTCTTGCTTTGGCTTCTGGTTCAAGCTGTTCTTTTCTTAAAGTTTGGGGCACGCACTTCCGTTGATTCTGAACTTTATTTAACGGATGCCATGAATCTTCTCAATGGGCAATTGCCCAAAGGGAGAAGCATCTGGTATGCTTCCTACTCTGCTTTTCTCGCTTTGATCTTTTTTTGCGGAGGCAATAATACAGCAGTTGTTTTTGTTCAGATACTTTTATCTGGTGTGGCCACATTCTGCCTCTATCAAATAGCGATGGAGATGTATGGCAAAAGAAACGTGGCAATTTTGGCCGTACTATTTTATTTGTTGTGGATCAAAATCCATGAATGGAATACTTTTCTGTACACAGAATCTTTGTTTACAAGTTGTTCGATCATTTCGTTTACTGTTTTGATGAAGAGTAAAAATGCTTGGCACTATTTGGCAGCAAGTTTGTTAGTGCTTTTTACATTCTTTATTCGTCCTACGGGGTTTGCTTTATTGATAGGTCTACTTTGCTTTGGAATGGCTTCGCTTAGAAAAGAATATTTGAAAAGAGTAATTCCATTGGGGTTTATTGGAGCGATAGGTGTTCTAGTTCTTCTTATTGGCATGTTAGAAAGTTTTACGTTGATCGAAAGTTATGCGAAAGCGGAAATCATTTACCCGAACATAACTCTAGGAACTGAAATTCCTTCTGATCTTTATATTCCGAAAGCCAATTATTCCACTTTGGTGAGGGTGTTTTTGTTTGCGGTTTACAATCCCGTTTACTTTCTAAAGCTGTTTTTCCTAAAGTTGTTTTTATTTTTAGGGAATGTAAAGCCTTACTTCTCGGTGTTTCACAACACTGTCATTCTGCTGATTCTTTATCCGTTGTACTTTTTTGCAGTCAAAGGATTTTTGAAGTTTCCATCACATCGAAAAGAAAAATACTTTGTAGCTGGCTTTGCGATAGCTCAAGCGTTGACAGTGGCGCTTACCTCTGAAAATTGGGATGGAAGATTTTTAGTGCCATTGCTGCCGTTTGTGTTTTTGCTTGCTGCGAATGGGGTTTGTATTATTTTAAAGAAGGAGAGGATCAATGATCTTTAAATTTGGAATATTTTTGAAACCTCCATCACTTGAGATAAGAGTAAGGTTATGAGTAAGAGCAGTAGCAGCAATGATAGCATCAGGCGTTTTAATTTCGACTGCGCCTAATTGATATGCATCGACTTACTACGTCAGGTGTTAGTGCCAAAACATTGGCATCTAAAATAAATTCTTGAACAATTTTCTCTTTGCTTTTGTCAGGATTAATCCAAGATAGGGCTTCAATTTCGGTAATGACAGAAATAGTAGGAGTTTGATCTATAACAGAGGTGATGAAATTCATTCCTTTCTCAGGCAATGGTCTCGAAAAATAGTTTGAGATCACATTGTTGTCAATTAGATATTGTTCCATTCCTCACGCATCGTTTGGGCGTGTTTGTTAAAACTTTCAGCATCTTCTTTTGTAAATACTCCTCTGTATTTATCCGACAACTTTGATTTATCTGTTGAGCCATTTTTTTTCAACACCTTAATCAAATGCAGTTCTTCTAGCTCGTGAAGAAGCCCTGCGGCCTTTTGGTTAGTCAATTCAATGAGCATTGTATTATCCATACTTCAAACGTTTAAATGATGATACTTCAAATTTAGTGAAAAAACGGAAAGATTACTTCTCAAAAAACGGTTGCCATTTTTCTTTAGGTGAAGGTTTGGTTAATAGACTAACTACCACCAAAAAAGTAACGGATGCGATTAACGAAGGTATTGCCACATAATCAGTATCCACAGGAAATATTCCCCACGAAACGTTTGTGACCTCCATTAGCTTGTTAAGCACAGGAATAGACATGCCAGCAATCATGGAAGCTACACCTCCTGTTGGGGTTACACGTTTCCAGAAGAAGCTAGCTATCAACACAGGTGCAAGGGAGGCACCAATCATGGTATAAGATATAAAAGCCATTTCCAAAACAGTTTCGAACTGGGTTACCATTGCGAACGCGACCAAGCCAAGAATAGCAATACTGATTTGTTGGACTCTAATAATTTTTTTGGAGTCGGTAGATGATTCTAAGAAATAGGGTTTGATAATATCATTGCTTAGGTTGGTGGAGGTTACCATCAGGAATGTATTGCCAGTTGAAAGAATAATCGCCACACCAGCTGCAAATAGCATAGAACCTACCAGGGGAGGCACTTGTTCAAACCCGATGCGAAGAATAACCTCTTCAGACATTGCTCTATTGATGGAGCCATCTGCAAAAAAAAATCGAGGGTCATTTGAATAAATGGCGAAGCCAACCACGGCTATCATGCACATGACGAATTCTATAAACACCACGCCAACCAGCATTCCAATAACAGCTTTCTTGGCAGAGGCCGAATCTTTGGCGGAAGAGAATTTCTGATACATGCTACTTTCGCTCATTAACAATAAAAATGTTGGTAGAATTACCCCTAGTATCCACCATCCATCATGGCCTTCAAAAAGAGAAAGGTACTCTGGCTTTGTATTTTGAATAGTTGAGATGACAGCATCTAAACCACCGTGCGCAGAGATGGCAAAGGGCAGCGTTAAGGCCATTGCTACAATCATGATTACACCATTGAAAATATCAATCGACACAATGGAAACCATTCCTGCTAAAGCAGTAAAGGCAATTACAACAAGACAAGTTATAAAGGTGCCTGTTTGCAAATCGATAGCACCATTTGAAAGTATAGAAATAAAACGACCACCGCCTTTGAATTGATAGCCCGCAATAACAAGATAAGCTACAATGATTGTAACGGTACCGAGGATGCGAGCTGTATGATTGTAGCGCTGCTCGAGTAAATCTGTGAGTGTAATTTTTGAAATTTTCCTTACACGATCAGCAATAAAATAAATAGCCGCAATACCTATCCATGCACCAGCCGAAAACCAAAGTTCACCAAACCCCGAACGAAAACTTAACCCCGCTGTTCCAAACAAGCTGCCAGAACCAATCCAAGTGCAAATCAATGTGCCTACTAAAAGATATACTGGCACACCTCTTCCAGCCACCGTAAAATCCTCTTCGCTTTTGACAGATTTGCTTTTGTAAATAATCACACCAACAAGAAGCAGGAGGTATACAATGCTAACAATGGAATAAATCATAGTTTTTGGGTTGCCTTAGGGTTTAAAAGTAAGGATTTTTTTATAAGTTGAACCCGTTATCATTTCACCTAAACTACCGTTTCATCATGGAAAGCACAAATAAGTTCAAACCGTACATAGCCCCTGAGCAAAACATTGCTGAGTTCACCGTTAAGTCGGTGGTCTTCGGTGTGCTATTCGGCATTCTGTTTGGCTGTTCAACGGTTTATCTCGCATTGAAAGCAGGACTTACCGTAACAGCTTCCATACCCATCGCGGTAATCGCCATTACGCTGGGGCGAAAATATTTGAAGACAACTATTTTAGAAAACAATATCATTCAAACCACAGGATCGGCAGGGGAGTCGATTGCTGCAGGTGTAGCATTTACACTGCCAGGTTTTTTGTTTTTGTCAACGGGTGCAGATGGCGTGAGTGTAGGCGAAGGCTATTTCAACTATCTCACCATTCTTATCCTCGCAGCCTTCGGAGGCATGCTTGGCACATTGATGATGATCCCACTCAGGCGTTCATTGATTGTAAAAGAGCACGGCACATTGCCGTATCCAGAAGGAACAGCATGCGCCTCTGTGTTGCAAGCAGGGGAGAAGGGCGGTGAGTTTGCCAAGACGGCTTTCGTTGGAATGGGCGTGGCATTTGTTTATGCAATGCTGCAAAAAGCATTTCACATCATTGCAGAAACTCCATCTTATGTAACAAGTCAAGTAAATAAATTCTGGCCATCGGCTGCTACACGCGGAGAGATCACACCAGAATATTTAGGAGTTGGCTATATCATTGGAGCAAAAATTTCTGGCGTATTACTGGCTGGTTCGGTGCTTGCGTGGTGGGTAATCACTCCATTGCTGGCCACATTGGTTTCGCCTGATACTATTGCCTTACAACTAGTGAAGCTTGGCTATCTCGCAGACATCAGTGCAGCAGGCGGCCCTGGAAGTTGGGATAATTCCACACATAGTTTTACCAGTTATGCGGATGCCATTTATCGCGCCTACATCAGGCAGATAGGAGCAGGTGCTGTAGCTGCTGGTGGTTTTATTACGTTGATAAAAACCATTCCAACCATTGTTAGTTCTTTTCGTGAAAGCATTGGCTCGATGAACGAGAAAGGAGGAAAGACAATTTTGCGTACAGAGCGCGACTTATCTTTTAAAGTGGTGATAATAGGTAGTATTGTTTTGATAGCCTTACTTACCATCATGCCCAACATACCTGGCGATGGATTTTTTCAAAAACTACTTATAGGTATTCTCATTATTATTTTTGGTTTCTTCTTCGTTACAGTTGCCAGTCGAATAGTGGGTTTGGTTGGTACAAGTAACAGCCCTGTTTCAGGAATGACGATTGCAACCCTGATGGGTACTTGTTTAATTTTTACTGCGGTAGGTTGGAGCGGAAAATTTTATGAGCCACTAGCATTGGTAGTGGGTGGAATGATTTGTATCGCAGCATCTAATGCAGGCGGCACTTCACAAGATTTAAAGACTGGATACATTGTAGGTGCTACTCCGCGCTATCAGCAGTTGGCATTGTTCATTGGTGCAATTACTTCGGCTGTTGCCATTGGCTTAGTTGTAAAAGTATTGGATACACCCACACAAGCTATGTTAGATCAGGGATTGAAACACGCCATCGGTAGCGATGCTTACCCAGCACCTCAGGCAACATTGATGGCCACTTTAGCAAAAGGCATTTTATCTTTCAACCTCGATTGGCAATTTGTGATGGTGGGTGCGTTCATTGCTGTGATGGTTGAGTTATGCGGCATCAAAGCACTGGCCTTTGCGATTGGATTGTATTTACCCCTTGCCACCACACTTCCCATTTTTATTGGAGGTGCCATCAAGGGTTTTGTTGACTATCGTGCTGAAAGAAAAGGCGAAGTAATAGTGGAAGATGATTTGGGTAAAGGAAGTTTGTTTGCAACGGGGCTGATTGCAGGAGGTGCGATAACAGGAGTGGTCATTGCGATTTTAAGCGTCTTCGCAGAAAACTTTATGACAAGTATAAACTTAGAACATGGCATGGTAAGCTCACTTGGGCAATCGGGTTATTTTTTAGCTGCGGTTTTATTCTTTGGCGCAATAGCGGCTTTGCTGTATAGAACGGCTGTGAAGAAGGAGTCATAAGAATGGAAACGAGGGATTATTTTGATCGTGAGATCGAAAAGATCGGATTAGCCCTGAGAAAACTTTTTGGGTTGCTTGAGGATTTGAAACAAGAGAACAAATGGCCAGAGGCAACAACGGCTGCTAAAGTAAAATTGAAAGAACTATTTTCTATTGATAGTACCGATCTATTAATCGAATCTTCGGATCAATTTAAAAACCGATTGGATAAATATAAAGGCGAGTATGTAAGAGAGCTTGGAAACTTACTTTTTGAAATGGCCGATATTGAATGGCAAAATGGAAGCAAGAGAGAAGCCCTCATCACTGCAGAGAAAGCTGAAATTTCCTTCCTTCTTGCTGAAAAGAAAAGTGGTACTGCTCATTTGGAGATAGTTGAAAAAATTGAAAAGATAAAGTGGTGGAGAGCTAACTATTTGTAGTTAAAATAATATCATTTTATAAATACAATAGCTAAAGGCTAGAAGAGAGACACATAAATGTAATCTTTTCATATTATTAGACGAACCCCAGCGGGGTTCACTGTTAGTAGCCACGGGTTTTAACCCGTGGATTAGTGATAAAGGGTTTTAAGCGTGCCACAGGTAAGATCAGTCGAAGTGTACCTTTATTGGCACGCAACGTATGCTCTGAATCAGAAATCGGTCGCAAGACTTTCAAGTATTTGAATTTCAAATTGAGAACAAAATAGTCTTTATACCCATGCCCGAAAAAATAAAACTATCTGAACTCGTTGACCAAATCAAAGGCACGTTGCAGCAGCGATTTGCCGGGGAAGTATTTTGGATCACCTCGGAAATAACAAACATAAAGCCTCAAGAAGTAAGCAGACCCTATCGCTTCATCACCTTCATCGAAAAAGAAAACAATACTACCAAGGCGCAGATAAACGGTGTGTTTTGGTCGAATGCCCTTGACCAAATTGATCAATTTGAAAAAGCTACCAAGCAACCTTTTGTCAGTGGACTTGAATTGACGTGCAAGGTGCGTGTCGCCTTCAATAATCGTTATGGCCTTCAGTTGGAAGTATTGGAGATAGATTACAGTTATGCGGTAGGCAAGATTGAAATCGAACGGCAACAAACCATTGAGCGATTAATAAAAGAGAATCCAGAGACGATCAGATTGATAGATGGACAATTCCGAACGTTCAATAATTCTTTGCCACTCCCTATTTTGATTCAAAAGATAGCATTGATCACCGCCCCCAACTCTGACGGGCAGCGCGATTTTAAAAAAGAGATCGAAAACAATAAGCATGAATACGCTTTCTCTGTGGCTGAATTCTTGACCCAGATACAAGGAGATAATGCTCATATACTTATCCTCCAACAATTGAAACTGATCGAACAAGAGAAAGAAAAATTTGATTTGGTGGTGATCGTGCGCGGTGGGGGATCGCAGACAGACTTTAAACCATTTGATGAGTACGAGCTTGCAAAACAGACTGCTGCTTTTCCTCTTCCAATTTTAACGGGCATTGGCCACGACAGAAACACGAGCATTGTTGACCTGATGTGCTTTCAACACAAAACACCCACCAAGGTGGCCACCTTCATACTCGATCATAATTTTGAATTTGAAGCAGAGATACTCGATTTCAAAGAAAGGGTTTCCGCAAGAGTGAAAGACCTTTTTGAAAACGCCAAAGCGGATCTCAAAGAAATGAAGCGACTGGTAAAAAACCTAAGTCCTTCCACCATTTTAAACAGAGGGTTTGCCATGATCACCATCAACGATGAGATCATTACCGATCCAACCAAAATAAAAGTAAATTCGCAACTGCAAACCATTCTGCGAAACGAGATCATTCATAGCACCGTAACAAGCAAGACAAAAAATGAAGCCTGAGTTAACCTATAGCGAAGCCTATTCACAACTAGAAAAGCTGGTAGCAGAAATTGAAAGTGACGACATTCAATTGGATACGCTTGCGGGTAAAGTAAAACAAGCAAATGAGTTGATTGTGTTTTGTGAAGAAAAATTGCGGACTATTGAGAAAGAAGTAGGGAAAGCTTTTTAAATCGTAAATCCATCAAAGATGAAAGCAAAAGCAAAGTTCTTAGTACTAGTAGTAACATCGATCCTATTTGCATCAGATGCTTTTGGGCAGAGATTAAACACGCAAAAGCTCGATAGCCTATTTGATGCCCTTTTGGTAAACAACAAGGCAATGGGAAGTGTAGCCATTTCGAAAAGCGGAAAGTTGCTTTATACCAAGTCGATTGGTTTTAGTGCCTTATTTGATAAGATGAAGATACCGGCAACCGAAAAAACAAAATATCGAATTGGCTCTATCACTAAAACATTCACCACGGTTCTTGTTTTTCAATTGATTGAAGAAAAGAAGTTGTCTCTTACAACCACCCTTGATAAATACTTCCCTTCGGTGCCCAGTGCAAAAAGTATTACCATCAGCAATTTGTTAAATCATCGAAGCGGCATCCACAACTTTACCAACGATCCCGAATACTTGACTTGGATGACGAAGCCGAAAACGAAAGACGAAATGGTTGCCATCATTGCCAAATCTCCCTCTGACTTTCAACCCGATTCAAAAGCTGAGTATAGCAATTCAAATTTTGTGTTGCTCGGTTTTATCATTGAAAAATTGCGCAAGAAACCTTATAGTGAAGTGCTGGCCGAGCGAATTACAAAAAAGATTGGACTAGCAGATACCAACTTTGGTACCGCAGCAGATACAAAGCGCAACGAAAGTTATTCTTACAAATGGATGACTGACAAATGGAATCAAGAACCTGAAACGGACATGAGCATTCCTCACGGAGCTGGTGCCATCATATCTATTCCTTCCGACTTAACGAAATTTTTAGAAGCATTGTTTGCAGGTAAGTTGGTCAAACCAGAAAGCTTATTGAAGATGAAAACAATTATCGATAACTATGGCATGGGACTTTTTCAATTTCCGTTTGATGGTAAGAAAGGGTTTGGTCACACAGGTGGCATTGATGGGTTTGCTTCCAGTGCTTCTTATTTTCCCGATGATAGTTTATCCGTTGCCTATTGCACAAACGGACAAGTTTATGCGATGAATGACATTCTTATTGGGGTGTTGAGTATTTATTTTAATCGCCCTTATCAAATCCCAAGTTTCGAGACTTCTTTGTATCCAGTGAAGACTGAGGACTTAGATAAGTATTTGGGAATTTATTCAAGCCAACAACTTCCACTCAAGATCACTATTACTAAAAATGATGTGGTGTTAACGGCTCAAGCAACAGGTCAATCTTCTTTTCCATTGGATGCCACCGAAAAAGATAGATTCAAATTTGAGCCCGCTGGAGTGGTACTTGAATTTAATCCAAAGAAAGGAGAAATGATTTTAAAACAAGGTGGAGGTGTCTTTCAATTTACCAAAGACAAATAGCCTATTGAAATCTAAGCCTGCTTCGCCTCTGCATTCATATTGATAATTTCTTTTAAGGCGTCCAACGCAATTTTTTCAGCCTCTTCCACTTTGCCGTCTGCATTGATCACATCATACATGTCGGTGTAGACTTTGTATTTCTGTGCAAACTTCACTTGATCAAAATGCCTAAAGGTATCGCGGATAACCTCCATCACTTTTTCATGACTCAGTGATTCATAATACTTCACAGCATCATCAAATTTTTTCTTTGGGTCTCCTTCAGTAGGGAAAAGTCTACTCATTTTATCTAAGATCACAGACTCCTCAGCAGGGTGTAAGTAATGATCGGCCATCGCCATGTGTATGTAGAGAAAGAGAACAAAATCTTGAAAGTTATCGTGAAGTACCATAGACGGGGTGTTTACTAGGATGCTAAAGTACAAAAAAAGTGCTGTTTGAATGGTTGAGGTTGTTATCGAATCAAATTATTTTTATTCTTATTATATTTGAGTTATGGATCGAATTTTAAAGATCGGAGATGTTTTGATTAAGGCCAGTGCTACTAAGGATAAAAAGGGTCGCGCTGGATATTTTATTGGGGATTCTGATACAAGAAATAATAAGTATGCGGCAGTTGTTGTGCGCAAAAGAAGGTCAGCTAAATCCAATGATTCTAAAATGCACCCCGAAGTCGAGCAATCTTTAAAGGAGATGGGTGATTACAAGGATGGAAAAGTGAAACTCCGTTCGATTGATGAATACCTCAAAACGATTTAGCGTATCATCACTTCCTAGTTTTGAAAGGAGCTTTCGAGGATTCTAGCTAAGTATCCTGCCTTTTTACAGGAATTTGAAAAATTCAAAGAAGATATAAAGAAAAATCCTGAGCAAGGCTCTCATCTTGGAGCTGGCATTTATAAAGTTCGTCTCGATATTCCAGGCAAACCATCTGGTAAGAGTTATGGAGCAAGGGTAATTCAAGCAATATTTTCGGTTTCGAGCGAGGTTTTATTGATTCGTATATATGACAAGAGCGACACTAAAGATTTAACCAAAGCTGAAGAGTACGCTTACAGAAAAATGGTAAACGAAATCCGAAAGCAAAAGAAAAAGAAATTGTAAAGGATTTATTTACTCATAAAACAAAAACCCCTTCTGTTTCCAGAAAGGGTTTTTATCAATGAATCTTAAAGGAATGATTACATCATTCCGCCCATGCCGCCACCACCGTGTGGCATAGCTGGTTCTTTCTCTTCTGCAATGTCAGAAACTACTGCTTCGGTAGTCAACAACAAGCCAGCAATAGAAGCTGCGTTCTCAAGTGCCAAGCGAGCTACTTTCGTAGGGTCGATGATACCTGCTGCAAAGAACTCTTCAAATTTATTTTCTCCTGCATTGTAACCGAAGTCTTTCTTGCCTTCTTTCACTTTGTTTACAATCACAGAACCTTCTTGACCAGCGTTTTCAGCAATGGTTCT
>JAYWHU010000079.1:0-48341 GCA_043777495.1 Cyclobacteriaceae bacterium | reverse complement strand
AACCAAGACATGGAATGTTATTTATTGACGAACCCAGCGGGGTTCACTGTTAGTAGCCACGGGTTTTAACCCGTGGATTTGTAGGTAAAAGGCTTTATGTGCGCCACAGTTAATCCCAATCGAAGGGAGCATTCATTGACGCGCAATAGATGTCCTAAGTGAGTACACAGGTTTAGCACAAATGCTAAATGCAATTGAAGATTCTGATTTTATTGAAAATATTTTTTTGAGTATCCCTACATGAAAAAAACCCTCATCACCACCGCGATTATTGTCGTGGTAATTTTTTTGATAGCGTTGCCCAAGCTCAACTTGTTCAAGGCGAAAGCAAATACAGTAGCCGCGGCTGCCAATGGCAAGAAGCCCAGACTATTGGTGGAGGCGTTGGTCATTACCGCATCTAAGTTGGATAATAAACTGGTTGTGACTGGTTCCGTGCTTCCCAATGAATCGCTAGAACTGAAAAGCGAATCATCTGGTAAGATCACCAGCATTTCGTTTCAAGAAGGAAAGGCTGTGGCAAAAGGAAGTATGCTGTTGGAAATCAACAACGATGAGATTGAAGCACAGTTGCAAAAGCAGAAATACAATCAAAAGCTGAATCAAGACAATGAATTTCGCCAGCGCAAATTGTTGGAGAAAGAAGCCATTAGCCAAGAAGAGTACGACAATGCGTTGAATAGATTGAACACTACTGTTGCCGATATAAAAATATTGGAAGCGCAATTGGAGAAGACGCGCATCAAAGCTCCGTTTGATGGCGTGATTGGTTTGCGCTATGTGAGTCTGGGTGCTTACATTTCTCCAACCACGGTAGTGGCCACACTCTATAATATTTCTTTGGCTAAAATTGAATTTGCCGTGCCCGCCCGCTACAGTGCGCAAGTAAAGCCGGGTGAAAAGATTTTTTTTAGGATTGAGAACGACTTGAAAGTATATGAAGGAAGTGTGTATGCCATCGAGCCGCGCATAGACCCCGAGACGCGCACTTTAAAGATAAGAGCACAGGCAGATAACAAAAGCGGAAATCTTTTGCCCGGCCAGTTTGTGAAGGTAGAGTTGATTTTGCAATCGCTGGTAAATGCGCTACTCGTGCCAACAGAAGCAGTGATCCCCGACCAAGGCGGCAAGAAAGTTTTTATTGTGAGTGCGGGCAAAGCCAAGGAAGTAAAAATAGAAACAGGCATACGCACAGAAAATTCATTGGAGGTTTTGTCTGGGTTGAAAGCAGGGGATACTTTAATCACAACGGGTATTCTTCAATTGAGGCAGGGCTTGGATGTGGAGGTACAGAAGATAAAAGGTGATAATTAAAATATTGAGAGTTGGTTCGTGAGGACACGAACCAAGGCAGGGGATAATTGAAAAAATACAAAATTGAATAAACTAAGCAATAAAATAATTGACCGCACCCCGGCCAGGGATAGAAGTGGAAAGCCCACAGTGATCCCGGTAGCTATCGGGAGAACGAGGACTTGTAACGGATAGCCCGGTGGCGTCTCGCCAGACCGCCAAAGGATTTTTATAAAAGTCGAGTGTTGGCTCGTGAGAACACCAAGGCAGAGCGAGAGCTGGAAGAAAAAAGCAATATGCAAATTATGCACATTGCAAATTCAGATTAATCAATAGCATTTGAACCTGTTCTATTTTGGAACAAGTTGCAACAAGATATAGGTAAATGAATCAAATTGAAATATATCAATCAACTGATGAGAAGGCTCAGGTAGAAGTTAGATTTGAAGAGGAATCTGTTTGGCTTACCCAGAAACAGTTGGCGATAAAAAACACATACTGTGAAACAGAATTAAATAAAAAATGAACTACAGAGAAAAGCTCAGTAGTTCATTGTAGCCTTAGACAAATTTGAGCTTAAATGAATGAAATAGAAATATATAAGGACACGGACAATCAAACTCAAGTAGAAGTTCGGTTTGAGGATGAGACGGTGTGGCTTAGCCAAAGTCAGCTCTCCGAATTATTTGATACGGACAGAACCTCTATTCTCAAACATCTGCAAAATATTTTTAAAACTAGAGAATTGGCTGAAAAGCAAACCTGTGCAAAATTTGCACAAGTTCAGAAAGAGGGTACTAAAACAGTAAAAAGAGAGATTTTGCATTACAATCTTGATGCGATTATCTCCATTGGGTATAGGGTAAATTCCAAGCGCGGCACCCAATTCCGCCAATGGGCAACCCAGCGATTGAAAGATCATTTGGTAAAAGGCTATTCAATCAACCAAAAAAGATTAGATCAACTCCAGCAAACCATTCAACTAATTGAAAAAAGCGGCCAAGTAGAAACCCTTTCACTTTCAGAAGCAAAAGGCCTCTTGGAAATAATCTCCAATTATACCCAAAGCTTCATTCTGCTCAATCGCTTCGACAACCAAACACTTCAATCAGATCAGCTTAACGAAAATGTTACTTACGAAATCGAATACAAAGAAGCATTGAGTGCCATAGTCGAATTAAAAAAACAGCTCAAACAGAAAAAGGAAGCAAGCGAACTATTCGGTAAACAAAAAGACGATAGCTTTGCGGGTATCCTTGGCAATGTGGTGCAAAGCTTTGGTGGCGAATACCTTTATAAGAGCATTGAAGAACAGGCGGCACATTTGTTATATTTCATTATCAAAAATCATCCCTTTGCAGACGGGAACAAGCGCATAGGTGCTTTCTTGTTTATCTGGTTTTTAGAAAAGAATAGACATCGTTTCAAAAAATCGGGCGAGCTTAAAATAAACGATAACGCTTTGGTAGCTTTAGCATTGCTTGTGGCGCAGTGCAATCCTGCCGATAAAGAAATGATGATCAAACTTATTGTTAATTTGATACGCTCATGATTACTATTCATCCAAATCATAAATCATAAATCATAAATCTAAAATAAAGAATGGCCTCCCTCTCAACCATCAGCATCAACCGCCCTGTCTTAGCCATCGTGATGTCGCTGGTTATTATTTTGTTTGGCGTGATTGGTTTTTCTTTTTTGGGCGTGAGAGAATTTCCGAGCGTGGATCCTCCCGTTGTTACGGTTTCCACTTCATACATTGGCGCGAATGCCGATGTGATCGAATCGCAAATAACAGAGCCATTAGAAGATGCTGTAAATGGAGTTCCAGGTATTCGCACACTTACCTCCGTGAGTCGCGAAGGCCGCAGCAGCATCACCGTTGAGTTTGAATTGGGCGTGAACATCGAGGCTGCGGCCAACGATGTGCGCGATAAAGTTTCGGGTGCGCTCAATCGCTTGCCGCAAGATGTCGATCCACCCGTAGTTGAAAAAGCAGATGCGGACTCAAGCCCAATTATTTTCTTGACAGTTCGCAGCGACAAAAGAAACTTGTTAGAGATATCGCGTATCGCAGAAGTGATGTTTAAAGAGCGCATCCAAACCATACCCGGTGTGAGTGCCGTGCAGATTTGGGGACAGCAACGCTACTCCATGCGCTTGTGGATGGACCCTATCAAGCTGGCTTCGTTGAAACTCGCACCATCGGATGTGTTGCAAGCACTCAATCGAGAGAATGTAGAATTGCCATCGGGCCGTGTGGAAGGACAAAACACAGAACTCACTGTGCGCACGATGGGTCGCCTTACCAACGAAGAAGATTTTAATAATTTGATCATCAAAGAAAGTGGCGATAACGTAGTTCGCTTGAGCGATATTGGTTATGCGAAATTAGGCGCAGAAAACGAGCGCACTATTTTGCGCAGAGATGGAATACCCGGTTGTGCCTTGGCAATAGTGGCGCAGCCCGGTGCCAACAATATTGACATCGCAGATCGACTTTATAAAAAATTGGATCAAATCCAGCGCGACTTGCCACCAGATGTGAGTTACCAAATGAGTTATGATTCTACGCAATACATACGCGCCTCCATTTTAGAAGTGGGCGAAACGATCATCATTGCATTTTGTCTCGTGCTGTCCATCATTTTTATTTTCTTGCGCGACTGGCGTACCACTATCATTCCTGTTGTCACTATTCCTATTTCATTGATCGGCTCTTTCTTTGTTATGTACTTGCTGGGCTTCACCATCAACGTACTCACGCTGCTAGGCATTGTGTTGGCCATTGGTATTGTGGTCGATGATGCCATTGTGGTACTAGAAAATATTTATGTGAAAGTAGAGCAGGGCGAAGACCCCGAGGAGGCCGCGCGCAAAGGTTCGACTGAAATTTATTTTGCTGTTATCTCTACCACAGTTTCGGTGGTGGCCGTTTTCCTTCCAGTGATTTTTTTACAAGGCCTTACTGGACGATTGTTTCGTGAATTCGGTTTGGTGGTGGCGAGTGCCGTGGCCATCTCTGCGTTTGTTTCGCTCACGCTCACGCCCATGATGAGCGCTAAACTTTTGAAGCGCAGAGCAGTGCAACCGTGGCTCTACCGAAAGACAGAACCTTTCTTTGTTGGTCTTACCAATGGGTACACCAATGCATTGGAAGGTTTTATGAATCGCAGATGGTTGGGGTTTGTTGTCATCGCTTTCGCGGGAATGCTTATCTACTTTTTAGGAAAGATTACGCCACAAGAACTTTCTCCTCTGGAAGATCGCAGTGAGTTTCGCTTGCAAGCGCAAGCACAAGAAGGCGCCACGTTTGAATACATGGATCGCAACGTAAAAGAACTCACTCAATTTATTATGGATGAAGTGCCCGAGCGAAAAGGCTCTGTGGAAGTAACAGCCCCGGGCTTTGGCAGCGCGGGTGTCAACTCAGGTTTTGTGCGCGTGATTTTAAAAGATCCTGTTGATAGGAATCGAACCCAACAACAAATTGTAGATGATGTAACGGCCAAGGTTAGAAAATTTACAGGCGTGCGCACCTTCACCACACAGGCACAAACCATTGGCGATAGGCGTGGAGGTTTCCCTGTTCAGTTTGTGATTCAAGCAGCCGATATTGATAAACTGAAAAAAGTATTGCCCGCATTTATGCTCAAAGCATCGGCCAGTCCGCTGTTTGCTTTTGTAGATTTGGATTTGAAGTTCAACAAACCAGAAATAAATATTACCATTGATCGCGACAAGGCGCGCAACTTGGGTGTGAACGTACTGGATATTTCACAGACACTTCAACTTGGCCTAAGCGGTTCGCGCTTCGGAAATTTTATTATGGATGGCAAGCAGTACCAAATCATCGGTCAAGTAGAACGAAGTAATCGCAATGAGCCGCTCGATCTCAAAACATTGTATGTAAAAAATAAAAGAGGTGATTTAATTCAATTAGATAATCTTGTCACATTTGCTGAAAACAGCAGCCCCCCACAGTTGTTCCGTTTCAATCGCTACTCGTCTGCCAAAGTACAAGCGCAGTTGGCGAAAGGCGTGGCGTTGGGCGATGGCATCAAAGAAATGCAAAAGATTGCCAAAGAGACATTGGATGAAAGTTACACCACCAGTTTAGATGGCCCTTCGCGCGAGCTGGCAGAAAGCTCAACGAGTATTTACTTAGCGTTCCTCATTGCGTTGGCCATTATTTATTTGATCCTCGCAGGGCAATTCGAAAGTTTCAAAGACCCATTGATTATTATGTTCACCGTGCCGTTGGCCTTGGCAGGCGCGCTGCTTTCGCTTTGGTATTTCAACCAAACATTAAATGTGTTCAGTCAAATCGGCATCATCATGTTGATCGGCCTTGTTACAAAAAATGGAATCTTGATTGTGGAATTTGCCAATCAGCGCAAAGAGCAAGGCCTTGCCGTACTCGATGCCGTAAAAGAAGCGGCAGCTTCACGCTTCCGCCCCATATTAATGACGAGCCTCTCCACCATCTTAGGAATTTTACCCATCGCGCTCGCACTGGGTGCCGGTTCAGAAAGTCGCGTGTCCATGGGCATTGCCGTAATTGGGGGAATGCTATTCGCCACCGTGCTTACCTTGTTCGTGATCCCCGCCATTTATTCTTACATCAGCAGCAAGCACCAAAAGATTTAAGATTTATGATTTGTGATGTTAGATTTTTGATTCCAGTCGTGCCTAAGCCATAAGCTCCAATGATCCACCAAGTGTTTAAGATATTTTTTTGTCGGAAGGACTCCTTTGGAGGCGGCATGGCCGTGCGAGGCGCAGTCGGCCACCGGGCTATCCGCTACAAGTCCTCGCTCGTTCCTCGCTGTGGGCTTTCCGCTCCTATCCCTTGCCGAAGCACACTCAAAAATCATCAAATTGAAACTCACACCTTTTCAAAAAGGATTTCACTGCTTGCAGCCTGTGGCTTGTGGCTTGTAGCCTCTTTACCCGCCCACACTCAAGACACCCTCAGTCTCGCCCGTGCCGTACAAATCGGTTTGAAAAATAATTTTGGTGTGCAGATTCAACAACTGAATGTAGATGCCGCTAAACTGAATAATACGTGGGGGCAAGCAGGACTGTTGCCAACCATCAATTTAATCGCGAGCCAAAACAACAATGCCATTCAGCGAAAACCGGCCAACCCTTTTGCAGTTGCAGGATTGAACATCACCGACAACGTGTTGGGTCAACTCGATGTGCAGTTCACTTTGTTCGATGGCTTTGCTGTAAAAATTGCTAAACAGCGATTGGAACAATTGGAAACATTGAGCAAGGGTAACGCCACATTCGTGATGGAGAACACCGTTCAAGCAATCATCCTCGGCTACTACCAAGCCGCATTGGAAAAAGAGCGCCTTCAAGTTTTAATTAAGAACCGTGGCTTCTCAAAAGAACGATACACGTATGTAAAATTAAAGAAGAGTTTAGGCTCTGCCATCACTTTTGATGTACTGCAGGAACAAAACAATTACCTCACCGATTCGGCCAACGTACTGCGACAAGAAATTGTGGTGAAGAACGCAACAAGGAATTTGAACGTGTTGTTGAACGAAGACATCACGAAGACCTATCAATTCACCAACCCTTTGCAATTTGAAGACGAAGCTTATGTATATGAAGATTTGAAAGGTAAAATGATTAGCTCCAATACCAACCTGCGCAATCAATTCATCAGTCAAGAATTATTTCATAATACCACTCGCAATGCACAAGCAAATCTTTCTCCTGCAGTGTTGTTGAACTTAGGTGGCACAGGAAGTTTAGACCAACTCAACGCTAACTTCCGCTCCAATACAGGCAACCAAATTGAAAATACTGTGGGCTATCTTAATCGAGACGCAACACAACCCGTTTATCAAACTGTGAACGAAACAGCATTGACCTCGCAAACAATTACAGGTAATTCGTACGGAGGCTATGCAAATCTTTCCCTCCGCTTCACACTTTTTAATGGCGGCCAGTTGCGCAGAACGATTGACAATGCACAAATCCAAGAAAAGATTGCCAAGCTCACCACCGATCAATTGAAACTCTCACTTGAAAATAGTTTGTTGGCAAGTTACGATCTCTACAATCTGCGCAAGCAATTAGTATTAATTGCCCAAACCAAATTACAAGCAGCAGAACTCAACTTATCATTGGCCAACGAGCGATATAAAAACGGTGCGTTGAGTGCCATCGACCTACGTATTGTGCAAGAAAATTATCAAAGTTCCGCCCTCGAAAAATTCTCCGCCATTTTTGATGGCCTTGCAAGTAGGATTGATTTGGTAAGGTTGACGGGTGGGTTGGTAGATAATGTGAAGTAACAGATTAACTGGTTTAAAAACCAAAATCCCACTCCCAAACCCTACTACTAATTTGTAACACATTTGTATGTAACAACATTGTTACATACATTCGTGTTACAAATTATCACCTATGAGCAATCTCCCTTTTAATTTTGGCACATTGGCAGGAAAGGAACATTTTTGTAACCGCACGGTTGAGTTGCAAAAGCTTTCTTCTAATTTTCTGCTAGGCATTAATACCACACTTATTTCTGCTAGGCGTTGGGGAAAATCATCGCTAGTGGAAATGACCGCCCTGCGAACGCAAGAAAAGGATAAAGCCATTCGCTTCTGTTACATTGATTTGTTCAATACCAGAAGCGAGAATGAATTTTATGGCTTGATGGCACAGCAAATCATCAAAGCTACTTCCTCCAAAATGGAAGATCGGGTACAGACTGTAAAAAAATTCTTCAGAAGGTTAATTCCATCCATCGGCATCAGCCCAGATCAACAGCAAGAATTTACGCTTAGCTTCTCGGTCAAAGACTTGCAACGCAATCCAGACGAGGTGTTGGATTTGGCAGAAAATATTGCCAAGGCAAAAAAAATCAAGATAGTAGTCTGTATCGATGAGTTTCAGAGTATCGGCTACTTTGAGAGCACCTTGGCTTTTCAAAAAAAACTTCGGGCGCACTGGCAAAGGCATAAGTCTGCTTCCTATTGCTTGTATGGTAGCAAAAAACATATGCTGATGGATATTTTCGGAAATGTCTCCATGCCATTTTATCGCTTCGGCAGTTTTATGTTCCTCGAAAAAATAGAAGTCAAGCATTGGATACCTTACATCGTTTATCGATTTAAAAAAACAGGAAAAAAGATAAGCCCAGAATTGGCAGGGCAAATCGCTTCGCTCATGGAAAATCACCCTTACCATGTGCAACAACTAGCGCAGGAGGTATGGGATGTGTGTGGCAAATCTGCTAGCCAGCCAGATATTGAAAATGCCGTTGTCCAGCTCCTTCGGCAAATGACCATTTTGTATCAACGCGAAGTGGATTTGCTAAGCAATATGCAGGTAAATTTTTTAAAAGCCCTTTGCAGTGGAGCCGAAAAATTTAGTTCCAATGAAGTGTTACGCGAATTCAATCTAGGTTCATCGAGCACTATTAAACGAGTGAAAGAGGCACTGATCGAAAAAGAAGTAATAGACATCAATAACAGCAAGCCTGAATTCAGCGATCCGCTTTTCAAAATTTGGTTTTGGCGGATCTACATGCAAAAAAAATAGGAACGCAAATTTTGCGTCCCTATTTTTTGAAAAGCCTTCCGATTTCCTACACCGTCATAATCTCCGCCTCTTTCTTTTTCAATTGAGCATCTACTTTCAAAATAGACTCATCGGTTAATTTCTGCACCTGGTCTTCCCCATTTTTCACATCATCTTCCGAAACACCTTTTATTTTCTTCAAGCTCTCGTTCGTCTCTTTTCTTATGCTGCGGATGCTAACCTTGCCCTGCTCGCACTCATGGCTCACTTGCTTCACCAATTGCCTACGTCTTTCTTCCGTCAGCATCGGTATGTTGATGATGATCTGCTGCCCATCGTTTTGAGGTGTGAGCCCTAGGTTTGCGTTGGTGATTGATTTTTCAATTTCTTGTATCAACCCCTTCTCCCACGGCCTGATAAAAATAGTGCGCGCATCGGGCGTGGTCATAGAGGCCACTTGGTTCAGTGGAGTCATTGCGCCATAGTAAGAAACCATGATGCCATCCAACATAGATGGGTTAGCCTTGCCCGCTCTGATTTTAGATAGCTCCAGCGATACGTGAGCAAGCGCCTTGCTCATCTGGTCTTTGGCCTCGTCTAAATACATTTCAATTTCTTCCATAATCAATTATCAAATTTCAATTATTATTTATGGTTCGTAGGGACGCAAAATTTTGCGTCCCTACGAAATCAAATTTTGCGTCCCTACGAAATCAAATATTGCGTCCCTACGAAATCAAAGTCCCTGCCTCTTCTCCTCTGGCAATCTTCAACAAATTCCCCTTCTTGTTCATATCAAAAACAATGATCGGCAATTTGTTTTCTTGGCACAACGTGAAGGCCGTCATGTCCATGATGTTCAGGTTTTTTTCGTATGCCTCTTGGAACGAAAGCGTTTTGTAGCGCACCGCATCTGGGAATTTCTCTGGGTCTTTGGTATAAACGCCATCCACGCGAGTGCCTTTCAACACCACATCTGCTTTTATTTCAATGGCGCGAAGGCTGGCCGTAGAGTCCGTAGTGAAATACGGATTGCCTATGCCCGCGCCAAAAATCACGATCCTATTTTTTTCTAAGTGCCGCATCGCCCTGCGCCTGATGAAGGGCTCACACACCTGTTCCATTTTTATACCGGCCAACAATCTCGTGTACATTCCGTGCCGCTCCAGCGCACTTTGCAGCGCCATCGCGTTGATCACCGTTGCCAACATGCCCATGTAGTCGCCCTGCACACGGTCTATGCCCAACGCCTCGGCTTGCCCCCCCCGAAAAATATTTCCGCCCCCGATCACAATGGCAATCTGCACCCCTTGGTCGTGCAGTGCTTTAATTTCTTCTGAGTATTGTTCCAACACAGCAGGGTCGATGTTGCTGGTTTTAGAACCCATCAGGGCTTCTCCGCTGAGCTTAAGAACGATGCGTTTGTACTTCATAGAAAATTTGTGGGGGCTAAAACCTCGCAAATATGCACTGATTTTTATGATTTTCTAAAACAAAATAGTTGATTGAAATACTGATTGAAATCTTTTGGGCGTGCCCCTCACCGCTCCCGCTCAATTCCCTCCCGCGTTCGGGTCGCGCTATCGCTGCAAGTCCTCGCTCGTTCCTCGCTGTGGGCTTTCCGCTCCTATCGCTCACGCACGCCAGCACAAAGCTCACCTCTACCAGCAAGATATAATTTCAAACGGGTTTATTTGCTTTTGATTCGTGCAGATCAAAAACCAGTCAGTGCTGCATCAATTAGAAATTGCTTTACCTCTTCTTCGCTTACTTCAAACCCAGGCATAAACTCCACTTGTTCTTCAAAGCTAATATCATCAAAGTAACATAACTGCTTGTAGAATAATACTGGACTGAAAACATCGCTGAATAATTCCTTTGCCTTATCGCCTATTTCTTTTGGGGAGAAATGAAACTTTATCAGATAATACAAATCCACATAGTCTTTCCATTTCCCTCGGCCTCCCAATGCAAATGCCTTCATGGCCGCCAGTGTAAGTAAATCGGGGATTCTAAAATAACGTTCATGGTAAAGCGATGCAGGAATGGCAAATGGAAATTGGAAAAATGTAAGCTTCACCCCGTTGATCAAAAAGTGAATCTGATCACCTCTTTGATTGATAGTACTGTAATGAAATCCAGAAGTGGACACCTGTTTTTTTATGGATAACGCGTTTACTTTCCCGTCAGTAAATAAATCATAATCCACTGACTTGCGGTGGCCAACGTGCAAGGCTATGGCTGTACCGCCAACGAGATAATACGATTTGGTGTATTTCTTTATGAAGCCTAACAGATCAGCCTGTTCTTGGCTTAATATTTCAAGGTGCATATTTTTTGAAATAGAGGCTGAAGTAATTTCTGGAAACGGGTTCATAATTGTTCGCCACCCGAACAGATTTATTTAGTTGCTCATAAAAAACCGATGCTGCATTTTTTATTCCCACAATCTTGAACAGTTCTTTTATATCTTCCTGATTGGCATAATTGATAAAGAACTCAAGCACCACAGGTAGGGGCAGGTTTTCCTTTTCACTGTCCTTGGAGTACCAGAACAAGTGCGCATTTTTACGAATCAAAGCCTTCAATTCAGGACTGTTTTGCATAGTGTAAAGATAACTTTTTAAGTCTTGAGTAGAAAACTAGGGGGTGCATTTCAAATGGATTTACTTCCTCTTCAACGCAACCAACTGCTCCAGCCCAATGATGTTTCCCCGCTTGTCCCTTACTTCTTTTTTCACCAACAAATTCATCTTGGCACTCACAAACAATCGCGTACTGATCGAGTCAACCATCTCGGGTTGGTAAAACTGCTTTTCAAAAACATAAATAGAATCAGCCGAAAGGCTTGGGCTCAATTTCAGCGATGACAAAATTTCTTGGATGCACATTTTGTATTTCCCCTTTTCATCTTCCCCATCACGACAAAAACCTTCTTTGTTCAACTCAAACAACTCGTTATTGATGATGAGCAAATTTTTCTTTCTGTAAACCGAGGCCACCTTTATCGCCCCCTCCATTTCTTTTTCATTTCCGGCCGAGGCCCAGCCATTCAATTGATTGCCAATAATTTTTTTGATAATCAATGTATACGTGGTTTTCGCACTGCCCGCTACTTCACGCTCATAGGTGGCTTCCTGCAATCCAATCACGCTCTTACTCAAATAAATGAGCAGGAACGGAATGAAGAAGAACGTGAACAGCAAGTAAGAGAACCCAACCAATCTGTATTTCAACGTCAACCGCCCCAAGCCATTCGCCAACTTCAGTGGCAAATCTTTTACAAATGGAATTGGTAAAAAGATCAACACTCCAATAAAGTTGAAAAGGAAATGGGCGATGGCAATGCTGATGGCCGCGTTAGAATTAAACGTGGCCGCCAAAAATGCAGTGATGGTGGTGCCAATGTTTGCACCCAAAATAAATGGCACAGCCGATTTTAGTTTCACCACTTTCTTAGCCACCAACGGCACGACTAGCGAAGTAGTAACGGTGCTAGACCGAATCGCTGCCGTGGTCAGCAAGCCCCAACCAAAAGATTTGATCGTGCTCTTGAAAAAGAATTTTTGAAATTTTTCTTGAGAACCAAACCCCAACACGTGTGTGATCACCTTTCTAAAAAAAAGGATTGAGCCAAACAATAAGACAATCGAAAGTATTCCTAAAATGAAACCGTTGTTGATGGTATCTTTTAAAAGGTTTATGATGGTTTCAAACCGTCCACCTAAAAAAGAAAAATCAATGGCCACCTTGCCTGTCGGTTCGTGAAAAAATTTCGTGGCTATGTTGCGTGCCATCCCCGACAGGAATCCAAAATAATACTCCAATGGAAACAAAATCACTGTAGTGAGGATGTTGAAAAAATCGTGGTACGTGCCAGCAGCCACCGCTCTTCTAAATTCTTTTTTCTTGGTGATAAACCCCAGCGAAACAATGGTGCTGGTGATGGTCGTGCCAATGTTGGCCCCCATAATAATCGGTACTGCGGCTGGCAACGTGATAGAGCCAGAAGCAACCAACGCCACCACCATAGACGTAGTAGCAGAGCTGCTTTGAATAATGGCCGTTACCAGTAGCCCAATGAACAAACCCGTGAAGGGGTTAGAAGTTGCCAATAAAATCGTTTCGGTTGCTACGCTACCCAACTGCTGCAACGAGGCAATCATCAAATCCAGCGAAAAAAGAAAAACCACCAGCGCAGCTAAAATATAGATGGTATTACGAAGGTATATTTTCCACTGGCTGTTACCCGTGGGTGGAATAGAATGACTAAGTGTAGGCTCCTGCATGCTTAGGGTAAATATAGCAAATGCTCCTAAGCTATTATTAAGCAAATATTAACTCTTGATTTCGATTCAGAAAAAAAATCATTTTAGAGTTAGATAGATTCTAATAAATTCTAACAACTAGAGGGTATCAAACAAAAAAGGCCACGCAAAATGCGCAGCCTTTTCAATATTTTTAAATGAATTTAATCACGATCCATACCCAAATACGACATCACATAATATGCTAAAGTTGTAACCGCTCCAATGGCAGCAACCACATAAGTCATAGCAGCCCATTTCAACGCATCTTGTGCCATGTCATATTCTCCCGTAGTAACAATGTTTCTTGTTTTTACCCAAGCCAATGCTCTGCGACTTGCATCAAATTCCACAGGCAAAGTAACTAGTGCAAACAAAGCGAATACCGCATAGCAAGCGATGATCACTAACAAGGCCATTTTCCAAGGCAATATGCTAGAGGCGAAGATGGAACCAAACATCAATGCCATTGTTAAAAAATTAAGTACGGAAGCCGTAACATTTTGTACTGGCACCATCGCTGATCTAAACTGAAGCATACTGTAGGCTGTTGCATGCTGTACCGCATGTCCACATTCGTGGGATGCCACAGCAGTAGCGGCAGCATTGCGGCCATGGAAAACTTCTTGACTGAGATTAACC
Source organism: Cyclobacteriaceae bacterium (assembly GCA_043777495.1). GTDB lineage: Bacteria > Bacteroidota > Bacteroidia > Cytophagales > Cyclobacteriaceae > ELB16-189. The sequence goes on along the minus strand of JAYWHU010000079.1, from coordinate 34,551 downwards.
GTTTTAGTTGCTGGATTGTAATGATCCGTTAACTGACCTTCTACGCAAGTGACTTGCACATCGCTAATTTTATTGTCAGCTAGCATCAATCGAGCGATTTCTGCACCTGTCAAATCTTTTGTCAAATGGACTTGCGAATACTGTTTGAACTTGCTCTTCAGGCGTGAGCTCACTAGCCAGCCAATTAACATGAAGAACCCACCAATAATCAATGCACCGAATCCCATAGTTTTTAAATTTTAAGTTCGTTTAATTTTTTCTACAATCCGGGTAGTGGAGTAGCCTGGCACAAAGTCAATGGTCTCCACTTTCCCTCCTGCTTTTTTAACAACATCTGCGCCAACGATGTTTTCTGCCAAATAGTCACTTCCTTTAACAAGTACGTTGGGGAGAAGCTCTGAAATCAAATTTAATGGGGTGTCTTCATTAAAAAAAACAACTGCGTCAACAAATTGCAGGGCTGCCAATATTCTCGCCCTTGAGGTTTGATCTTGCAGCGGTCTTTCTGGTCCTTTAAATCGGCTGACAGAATCATCCGTATTTAAACCGATTACCAATCTATCTCCCAAGTTTCTCGCCTTCTCCAAATAATCCACATGACCAAGGTGGAGCAAATCAAAACAGCCATTGGTGAACACCACTTTTTCACTTTTGGCTTGCCACGATTTCACAAGCACCTTCGCTTCTTCCAACAATTTTATTTTTCCTGCGGTTTTCTCCATCGTATAATCCAATAACTAACAATCAAAGATACAACTCCAGTCAAAATCATTAGGGCAGTTTGCCACCCATGAAAAATAAATACAAACGCAATGGCATCCGCCTTCTGCAAATTGTACAACATTACTAAGCCCAATGGCACCAACGTATGGTAAGAACCAGCTCCGCCAGGAAGTGGTGCAGCCATTGCTATTGAGCCAATCGCAAACAAGGTGAGTACCGCGCTAAAGCCAAGCTTTTCCGTTTCTGGAAATGCCTTGATCACAAAGTAAGTCATGACAAAATACAACACCCAAATACCCAATGAATAAAAAATAAAAAGCCCCTTGTTCTTTAGCTTAAATATGGAGAGCAATCCTTCTTTAAAACCCTGAATGATTTTCAGGAATTTTTCATTCTTGCGCAGTAGATAAATACCGATCAGAAAACCGATTCCCGCCAACAAAACCAAGAACACCCAAGGCGGAATGGAGAATCCTTCGCCCGATGAAAAATTTAGTGTGCCCATAAATTTCTTCAGCTTCTCCCACTCTGCAAAAAAAGAAAAGGCAATCAATGCCAAAAGGCAAATCACATCCACCATCCGCTCTACTACTACTGTACCAAAAGAAACTTCTACAGGTGTCTTCTCCAATTTGTAAAGATTGTAGCAGCGAGATACTTCACCACCGCGCGGTACGGCCAAGTTTACCAAATAACCAATCATAAGAGAGAGAAAACTATTGCCCAAGCTTACTTTGTTGCCAGATGGCACCAAAAGCATCCGCCAACGCTCGGCACGAATCACGTGACTGATGATGGCCGTGAAAGCCATTAATAATAAATATCCCTTGTTGGAATTTCGCCAGGCCTTCCAGAGAAAGTCGGTTTTGTTCTCTCCCTCTCCAACGGTTAACCCACGTAAGGAAAGCCACAATAGACCCGCTGTTAGCACTATCATGCCTAGATATTGCAGGATGGATTTTATTTTTGGAGACAATGTCGGTTGGGTTAATATTTTAAAATCGTCAAGGTTTTTTTGTTGCTATGCTTTTTGACAAAATAAGCCTTGGCTTCTTGTTGGCTTATTAAGTTGTTTTCTTCAATAGCTTTTCTCGATAATGTGTTCCTTTCATAAAAGGCGTCCTTGGCAATAGATTGTATTATGCCCTGTGCATGCGTTTTTGTCTTACCAAAAGCCCCTATATGGTTATACCTTGTAATCACAATTTGTTTTCAGGATCGGGGAATACCAGCGTGGGTTTGAATTTCTTTGCTTCTTCCATCTCCATGGATGCGTAAGATATAACAATTACAATATCGCCCACCTGTGCCTTGCGGGCTGCCGGGCCGTTGAGGCAAACCGTGCCGCTGTTGCGCTCGCCTGTGATCACGTACGTTTCCAGGCGCTCGCCATTGTTTATGTTCACGATCTGCACCTTCTCACCTTCAATTAAGTTGGCGGCATCCATCAATGCTTCATCAATGGTAATGCTGCCCACATAGTGCAATTCGGCCTGCGTGACTTTTACACGGTGTATCTTTGATTTTAAAACATCTATTCTCATTCTTGTTAAATAATATTTGCCACGAATTCACGAATGTATACGAATATTTTTTGCGTTATTTTACTTACTTCTTCAATCACTATTAGTGAAGGCCGCAAGCTTCACGCTACAAGCACAGGCATATAGTATGAAGCTTACGGCTTGAAACTATTAATCAAGTAATAAGTTATCGATCAACCTCACTTCGCCCACATACCCAGCAATCAACAAAATGCTTTTGTTTGAAACGGTTTCTGTAGGGTTTAAGTTTTCGGTATCTGCCAGTTCAAGATATTCTAACCGGACGCCCGTTATCGATTGACATTTTTTTTCTACTTCATTTCTCACCTTTCCTATTGAATCTCCATTCAACAGCAAATATTTTGCCCTTATCAATGATTGATAAAAAATAGTTGCCTTTGTTTTTTCTTCGATACTAAGTCGTTGATTCCTTGACGACATCGCCAGACCACTTTGCTCTCTCACTATTGGCACAGATGACAGTTTTAAATCAAACAACAATTCTTCTACTACTTTAGAAATGATTTTAAATTGTTGAAAATCTTTTTGCCCAAAATAAGCGCGATTGGGCTGCACAATATTGAACAACTTAGAAACCACCAAGGCTACTCCACTAAAATGCCCAGGTCTAAACTTCCCTTCCAATACCTTATCCAGCGAACCAAAATCAAACAAAAGCGTACTATTTTGCGAATACATCTCTTGGTTGCTAGGAGCAAAGATCACATCGCAGCCAGCCTTTTGTAGCAACTCACTATCGCGCTCAATGGTTCGCGGGTATTTTTGTAAGTCAGAAGGATTATTGAATTGGGCAGGATTGACATAGATGCTGCAAACAGTAACCTGATTTTCTGCTTTGGAGGACTTGATCAATTCTAGGTGACCATCGTGCAATGCGCCCATCGTAGGCACTAAGCCAATGGAAAGATGTTTATCCCTTCGAGCACCCAAAAAGGCCTTTAACGCTTTAATTTCCTCGAAAATCTCCATTTCTGGGCTGTTTAAAAGGGTCGCAAAGATAGGCCTTATAAGTTAAGTTTAGTTGAATAAGGGGTGAATTTTGCGTACTTTTGCGCCTCGGTTCTCTATATCTTTTTCTAAATCCAAGTATTATGTCAAAAATCCGCATTCTATATGTCGCTAGTGAGATCAACCCATTTCTCCAAACCACAGAGGTGTCTGATTTTGTCAGAAAGCTCCCGCAAGCAATGCAAGAAAGAGGAATGGAGATCAGAATTTTAGTGCCCCGCTTTGGCCTGATCAACGAACGTAAAAACAGATTGCATGAAGTAGTAAGGCTTTCGGGTATCAACATTGCCGTGGGCGATGAGGAAAAACCTTTGATCATTAAGGTAGCATCCATCCCCAATGCCAAGCTGCAAGTATACTTTATCGATAACGAAGATTATTTCCACCGCAAATCTGTTTTCCACGATAAGGAAAATAAATTCTTTGAGGACAATGATGAGCGGGCTATTTTCTTTTGCAAGGGCGTGATCGAGACTGTACGCAAACTAGGCTGGTCACCAGACATCGTTCATTGTAACGATTGGATTACCAGTTTCATCCCATTGTACTTGAAAACCACTTACAAAAAAGATCCTTTGTTCAAGAATACGAAGTCAGTATTTACTATTTACAACAACCCCTTCACGCACAAATTCAAAGGTGATTTGATGGGCAAAGTGCGTATGATAGATATTGAAGACAATATGCTCGGTCACTTGAAGACTGCCGACTACGAAGGGTTCATTAAATTGGGAGCCGAGTTTGCGGATGTGGTGAACATTGCAGGCGACAATAAAAAATTGGAAGGTTTGGTAAAGAAATTGGAGAAGAAAAAAATTGAGAGCTATGCGAAAGACGATGATCATTCAGAATCATTTTTTAATCTATACACTGAATTGGTAGGTTAGTTAATCTCTTTGTCATAAAAACGACTTAAAAGTCAGGTTGAAAATCAGCCTGACTTTTTTTAATTTAATTTTAAGGAATAGTTTAAATTAGCCTTTTGATTTCATAAATCTTGTTAATATAAAATATGTGCGGAATAGTTGCTTACGTTGGTCACCGTCAAGCGAGTGATATTATAATCAAAGGTTTGAAAAGATTGGAATACCGCGGCTATGACAGTGCAGGCATTGCACTGCTAAACAAAAGCCTGAACGTTTATAAAAAAAAGGGGAAAGTAACGGAGCTAGAGGCTTTCATCAAAGGGCAAAATCTCTCTAGTACGATCGGCATGGGGCACACTCGGTGGGCTACCCACGGTGAGCCAAACGATGAGAATGCGCACCCGCATTATTCTGCCACAAAAAAATTGGCAATCATCCACAACGGCATCATCGAAAATTATCATTCGCTAAAGCAAGATCTTCTAAGAAAAGGACACCGCTTCTTGAGCGAGACGGACACTGAAGTTTTTATCCACTTCATTGAAGACATCAAAGAAAAAGAAGGCTGCGAATTGGATGAAGCTGTACGACTGGCACTAACCAAAGTGGTTGGCGCTTACGCGATTGTGGTAATGTCATTGGAAAATCCTACTCTACTCATTGCAGCACGCAAAGGAAGTCCGCTGGTGGTGGGTGTTGGGAAGGGTGAATTTTTTATGGCTTCCGATGCCACGCCTATCATTGAATATACGAACGAAGTTGTCTATCTCAACGATCAAGAGATTGCCATCGTGAACGATGGAAAGTTAACTATCAAAAACACGGCTAATCTTCCGCTTACACCCTATGTGCAAACGGTGGATTTAGAATTGGAAGCCATTGAGAAAGGTGGGTACGATCATTTTATGATCAAAGAAATCTTTGAGCAATCTCGTTCCATCAAAGACTGTATGAGAGGTAGATTGGATTCTGACTCTGGTCGATTGATTTTAGGTGGCTTACGCGAATATCAGAACAAGCTTGTCAATGCCGATCGTATTTTGATTGTGGCTTGTGGCACTTCATGGCATGCGGGCTTGGTGGCAGAATATTTCTTTGAAGAGTTTTGTCGCATCCCTGTAGAGGTAGAATACGCTTCGGAGTTCCGTTACAGAAATCCCGTCATCCGCGAAGGCGATGTAGTGATCGCTATTTCGCAATCAGGGGAAACAGCAGATACATTGGCTGCTATTGAATTAGCTAAATCAAAAGGTGCCGTCATTTTTGGAGTTTGTAATGTGGTCGGTTCATCCATCCCCCGCGCCACACACGCAGGTGCTTACACACACGCAGGGCCAGAGATTGGAGTGGCCAGCACAAAAGCATTCACCGCGCAGCTCACCGTATTGAATATGATTGCGCTGATTGTAGCGCAGAAAAAAGGAACGATTACTGAGCAAAAATTCCATGAGATGTTGGTAGAGATGGAGAACATCCCAGCAAAAGTTGAAAAAGTATTGAAACTCAATAGCCAGATCCAAACTATCGCAGAAGAATTTAAAAACGTCCCAAACTTTTTGTACTTGGGTCGTGGGTATAATTTTCCCGTTGCGTTAGAGGGCGCATTAAAACTGAAAGAGATTTCCTACATCCATGCCGAAGGCTACCCGGCCGCAGAAATGAAGCATGGCCCCATAGCCCTGATCGATGAAGAGATGCCCGTGGTTTTTATCGCTACCAAAGATAGCTCTTACGAAAAAGTAGTTTCCAACATTCAAGAAGTAAAAGCGCGCAAAGGCCGTGTGATTTCTATTGTAACAGAAGGCGATACACAGATTCCGAAAATGTCAGAGTTTGTGATTGAAGTACCGGCTACATTAGAGCCATTGATGCCGTTGGTGTCTGTAATTCCTCTTCAGCTTCTCTCCTATCACATTGCAGTGATGCGGGGATGCAATGTAGATCAGCCAAGGAATTTGGCGAAGAGTGTTACGGTGGAGTAGGGACGTATTCGTAGCATTTCCTCTAATCTCCGTTGTAAAAATATTCCCGTGTACTTATCAAAATCTCATCTCCTGTTTTTAAGCTGGGTGAATCTGGAAGGTCTGATTTTTCAAACAACTCTTCAATCAATTGAATTTTCTCTTCTGCTTTATTCAACAAATCCTGATACTCAAATTCTCCAGCCCTGATTTTTAATAGGTAATCTCTTTCAGTCCGCCTTACATTGACTTGCTTGAATCGTGCAATTTCTTCAGCCATGTTGAGCAGCCTAAATACATGCATCATATTTTTGGAGTCATAGTTTTTTCCATGACTTACCGTGTTTTCATAACGTTCTTCGTTTCTTTGTTCAACCCATTCCCAATATAATTTGTAGTCTTTGCAATATTTCGAATAACCATCTTTGTTGAAACTAAGAATGGCCAGCGATTCAATTCCTTTTGGAATAGAGGTTAACGAAACATCATCGGCTGTATCTCCAGAATAGATACCATTAAATCTGACACTTTCATTGGTTTGAGATGAGTGGAACAAGGCATATGTGTCTCGCATATGATCTATCCCAACAAGGCCACAGTCTTTTTGGTCAAAGTTCTTTCCTTGTAGCCACTGGATGGACTGAATTGAACTATGTCCTTGCACCACGTAGCAAAAATCGAGTATGGTTTTACGTTTCTTATCAAGTGGATTGAGTATTTTTTTGTTGAGACCTCTTGCCTTCTTTATCTGTGCGTAGGCATATTGACCAAAGGTCTGGGCACAAAGTCTTGAGAGAAACATTTCCGATTTTATGTTAAACATCAAAGGATGTTTATAAATCACACAATCATCTGGTGTATTCAGCAATTCCAGAAGATTAGGATTATTCTTTAGCAGAAGGTCAAAGAACTTCTTGACTTCATAAAACATTTCATCGTTCGTCTCATTGTTTACCTGATCAATGTATCGAAGGCCATAGAATTCATTCCTTGGCAAAACGAATACGCCTTTGATATCTGTATCAGAATGTGGTAATGCTAAGCCATAAGCTTGGCTACCGCTGATGCACTTTAAGAGCAAATGCTTATTATCTCCATTTAAATCCTGAAGGGTCATTTCAAATATTTTCTGAATAAATTATTCAACATTTCCGAATCGGCATCTGAAGATACCAATGCAGGAACTGCTTTTTCGCAATAGGCAATTTCCTCCCTTATAAATGCATGAAGCTGCTCAATGGGGTTCATCAAATATTTTTCATCTACGATAGCCTTTTGCTTGAGAAGTTCGTCTACCGTTTTATTTAAGTCACTCTTAAGTAAAATCCTTAGTTTACCAAACTCCATTGGTGGTACTCCCTCCTATCGGCTATCCAACGGCAAGCCAATATCGGCCTTAATACATAGAAGTATTTCTTTAGTCGCACCTCCACTCCTACTAAATCATTTTCAAAAACAGATTTGGCCATGCTTAAATAATGGTGCATAGTTGCTCTTGGAGAAAAGTAGCTGGGCATTAGATTCTTTATGTCATTTGCAAACTCATTATCCTGATTATAAACAATAGGAGATTGCAGCCATTCGTAAAGTGGTCCGTTTGATTTTCTAAAAAGCCGAAGTGCCTTGCGCAACCCCCATCCGTTAATATCAAGAAGGTCATTAATAGGCAACTCAATAACATCTCGCTGCTCATCCACACTCAGATAATATTCTTTGGGGTGGACATATATAAAACGTATATCGTAGTCGCTATCAGGTGATGCAAAACCCCATGCACGACTGCCTGATTCGCAGGCATAGAGAATCTTAACATTGTAAGCTTGCTCCATTTCCTTCAGCTTATCCTTAATTATTGAATCCATAGTACATTTTAAAGATTCAAAAGTGAATTATAACTGTGCAGTCTTTTTGCGCAGTTCATGTTTATTCGTTAAAATTAATTTTAAAGTTAAGATTTTAAAGATTCACTTGCATTACACAAAAAACTTGCGTTACCTTTGTGAACACAAAATGAAAACGAGCAAGCATCTATCACTCCCCAGTACTTATCAAGGCATACGCTTTGAATTGGATGTATATTGCTCGGAAACTACTATGAAATAGATACTACATTATATCAATCATAAAAAACCCCGGGCAACTTGTCTGGGGTTTTTTGTTTTACAGTGTTGAGCAATTCAATACGCTGCATTGAAAAAAATCAATGACGTGAATTGTATTGCCCAAATAAAACGAGGTGTATCGACTCACGCTTATCCCGTGTTGAAATCGTAGCTGGTTGCACGTTGGTTCGAATCCAGCCGCCTCGACAAAGTAAAATAAAGTGAGTAGAGAAAATGCAATCGGTCAAAGCATAAATGGTGATGCGCTAGATTTTTAATCTGGGGAATTCGGATCGTTACCGGATGAGCGAACAAAGGTAAGTTATAATGACTTAGCCGGTGATGTGATAGCATAGTTGCAGACAAATGCGATCTGATTGCAAACGTCAGATAGATCGAAGTTAAAGCCTTCCGCATCACAAGTTATTTTAAATAGATTCATGGCCGAGTTGGTCAAGGCGAGTGACTGAAAATCACGAGATCCACGTTCGAATCGTGGGGGATCTACCAATGGCAAGATATGGGAGGGAAAAATGTTATCGCATTTTTCAGAAACATATCAAGCCGACATCCAGGCAGGATAGCATAGCTCCGATGAGAGTTGACAAATGCGTCTTGACGTTACAGTCAAGAAGATCACGGTTAAAGCCCGCGCCCCTGGATGTTTTTTTTATTTGAACTATTAATTCAAAGAGAATCTATCCACCTTAATGCCTTCTGCTATTATGCGATCAAGGTTTTAAAGAATCAAGGCTTTCATCTCTCTTTTATAATTTAAGTTGGCTTTCCAGAATTCAGGATTGCATTTAGCAACAGCTTCCAATAAATCTCCAGCGTAAAGATCGCCTTCAGCAAAAATATTTTCCTTCAGTTTCTCAATAGCCAAGGGAATAAGATAATCAAGGCTAAAATTCTGACCTATCAATATTCTCATGTCCTCCACGCTAAATTCATTCAATGGAATCTTTCTTAGCTGACTTGTTCTTTTAATTAAATGGCTATCAAAGTTAATCTTCGGCCAGACTTCCTTCTCCAAGTTTTCTCCGTTTTTAGAAAGCCAATTATTTTCCAGTTTCATTTTCTTTCAAATAGGTTTGGTAACTCAATCCACCTCCTGAAACTTCTCATCCCCACACATTCTCACAATCTTGGGCATAAAAGAACCAAGCACTTCCACCAAGTCTTTTTGAAAGGCCATCACTTGATGAATGTTTTTATAGGCCATGGGTGCTTCATCCAAACCAGAGCCAATCAATTCTACGCCTGCTTGTTTTAAAAATTTATTTACGTGGCCAGGCAAAATAGTTTCTTTCGCTTTGGTGCGAGACATCAATCGCCCTGCACCGTGCGAAGCTGAATTGATGGAAGCAGCCAATCCTTTGCCACGCACAATAAAACCAGGCGTGGCCATTGAGCCGGGGATAATGCCGAGTACGCCCGCACCAGCAGGGGTTGCGCCTTTGCGGTGAACAATCATCTCATTGCCTTGTACATCTTTTTCTTTCCACGCAAAGTTGTGGTGGTTTTCAATCATGGCCAAGGGAGTCTCGCGCAAGCCAATGGCCATGCGTTCATGTATTTGATGATGACAAGCCGAAGCATAGTCGCCAGCCAAGTTCATGGCGAGCCAATATTCTTGCCCAACCTCGGTAGTGAGATCGAGCCAAGCCAAATGCTTTGCTTCTTGTGGAAGTTTGCAAACGTCCATCGCAATGTGCGTGTAGTGCCGCGCAATGTTCGCGCCCAATCCACGCGAGCCGGAATGCGAAAGCACCGCCACGTACTCGCCTTGTGCAAGGTTGTATTCGTTGATCTCGTTTTGAATTTCTACCACACCAAACTCCACAAAATGATTTCCTCCACCTGATGTACCGATTTGTTTCCACGCGCGGTCTTTCATCTCGCGCACAATGCTCAATTCTTTAAATTCGCTGCGCTCAAATATTTCGTGGTCTTTTGGTTTCTTAAAAGTGCCCTGCCCAAATTGCGTGTTGTTCATCAACATTTTTTTCAGGTCTTCTTTTTTGTATTCCAACAGGGTTGTGGGCAAATCATAAATGGTCATGCACATACGGCAGCCAATGTCCACACCTACTCCATAAGGGATCACGGCATTGCGCGCAGCCAACACACCACCGATGGGCAAGCCATAACCTTGGTGCGCATCGGGCATCAAAGCACCCGCTACTGTAACAGGCAACTTCATGGCAATTTGCATTTGCTTCAATGCACCTTCTTCGATTGCTTCTGCACCGTAGATAGCATAAGGAAGTGATTGCTCGTTCAACTCAATCACATCGCTCGCTGGTTTGGTCAACTCTTTCACGAGTAGTGAAAGAATGGGGTCGTTTTCAAAAGCAGGGGGTTGCTTTACTACTTCTGCCAACAAAGTCAGTTGTTCTTCTTTTGAAAGGTGATTTAGTTTATTCTCTACTATTGATAGAGCGATGCCAAGGGCTTTGCCTTCGGTGAAGCCGATGGTTATAAGTTCGTTTCCTGAAAGATTCATTCGTATTGGCTATTAAAAAATGATAAAAAGATTAGCGGGGCACCTCCTGCTTCTACTCGTCTGTAATTGACGAAGGCACTACATTCAATTAAATTGTTGTAGTCTTCTGAATTTGTTTATTTTAAAAACCTGACACTACTAATGTGAAACACTATGGATTCACCTGGCTGCACAAATATCTTCGTGGACATTCCTGCGGTTGGCTCGTCTAAATAGGTCATGCAATCAATCCACGCATCCATGCCACCACCATAGAAATCGGGGAATCCAATTCCGTTGCAAAATATTCATGAAAAGATTCAGCAATTTTACGGCCATCGAGTTTTACAATTTTCATAATTATTTGTTTGTAAATTATTCAACCATCTAACCGTGGAAACGATGCCTCCTCCAAAGCCACTAGTCAAAAACACAGAAGGGTAATTCATTTGGAGTTTAATTCGGAAGAATTACCAAATGGATTAGAATGGGCAGAACAACATTTATTGAGCTAGGCATTCCTCCTTCAACAACGGACATATCTTATACCGTTCATCTTTCGTATCCTCATACATCGCCTCCAGCAATTTATAAACTGATTGAATCCCGATCTTCTCGCACCACTCAAATGGCCCATAAGGGTAATTCGTACCAAGCTTCATGGCAATATCAATGTCCTCTCGAGTGGCAGTACCTTCTTGCACAGTGTAATATGCTTCGTTGATGATCATGCAAATGACTCGCGGAGTAACCAAGCCAACGCGGTCATCCACTACCACAAATTCTGTGTTTAGGTTTTTACAAATTTCTTGAAGCGCATTCAAATCACCTTGCTCTCGTAGGCTTACTTCCAACAACTCTCGATTCAAAAACGTGGGCATCCCACAAAAGCCCAAGAGAATATTGCTGATTTCATCATTCACTTGTCGCGCAAGTGAGGCTAAATTAATAATAGAAGTATTTAAGAAAATCACGCCCTTCAACTGATTTCGATAGACTTTCATTTGCAATAGATCCTCCCCTATTACAAAATCAAAAATTACATCGGCTGAACTAAAAGATTTTTTTGCCTCTTGCTGATTAGCCACAATAGTGTAGTGATGGCTTTCGCCAAATTTCTCTTCACATTCCTTTAGATGTAATTCGTTGCCAATGACTAAAATATTCATGCTCAAGATAGAAGTTTTTCGGATATTTGAAATCAAAACTAACAAACCTACACCGATGCCCAAAGAAGTAATTTACTCGCCCCATGCCCCCGAGCCAATCGGGCCCTATAGCCAAGCCATCCAAGCCGGCAATATGCTGTTCGTTTCTGGGCAAGTTGCCATCGATAAATCATCGGGGCAGATCATCACCAGCAATATTGCTGACGAAACCAGTCAAGTGATGAAGAACCTCCACGAAATCTTAAAATCGGCTGGCATGGATTTCAGCCATGTTGTGAAGTGCACCATCTTTTTAAAAGACATGAACAACTTCCCACACGTGAACGAAGTCTATGGAAAAAGTTTTTCTTCAAACCCTCCTGCCCGCGAAACGGTGGAAGTGAGCCGACTGCCCAAAGATGTGAACGTGGAAATTTCTTGTATCGCCATCCGCTAATTTTAGTCCTTTTTTTTGGCGGCCTGCGGGCTATCCGCTTTACTCCTCGCCCTCACACACTTTCCATCACTGCTGTGGGGTATCGCTCCTATCCCTGGCCGAGCTCGCTCGTGGCTATTTCCGTTGTTCAAGCTAAAAGCATTTTATAAAAATGATCGCTAACAACCACCAACATTCACATTCATTCTTTAAAATTTTGACTTAACTTTAAGCCCTACAATTGCATTTAATGAAAGACGTTCGAGTACGATTTGCCCCCAGCCCCACGGGCGCACTGCACATTGGTGGGGTGCGTACAGCACTCTATAATTACCTGTTGGCTCGCAAGCTCAGCGGCACCATGATCTTGCGCATCGAAGACACCGATCAAGCGCGCTATGTGCCGGGCGCAGAGGAGTTCATTTTAAAATCATTGGAATGGGTGGGCATCCAAATAGACGAAGGCGTTGGCAAGGGTGGCCCACATGCACCTTATCGCCAGTCAGAACGCAAACCTCTTTACAAGCAATACGCACTAAAGTTAGTAGAAGATAGAAATGCCTATTACGCCTTTGATACAGAAGAAGAAATAGAAGCGATGCGCGAGCGGCTCAAAACTCAAGGCGACCCGAACCAACAGTACGGAAGCGGCTCACGTATGCAGATGAAAAATTCTTTGACACTTTCAGCAGAAGAAACAAAGAAAAAATTAGAGGCGGGTGAACAATATGTGATTCGATTAAAAGTGCCTGTCAATCAAGAAATTCGTTTGACCGATTTGATACGCGGAGAAGTGGTGGTCAATTCTTCTCAGATAGATGATAAAGTATTGATGAAGTCTGATGGAATGCCCACGTACCATTTGGCCAATGTGGTGGATGATTACCTGATGAAAATCTCTCACGTGATCCGTGGCGAAGAGTGGTTGCCCTCTGCACCGCTGCATGTGTTGCTCTATCAGTCATTCGGTTGGCAAAATGAAATGCCGCAATTTGCACACTTGCCGCTGTTGTTAAAACCCGATGGCAATGGAAAATTAAGCAAGCGCGATGCAGATCGGATGGGCTTCCCTATCTTCCCGCTCAACTGGACAGACCCTGCCACCAACGAATTGGCAAAAGGTTTTAAAGAAAGCGGCTATCTGCCAGAAGCATTGATCAACTTCTTGGCGTTTCTTGGTTGGAACCCTGGCACAGAAAAAGAAATTTTTTCGATGCAAGAATTGATTGATGCTTTTACCATTGAGCGGATCGGCAAGGCAGGAGCAAAATTCGATATTCAAAAAGCACAGTGGTTCAATCAACATTACTTGCGGGCTAAAACGGATAAAGAATTAGCTTCTTATCTTTTAACTTATTTAGAAAAAGAAAACATAACTTGTTCACAAGAAAAAGCAGAGAAAATATGCCAAGCATTAAGGGAACGCATTACTTTTCCACAAGATTTATGGGAACAAGGGAAACTATTTTTTATTGCTCCAACAATGTTTGATGAGCAAATCGTAGCGAAAAAATGGAACGATGATGCCATAAAAGTCTTGAGTGCCTTTAAGGAAGAAATAAAATCCGTTCAAAATCTTTCATCTGATTCTGCAAAGGCTACGTTGGAAGGTGTTACAACTAAGTTAGGTATGAAGACTGGCCAAATACTACAAGCCCTTCGCATGTCGTTGACAGGTGGGGCTTCAGGGCCTGACTTGATGATGACGATGGAAATTATTGGGGCCGCTGAGGTAGCCAAACGTATCGGTTTTGCATTAGACAATCTGAAAGTGAAGACCGTTTAGAAATTATGGCAAAGAAAGAAAATTTATCCACCAGCAAGTCAAGCAAAAAACAAGGAAAGCCGCGCGTGCACAAAGAGCTCAGCGGCTTTGAGGTTTCTATTGATCAGTTTGGGGAATTAAAAACCAATATGAACATTGAAAAGATCAATTCCTTCTTGGACAAAAATGTGGACGATAAGAAACTATTAGAGAAAGAAGAAAAGGAGCGGACGAAGAAGGCTAAGCAGAAAAAGTGAGTCTTTTGAAGAATTCAGAATTATTGATAATTTTATTATATGAAAGAAGTAACTCTTAAAATTCCAGACAAAAAATTTAATTTTTTCATGGAACTTGTTCAACAACTAGGCTTTGAAACAGCTAAGGAAAATGAGATTCCTGAAGAACATAAGGCCATCGTAAGAGAACGGATTAGGAATTCAAAGCCAGAAAAAATGATTCCTTGGAAAGAAGCTCGAAAACAATTCGTTTATAAAGTCAAGCCCTAATGGACTATACTATCTTTCTTGACGATAGTGCTTCTTAAGATATTCAGGATGCCATTGATTATTATGAGGAACAACAATCAGGGCTTGGTGAAAGATTTGAAAATGCCTTAAACAAGGAAATCTTGGTACTTGAGAAAAATCCCTTCTTCCAATTGCGATATGATAATGTTCACTGTCTACCATTAAAAAAATATCCCTACATGGTGCATTTTACAATTGATGAAGAAGGATTTAGGGTAATTATTAGGGCCGTCTTCCATACCTCAAAAGAACCCAAAAACTGGAAGAGCAGAAGATAAAAAATTTTGCTGATTATTCACTAATTGAAACATCTTAAGAATGAAAGCATCTAAGAAAAAATCATACCATCTACCCATTTTACTTGAGCAAGATGAAGACGGGATTTGCATTGTTTCATGCCCGTCATTTAAAGGATGTCATTCGTATGGAAAAACGGTAGATGAGGCGATGGCTAATATCCGTGAGGTCATTGCTATCTGCTTGGAAGAAGAGGAGCCAAAGCAACTCAATCATTTTATAGGATTTAGAGAAACAGACTACCCGTTTGCGCATGTGTAGAGCCTCAAGCTTCAAGCTGGGCGAATCACTAAATTGCTTGCGGCTTGTCGCCTGAAGCTTGTAGCCAAAATTAAAATCATAAAAAATTTTGTTAACCCAAAAAATAACTATGCCAACCTCACACGTTATCGACTATCAAATCAAAGGCGAGAGCATTCAAATTGTAGAAATAGAACTCGACCCAGCAGAAACCGTGATTGCAGAAGCGGGCGCGATGCTCTTCATGGAAGAAGGCATTCAGTTTGAAACAAAAATGGGCGATGGATCGAACCCAAGTCAAGGGTTGTTTGACAAGTTGCTTTCGGCTGGCAGTCGGTTGTTGACGGGCGAGTCATTGTTTATGACGCATTTCTCCAACCGCGGAAACAAAAAAGCGAAAGTGGGTTTCTCTGCGCCTTATCCAGGCACGGTCATCCCCGTGGATTTATCAAAAAGTCCGGCAAATGAATTGGTCGTGCAAAAAGATGGGTTTCTATGCGCAGCTTTCGGCACGAAACTTTCTATTGTATTCAACCGAAAAATTGGTGCTGGTCTTGTAGGTGGCGAAGGTTTTATTTTACAAAAATTGCAAGGCGATGGGTTGGCTTTCGTTCATGCAGGCGGCACGGTGATTGAACGAACACTTAACAACGAAACGCTGCGTGTGGACACCGGCTGCGTGGTTGCCTTCGAATCTCAAATTGATTTTGATGTAGAAAGCACGGGCAGTTTAAAGTCGATGGTATTTGGCGGTGAGGGAATTTTCTTAGCCACGCTCCGCGGCTCTGGCCGTGTGTGGCTTCAGTCAATGCCAATAAGAAAATTAGTACAAGCATTAGCTCCGTATGGCAACAATAGCAGAAAAGAAGGCAGTTCTTTATTGGGAGGATTTCTTGAAAGTTAAGTGACGCTTTAGCAAAGAACTCCTACTAAATTTTCATTACGTGCAAAAAATCAAACTCGGGTTAATTAGAGAAGGCAAAACACCACCAGACAAGCGTGTTGCTTTTACTCCACTACAAGCTGAAGAAATAGAGCAACGCTTTCCGCATGTAAAAATAGTTTGCCAACAAAGTGAGGTTCGTTGTTTTAAGGATGGCGAGTACAAGGAGTTGGATATGGAGATAGTAAGTGACCTAAGCGATTGTGATATCTTGATGGGCATCAAAGAAGTGCCCATCCCCAACTTGTTGGCGGAAAAAACATACCTCTTCTTTTCGCACACACTCAAGAAGCAGCCCTACAACAGAAAATTATTACAAGAAGTATTAAAGAAAAAAATAAAGCTGATCGACTACGAAACGCTTAAAGACAATCAAGGGAATAGACTGGTTGCATTTGGTCGTTTTGCGGGAATTGTTGGGGCATTCAATGGTCTATGGACGTATGGAAAACGTTTTCAACTCTTTGATTTGAGAAGAGCCTTTGAGTGCTTTGATGTAAATGATCTAAAACTTGAATTAAGAAAAGTAAAATTGCCTGCCATTAAAATTGTGCTTACCGGAGCCGGTAGGGTTGGAAAAGGAGCGATGGAAACATTGGATACTGCGGGCATACGCAAAGTGAGTGCAACAGATTTTCTAACTCAATCATTCCATGAACCTGTTTACACTCAACTGAGCAGTGCAGATTATCATATCAGAATAAAAGCTGGTCATTTCAATAGAGAAGAATTTCACTTACATCCAGAAGAGTATCGATCTCGTTTTTCTGATTTTACTAAAGTAGCTGATATACTTTTAGCTGGGGCTTTCTGGAACCCCATAGCACCCAAGTTATTTACCAGAGAAGATATGCTCGCCAAAGATTTCAAAATCAAAGTGATTGCCGATATCACGTGTGATATCAATGGTTCCATTCCAAGCACTAAAAAAGCAAGCACCATTGTTGAGCCATTATATGATTACAATGCTGAATCCGATTCAACGCTACCTCCATTGAGCGATCCATCAAATATTACTGTCATGGCCGTGGATAATCTGCCTT
Source organism: Cyclobacteriaceae bacterium (assembly GCA_043777495.1). Taxonomy (GTDB): domain Bacteria; phylum Bacteroidota; class Bacteroidia; order Cytophagales; family Cyclobacteriaceae; genus ELB16-189. The sequence goes on along the minus strand of JAYWHU010000079.1, from coordinate 17,439 downwards.
GCGAATTACCAAGAAGTGCATCCGAGGAATTTGGTCGAGACTTGATTGATCGGATTTTAAAACCATTGCTAGTGGAAGATACTGAAGGTATCATTGCTCACGCTACGATGGCAGAAGATGGAAAACTGACACAACGGTTTTCCTATTTGCAAGACTATGTTGACCAAACCGAAGCGTAACTATGCTTTTATATAATGTAACTGTCGGCATCGACAAGGAAATTGAGCAAGACTGGCTCGCTTGGATAAAGCAATATTATCTTCCAGCAGTAATGGAGACTGGCTTCTTTACTGATTCCAAACTCTACCGAGTAACAACGCACGATGATGAAAATTCAGTATCATACAGCATTCAACTTTTCACCGATAATATTGAGAGTGTCGTTCAATATCTAGATAGGCACACCACGGGCATCATTGAAGCCCATCGACTGAAGTTTAAGGATAGGCACGTTGTATTCAATACGTTATTGGAAGAGGTGTAGGGTATAGGGCTTGGGCATTAAGACTTAGGTACGAAAGCCACACCACTATTGAATAAGGAGGTCTTCTATAGCAGCAGCTTCAAGATTGCAATTGACCCATTCGGCATCTAGTTTAGCATTGTATCTCTTATAAAAATTAATGGCTGGTTCATTCCAGTCAAGCACTTGCCACATCATGCCAGTACAATTCTGCTCCAATGCGTATTCCATTGTTCTCTCAAACAATTGTTTCCCTATACCACTGCCACGCTCGCTTTGGGTAACTACAATGTCCTCTAAATAAAGTCGCTTGCCCTTCCATGTGGAGTATCGGTAATAATAAAGGGAAATCCCCATAATGACTTTATCACGTTCAGCTACAAAAAAACCATAGATCGGATTTTCACCAAAACCGTCTACCTCCATTTGCGCAACAGTATTTGATACTTCATGTAGTGCCTTCTCGTATTCTGCTAATTCCTTTACAAGAACCAAAACTTGAGGCAAGTCTTCCTTTTTTCCTTGGCGAATAGTTATCATACTTAAAATAGTAGTAAACAAAAAAGGCTCTGGATTACCAGAGCCTTTTGATTTTTGCATTTCTCCTTAGTACTCCCAAAGATTATGTTCTTTCTCCATCAAGTGCATTTCTTCTTCCCATCGGGCAAATACTGATTCGCCATAAGCTCTTCCGTTGCTCTCATAAATTTGCTGAATGCTTCTGTCATCAGGATTCTCTACTTTTTCTATAATACCATGGAATAATCTGAGTTTAAAGGCGTCTGTAAAAGTTTTATTCTCAGATGGATTGTAACGGTTTCTCCACTGTACTTTGTCACGATCATCCAAATTCTTGCTATGCGCTGCTTTCTCTACAAGCTTATAGAAGTCTTTGTAGTAAATGAAGGCAATCGGGTTTATATCTGTAGAACCAGATTTCTGAGCTTGTATGCCTATGTATTGAATGTCATAGTACAAGCGAGAGCGTCTCTTATCAAAAATCATATCTTCAATAATAGTGATAGCAACAATTTGTGATGGTTGGTAAATCTCTGTTTGACTACTTGTTAATTCCCACCACTGATTATCTGTTGGTGCATGACCAACGTTATCATTGCGGGTTGATTGGTAGTTCTTTCCACCATAAAAAGCTGTCTCGTTGGAAAAATACGATTTCTTGCCATCATAAGGTGGCTCTTGCACAGCTTGATTGCTTACTAAAATCTCAGCAGGTGCCTTTACGTTTTTAACTGAATCATCATAGGCAGCAAGGCTACCGTTTTGAATGCTCTTAATCAAAAAGACAGCAATGTCAGACTGCGCGGACTTGAAGCCAGCATTCTGTTTTTCTTTCAAATCAACTGTGCGCCAAATACGGAAGCGATAAAGCTGTTCGTAGAAAGGTATTCGCTCGGTAGAGTTTGGATTATAAATGGTATCCTGCTGGGCAAACCCAGAAAGCACCAAGCCAAAAGACAATACGATTAAAGATGTTATCCTCATTTTCATTTTTCTTATCTTCCCATTATATATGAGCCTTCCAATTTAGCATTGACTGGCTTGTTATCTCCATCCCCTGGATCCCAAGTAGAGCGAACTACTTGAACATTGAATATCGAGAAGCTATCACCAGGACGTAATCCGTACTTAGTCAATTCGATCGTTCCTGAACTCAATGTGATTGGTGTCTTACCTGTTATCTGCAAAACCATGCTTGTAATTCTATATCCAGCATCCTTTTGATTCTGTCTTTTAAACGTTTCATCTGCTATGTCTGGTACAAACTTAGCAATTGAAGTTCCAGGGGGTATACCTCTTTTAACATCATACTCACCATTTCCTACCATCAATTTACCGATTGGTTTGGGTACCTCTTTCGCTTTAAATGGTTTCACTTCAATTTGAGATCCATTCACATTAACTCGGACATCCATTTGAGGACGTGTTGGAATCAAAACGAATTTACCTGCGCCTTGTTGCACTACCTTGCCTTGATCTGGCGAAACGCTCAAAGAAATCCCTGAAGCTTCCTCCAAACCCTGTACACTTACGGTCATTTCGTTTCCGCAATCTAAGTATAACGTACTTGCGCTCTCAGATTCGAACTTAGCTACGGGCTTGGCAACTTTATATTTAATTACATCTTCAAAAGGTTTTCCCTTCAAATTGATTTTCACTCTGTATGTCATGTCAGCCAAACCATTCTTATCATAATTACCAGCAGGTGCACGGAATTTAATCTTACCCATTTTGATACCTGTAGATGGATCAGTCTCAATTGGTAATGCTCCATTATTATAGAACATCTCTGGATTTTCGCCAGAAGCAGCAGCTGCAATGAACAAATCAGCTTTATACTCTTGACCCGCTACCAAGATGCTTCTTTCAGGACGAACCATCGGAACTGTTTTGTCAAACTTGATTTGCACTCCTTCTGCAATTGCATTTAATGAGTCCAATGCCGCTCCTTCGTATTCAAGAACTTCAGTTTGCATTTGACTCACAGTAGCAACAGCGGCCATTGTAGGAACTCCTTCAAAAGAAAAATTCAAGAAATCCTTTTCTGTCTGATGAGTATCATTTTTAAATGCTTCATAATCAACCGCCTTTTTGGTTAATTTTTGGAATGGCACCTTCAATCCCATGATCTTATTTAACTCAACGACAAACGAATTAAGATTCTTTTCATATTCTAATCCTGCTTCTGGTTTGCGGCTGTCGAGCATTAACTCTTCAGAACGAACTGTATTAGTAACCAACTCTTCTCCTTCAATAGCCTTGCCATCAGGTTCCGTTCTCATTTTTTTCTTAGTAGCGTCCAAAGAGGCAATTGTTTTCTTGGCTAGCTCTCTAACAAGCTTCGCTTTTTCTTGCGCCTCTTTCACTTTTGCATCGCTACTGGTCGAACCAGAAATAGCCCCCAATTTCTTCTCGTTTTTAGCATCGTTCTCACCAATTAAACCAAGCAAGGTTTCATCAATGATTGCGAATTTTTGAAGCACGGCATTGCTTACGTTCAATGCCAACAAGGCGGTAAGCACGAGGTACATCATGCCTATCATCTTTTGCCTGGGTGTTTCTTTACCACCTGCCATGGTTATTCAGTTTTAGTTAGTAGTATAAATCAGACCCGTTTCAATTAGTTTCCACTGCCCTTCATGGCTGTGAGCATACTTCCGTAGACTTTATTTAAAGAAGTAAGGTTATCCGTTAACTTGCCAAGCTCGGCTGTAAACTTAGCTGTGTTATCACCAGTCTTAGCCAACCCTTGCATAGCACCTGTTAAGCTTTCATAGTATTTGTTCAAGCTCTTCACATGGGTATCAGCGTCTTTCAATTCCATTTCATACACTGTATTAAGAGCAGTCAAGTTCTTGGTTACTTTCTGTACTTGGCTGTGGTACTCACTTGTATCTTTAGAAGCATCTGCCATAGCACCTACGGCTTTCATAGCTGTTCCGTAAGATTTGTTCATCTCCATTAAGGAAGAAGAAGCGGCTTGTACATTTTTAGCATAATCATTTGTAGCCACGGCTGCATTTGATAAGCTACTCATTTGAGAAGCGGAGGTAGCCAGATTGGTTAAGCCCTTGCCCAAATTATCCAATAAATTTTGATCAACCTTAGCGGTCTTCAACATCTCATCAATTTTCAAAAGAGGAGACTCTCCTGCGCCTGGTCGGTTGCTGATGCGAGTAGCCACTTGGTTAACAGGAGCTTCATAGTCTTCTGCCAACTCAGGGTAAACCTTAGACCAATCTGCCTCTGCATGTTTCGGCTCGAATGCACTAAGAAAAAATATTACTGCCTCGGTACCAAGACCAAGAATTAGCATTTCGTTTGCTCCTTGCCAGTGCTGGATTTTAAATAGTGCACCAACAATTACAACCGCTGCACCAATACCGTATACTTTGGGCATGATGGTTGCAAAAATCAAATCTGTGAATCCGCCTTTTTTCTTTGCCATGGTTATTTTAGATTAGGTTAGTCTGGGTTTTTTTATAAATATAAGGGTAGTTTTCAATTATTGAAATTCAGTGCCTGATGAACGGCCTAAGTTTGTCATGGCGCAACGGAAGCCGATATAAGCTCGCGTAGAGTCTTTGTACTCATACGTTCTCGTACCTGTTTCCAAATAATAAGCCACATCTTTCCAAGAGCCTCCACGAATCACTTTTCTAGCATTATATTTTTCTTTTGAATTACCCTCTTTATCGTAGGCGTTCTTATCAATAAATTGAGGGTTCAAATCCCACACCGTAGGGACAGAAGCAGGATTAAAGTCATCCAAGCACCATTCAGAAACGTTGCCAGACATATCTACCAACCCATAATCGTTCGGGAAATATATGCCCACCGGAGAGGTGTAAGCAAAACCATCGTCATAATAATTTCCACGGCCCGGCTTAAAGTTAGCTAACATACAGCCTTTAGAGTTACGGATATAGGGGTTACCCCAAGGATACTTATTCATATCGCGCCCACCACGAGCTGCATATTCCCACTCTGCCTCAGAAGGCAGACGGAACGCTGGCATAGGAGGTTGGCCTCCATTTACTTGACGCCACTCATTTAAGAATGCAGATCTCCACTTACCAAAGAAATTAGCGGCTTCCCAACTAACACCTACTACAGGGTAGTCTTGGTAGCCAGGGTGTTGCCAGTAATAATCAACCAATGGATCGCCCATGTGGTGAGTAAAGTCTTTCATCCACACCGTTGTATCAGGATAATACTTGGCCATGAATTCTTGTTGACTTACAGCAGGGAAGTTGGTCAATTGAGCACCTCCTTCTGCGCCTAAAAAGAAAGCAGTGAATTGCAAATATTCATCATTGGTGATCTCTGTTTCATCCATGAAAAGAGGGCCAATCGTGATTTGCTTGTTGAAGTTGATTTGTGTGGAGGCAGGATCTTCATCTGCCTGACCCATGTGGAATGTTCCCGCTGGGATTGGCACCATTCCATAAGGAATGATCATTGACCAGCCTTGCTTGCGCTCAATGGTGGATTGACCAACCACTTCGCCTTGGGCATCGCCCTTGCCTTTTTTTCCTCCGATACCCAACAGCCCACAACTTCCGACAATAGAAGAGGTGGCCAAGATTAATGCATAGTACAGAACTTTCAGAGAAACGATTTTCTTCATAGGTTTTTTGTTAGTACACCTTCCGGCTAGTTAATTAGTTGACTAACGAACGGACTCGAAAGTTATTCTTTTTCGCCTTTTAATTAAACACTAAGCCTCCAAATTCTGCAAATTCTTAAGAAAAACCAAAATTATTTTTTGTTTTAGTGTCTATAACGTGGTGTGCGCACTACCTTTTTCCCACTTCCAGGGTTAACGGGCAGCTCGTAACTCAACATTATTTCATGAGAAGTTGCTTGCTTAGCTTGCTGATTGACAATTACATAGTCTAATGCGTAGCCGACTTTCAGCGATTTATCTTTTAATAAACTGTAGCCTAATAATAATATGGCAGCCTCAGAAGACCTAAAAGACAAACCGCCCCACATGGTGTCTTTATAATAAGCGATACCCCCGATATTAATATTCGTTTCCTTAAGATCTGACGAAACGAGTGTCATGAATTGAAACTTAAGATCGAAGTTAACTTCGTGGAAATATCCGCCTGTCAAATAAAAGTGAGGCTCTAGCGCATTGCGCAGTGTGGGGACTCCGTAATCAAAAGAGGATTTCAAAAGATGGTTGGCACTAACTCCAACATAATATTTTTCCTTTCTCCAAAATGCGCCAACGGCTAGATCGGGTCTTATCTGAGATTCAACTCCACGGCCATCAAGGATAGGATCCGCTTTTTGAATGGCTCTATATTGTCCAAAATCTATTGTTTGCGAGAAGATGCCCAGGCGAATCCCAAGACTCAACTTACTATTCTTAATACCTAAATGATAAGCGTAAGAAGCTTGAGCTTCTAAATTGGTTTGTGGGCCAAGCCTATCGTTTACTATATGAGCGCCAAAGCCGCTGTTAAATTTAAAGATTGGAGCTGTAAAAGAAATGATCTGTGTGGTTGGAGCTCCGCCTGCATCATACGTTCCATTATAGCCCAACCACTGCGTGCGTGCCAAGGCGGTTAGTTTTGTAACTCCTTCTACACCCGCAAAACCAGGGTTATAATAAAGTGTATTGAACATGTAATGGGTAAACTGAGCGTCTTGTTGCGCCTGCAACTTTAGCCCAATAGCCATTAAAAATGCACAGATAAAAACAACTTTCTTCACAACTTTCTTTTCAAAACAGACTTAAAGATAAACCAAATAAATGCAAACTGGCAAATCCATGTGATTAAAGTGTAATAAAATCTAACCCAGACTAAAAACGTAAGGGTGAAGGTTTTATTTAATACCGTTCGCCTTTTTAATATAGAGTTCCAGTGCGCCCGTCATAGAAGGGGCATTGGGCAAAGGTGCCTCGATGTCTAAAAATAGTCCGGCATCCTTCACTGCTTTGGCGGTGGTGGGGCCAAAAGCCGCCAACCGTGTGCTGTTTTGTTTAAAGTCAGGGAAGTTGACAAAAAGCGAATTGATGCCAGAAGGACTGAAAAAAGCGAGGATATCGTAATACACGTTCTTTAGATCATTCAGGTTGGCCGCCACAGTGTGGTTGATGATGGCCTCGGTAAAAATGTACCCGTTCTCTTTCAAAAAATCAGGGATGTCGCTTTTGCGAATATCGGAACAGGGGAAGAGAAATTTTTCGTTTTTGTGTTTCTTAATGATCTCCAACAAGTCTTTGGTGTCTTTTAACCCAGAGAAAATTTTTCGCTTGCGAATGACAATGTACTTCTGGAGATAGTTGGAAGTTTGATCGGATATGCAAAAATATTTCATATCAGCAGGCATTTCAAGCTTGAGTTCTTGGCAGATAGCGAAGAAATGATCCACTGCATTGCGGCTGGTGAAAATGATGGCAGTATGTTGAAGTATCTCTACTTTTTGTTTGCGGAATTCCTTTGCCGGCACTGGCTCCACCTGAATGAACGGCCGAAATTCAATCTTCAAGTTAAACTTTTCAGCGAGCTTGAGGTAAGGTGAGTTTACATCGGTAGGGGCATCCTGTGTGACCAAGATGCTCTTTACTTTTCGCATCCTGTCAGTAGCAGTTTCAGTCATATCAACACGTATCGGGTTGGGGCTCAATAGAAAAACACCTTAACCAAAATCATCAATGGGATAATTTCGGATGCGCAAAGGTAGGAAAATAAATGAAAAAAATGGAAGGGCATCTTCGCTAATAGTTTGAAATACATAATGGCCGTGCCCAAAGCAAAGACCAGTGAAAGGATAGTAAGCAAATGAAAAAAATAATTCTCATGCTGCACACCCACCGTAAAATACAAAGTACTTAAGGCGGCTAACAAACACACTGATATCAAAATGACTCTTACGAAATTAAAAAACTGAAGACTTACCGTATCGCGGAAGCCGAACAAAGCACTGAGCATTACAAGCCAAAGTAATTTTGCTAGAAGGAGACCAAAAATAATAAGCGACAATATAAGCCATTGCCAAAAACCCTGTGCCGTGGAGTGGATTGGAAATACTTTTGTCAATGATACTTGGCCACCCATTTGGTGCAGGGATATCAATAGCATTAATCCCAAAAAGAAACTACCAAAAAGATAGATGAGCAAGTTTACGCTAGAGGCAATACGCAAGGTAAGGGTGCTTTCGTCACGGTCTTGAAAGGAAAACAATTTCATCACGTCTAGATAATCAAAAGTTAATGCGGGGTTAGTGCGCAAAAACAAAACGAAGCAGACTACTAATATAAGAGTAGCAAGAATAGTGAAATCCAAAAAGTAATTTCCCTTTCTAAATGGAGCCTCTAACTTGCTACCGAGTTGGATTTTTTCAATGCTTGTATGGATTTGATGGACTCCATGCGGTGCGAATACGCCAACAAAAAATTGGGACGAGTAAATTTTTGATAGACTATCGATGGAGAGTTTGACTTTACCTTGCTTTTGTGAAATCAATTTTGAATTGATAAAAATAGAATACGAACGTTTTCCCTCAATAGATAAAAAATTACTTTTCTCTTTTCGTCCTTCTACCCAAAAAAAGATAGAGGTACATGATTGATTGTTGAAGGCAGCCCACTGACCAGCTTGATAGACGAGCCAATGCTCCTTCAAGTCAACCTGCTGGCCACTGGTAATTTCTTGAGCATGGCTTGCCCATGACAACAACCATAGAAGAAAAATAAATATCCGTCTCACAAAAAAATTATTCCGCAAAAGTACCTGATTAGAATGGCAAATCAATAAAATGGCACAATGTTGATACCTTTGCCCTCACCTCATGGCTGGCCTCTACATTCACATCCCTTTCTGCAAGCAAGCCTGCAACTACTGCGACTTCCATTTTTCTACCAATCAAGAAGGGCGCAAGCAATTGTGCGAGGCCATTGCAAAGGAGTTGAGCTTGCAGATTAAGTATCTTGAAGGAGAGAAATTAGAGACGATCTATTTTGGTGGAGGCACGCCTTCGCTCCTATCGCCTGATGAGTTGGCAATTATTTTCGCTGCCATTTATAAAAATTATACGGTAGCTGACGATGCAGAGATAACTTTGGAAGCCAACCCCGATGATCTTAGCAAAGAAAAACTGATAGAGCTAAAGCTGGCTGGCATCAATCGCCTGAGCATTGGCATTCAATCTTTTCAAGATGATGTATTGAAATCTTTTAATCGAGCCCACAATGCAAAAGAGTCAGTGGAGTGCATTGCGCTGGCACGGGAAGCAGGGTTTACTAACTTAAGTTTGGATTTGATTTACGCTGTGCCAGATCAAGATTTAAACCGATGGAGAAAAAATATTGAGCAAGCGATCGCATTAAACCCTGAGCATATCTCTGCCTACTCATTAACAATAGAACAGAAAACGGCCTTTGGCCAATGGCAGAAAAAAGGAAAGCTGAAAGCTGTGGGCGAAAATGAATCAGCCGCGGACTTTGAATTGTTGATGGACGTGCTCATCACAAACGGATATGAGCATTACGAGATTTCCAATTTTTGCAAGCCTGGGTTTTATTCCAAGCACAACACCAGTTATTGGAAACAGAAAAAGTATTTGGGCGTTGGCCCTAGCGCGCACTCTTACAATGGAGATAGTCGACAGTCTAATATCAGCAATAACCAACTCTACCTAAAGTCTATTGGCAATGAGCTTGTGCCTTTTGAAAAGGAAATCCTTACACGCGAAAACAAGATCAACGAATATATTTTCACCACACTGCGCACGCAATGGGGCTGTGATCTTTCTTATTTGGAAACACAGTTGGGTTATCGCCAAGACAAACGCTTGTTCCAACAACTAATAGATCAGCAGTTATTGACATTGCAGGGCTCGGTTGCGCTGCTTACACAAAAAGGAAAGCTCTTGGCTGACCAAATAGCTACCGATCTTTTTGTTTCTTCTTAAAAACTGATGTTACGCAAAATAATTAAACGAATAAGTTTTCGACAAGCTCAAACTGACAACGCGTAAGCCCAAACTGACAACACGGTTATTTTGCGTAACATGAATAAAAAAAACTCAAGTAAAATCAAAATAGAATTGCTACTTTTCTGCCATGACTGAGGAAGAGAAACGAGTGTACATGTTGCTGAAGGCGGTGATCTTCCATTACCATGGGTTGGACGAGCCAGAGAGAGTTGATTTGGAAGAAACTTCCGCAAGGCTAAATGCTGCGGAAGAACTAAAATGGGCACTTGATTTTATTGCCAAAGACTACTTGACTTCTTTTGATAGGGCGCGCGCCTACCTTAATGAGATTATTGGCGATTATACCAAAGAAAAGCGCATCGAGCTTATTAATATGGTGTGGCAGGCCAACAACCTAAAGGGCTACGTAACCGAAATGGAAGCCACCGCCATGCTCAAACTCGCCAAAGATTGGAGCGTGGAAAAGGAATTGATTGAGTTGGTGCTGAAATAGTTAAGGGCATCTCTAAAAACTCTAGTAGTACTGTCAGACTGAGCTTGTCGAAGTCGGTTTATATAGCACGAAGACCAATAAAGAGGTTTCGACAGGCTCAACCTGACAGAGTTTTTAGAGATGCCCTTAAGTGAATGATAGTTCAGATAGCCAGTTTTCGACAAGCTCAAACTGACAACGCGGGTTATTTTGCATAACACCAGAAATCAAAGCGACATCATATCCTTAAACTTAGCGGCTTGTCTGCGGCTGACTTCCACTTTGTCTCCGCCTTTAAGTTTAACCATCAAACCTCCGTTGAACCACGGCTCGATAGACTCTACCCAACTTAGGTTAACAATATGTTTGCGACTGGCGCGGAAGAAAGCCCGCTCATCTAATTTTTCATCGAGCGCATTTAATGATTTGTGGATCATCGGGCGGTTGGTATCGAAATAAACTTTGATATAGTTTCCATCTGACTCAAACATGCGCACATTGGCCAAGCTAACGAACCAACAACGCTCGCCATCTTTTACAAACACTTGGTCTTCCAAGCCCAATTTCTTTTCGCCCAATCTGCCCGTTTTGATTCTTTCTTTTTCCATCACCTTATGCACCGCTTCACTTAGGCGTTCTGCCACAATCGGTTTTAGCAAATAATCCAACGCATTTACTTCAAAGGCCTTAAGCGCATGTTGATCGTAGGCAGTAGTGAAAACTACCATCGGTGCTGAGTCTAAGGATTCTAACAATTGAAAGCCTGTGCGGCCTGGCATTTGAATATCTAGGAACAGCAGATCTGGATTGAGTTCTTCGATCATCTTTTCGGCTTCATCGGCATTCATGGCTTCTCCTACTATTTCTATGGAAGGATGCGCCTCCAATAGGTTCATCAACTCTTTTCGCGCCAAGCGTTCATCATCAATTATAAGTGCCTTCATAGCTAGTTAAGTATTATGTAAATGTGGAATGCTGATTTCAGTTAAAACAAAATTATCTTTCTCATTGGTAATCTTAAAATGGGCGGCATCACCATACAAAAGTTTCAGGCGCTGGATAGTATTGGAAAGCCCAAGGCCGGAATACTTTTCATTGCCGTTTACGTAATGTCCGCTGTTTCGGATGCGTATTTTTAATTCATCATCAATAATTTTTGTGGAGACTTGTATCACACCGCCTTTGGTAAGCTTAGAAATCCCGTGTTTCACGCCATTCTCCACCAAGGTTTGTATCATCAACGGAGGAACAAGAAAATCGTTGGAGCCTGGGGCAATATCAAACTCCGTGTTCAATCGTTCTTCAAAGCGAATACTCTCTAGGCCAAGGTAATCCTTTACCATTTTCATTTCATCGTCAAACTTGGTAAGCCCACGTTTTTCAGTGGTGAGGGAGCTGCGCAAAATATTGGATAACTGATTAATGGCCTGCTTAGACTTTTGTGGGTTCTCATCCACCAGTGCCCGAATGCTGTTGAGTGCATTGAAGATGAAATGAGGGTTTAGTTGAGATTTTAAATTGTTGAGTTCAATCTCTTTTACAGAAGCCTCATACTTCAATGATTTATTGTATCGTTCAAAATAATTATATATAAAATAGAGTACTGACCACAAGAAAAAAATGATGGCATAAAAAGTGGATTGCCCTAGAAATACAAATAAATCAAATGCAAGTTCCTTCTTGTATAAACCCAACGGAATAGACACAGATATTTTTAACGTATACATGAAGGCGCCAAGCGCAAAGACACTCACCACCGCTTTGGGGATCAAGCGGGGCAATCCAAGATTTAACCAACGCCATTTTAAAATAAAATATCTAAATAAATGGGTGACGATTAAGCAGAACAATGCATCGTACAAAAGAAAAAGAACTCGCTGTGAGCTTACCTCTGCATTAGGTGAACTTAGTATGGCCGCTACAATTTGAACGGTGGCATAAAAAGTCCAACCTCCAATTTGCATACTCCAATATAACCGATTCTTATTGTTGATCATTTGAATTGCAAAAATAACAATTCAAGTTAGAGGATGGCAAGGAGTTACATTAGTGGTAGGGGATGATTTTACAGATCAATCGATTTTTATACCCTCGGGTATTATACCAATTGGTATAATAGCGTTTAGTATAATTCTATAACTTGCCAAAAATAAATCAAACAAAAATCATCTCAGAATTCTTTATCTTTATTAAAAAAAAGACGGTCTTATGCTTACAACCATTAAAGGTACCTATCAAAATGGCCAGATTGTACTGGATGAAAAACCTCCACTCGATGAAGACGCAGAAGTGCTGGTGACTTTTACTAAGATTAAAAACCAAGAGAAAAAAAATAGAGTTTTTGGCTCCGGAAAGGACTTAGTACTATATATGGCCGATGACTTTAATGATCCCCTTGATGACTTAAAGGAGTATATGTAATGAATATTTTACTTGATACCCATGCTCTTATTTGGTTCATAAAAGGAGACAGCTCTCTTTCAGATAAGGCAAAAGAAATAATTACTAATCCAAACCATCAAATCAGCGCAAGCCTAGTTTCGTTTTATGAAATGGCTATTAAGTTAAAAATAAAAAAGCTGAATTTAAAGGATGGTTTGAAACCATTCATTGAGAAAACTAGAGTAGAAAAAATTAACACCCTTCCACTTACAGAAAATCATCTTATTGCATACGACACTGTCCGTTGATAAAAGATCACTGAGACCCATTTGATAGGCTGATCATTGCAACTGCCTTAGTAGAAAAAGCATCCATCATTACCATCGACAAGCAATTTAGTCAATACGATAAATTGGTATCTATAATTTGGTAAATCAAAATAACCCTTCGGAGTAATGTCAACTCAATTGTTACACCAACTCCGGCTTCAAAAATTTCCCTGTGTAGCTCGCTGGGTTTTTAGAAACTTCTTCGGGTGTGCCTTTGGCAATAATGCGCCCGCCTTTTGCTCCACCCTCGGGGCCAAGGTCAATAATGTGGTCTGCGGATTTGATCACATCCATGTTGTGTTCGATCACTAAAACTGTGTTTCCTTTATCCACCAATTTTTGCAACACATCCAACAGATGACTAATGTCTTGAAAGTGTAGCCCTGTGGTTGGCTCATCTAATATATATAGTGTCTTGCCTGTATCGCGCTTGGAAAGTTCCGTAGCTAACTTTACACGCTGTGCTTCGCCACCCGAAAGGGTGGTAGCATGTTGACCAAGAGAAATGTAGCCCAAGCCCACTTCACCCAACGTTTGAATTTTCCGCAAGATCCGTGGCAACTTATCAAAAAAAGTAATCGCTTCTTCCACCGTCATGTCCAACACATCGCTGATGGACTTTCCTTTGAAACGCACTTCCAATGTTTCTCGGTTGTAGCGTTTTCCCTTGCAGGTTTCGCATGGCACATATACATCGGGCAAAAATTCCATTTCGATCAACCGCAAGCCTGCTCCTTCACACGTTTCGCACCGCCCGCCTTTTACATTGAATGAGAAGCGACCTGTTTTGTAGCCTCGGATTTTTGCTTCGGGCATATTTGAAAACAAATCACGGATGTCAGTAAACACACCTGTGTATGTTGCAGGGTTTGATCTTGGCGTTCTACCGATAGGCGATTGATCTACTTCAATCACTTTGTCAATTAATTTTAAGCCATCAATTTTCTTGTACGGCAATGGTTCTTGCCTAGAATTAAAAAAGTGTTGATTTAAAATGGGAAACAATGTTTCGTGGATCAACGTGGACTTGCCGCTACCCGACACACCCGTTATACACACTAATGTACCAAGCGCAATTTGTAGATCAACATTTTTTAAGTTGTTGCCCGTTGCACCTGTTAGCAACAGGGTTTCTCCACTTCCTTTTCTTTTATCTTTAGAATAATTGATTCCAATTTTGCCGCTCAAATATTTTGCCGTGGTACTATCGATCTTTAAAAAAGTTTTCGGATCGCCCTCTGCCACAATATATCCGCCATGCCGGCCCGCACCTGGCCCAACATCAATAATATAATCTGCTTCGAGCATCATTTCTTTATCGTGCTCTACTACGATTACTGAGTTGCCTAAGTCGCGCAGGTCTTTCAGCGCTTTAATCAATTTCGCATTGTCGCGCGCGTGAAGCCCAATGCTCGGCTCATCTAAAATATAAAGCACACCAACTAATTGAGTTCCGATTTGTGTGGCGAGGCGGATGCGCTGTGCCTCGCCACCGCTCAATGTTCTCAAAGGTCTGTTCAGATGCAAATAATCCAAGCCTACATCTAACAGAAACCCAATACGCTTGCGGATTTCTTTTAATACCTCAACGGCAATTTGATTTTGCTTATCGCTAATTCTGCTTTCCAATCCATCGAACCATTTTTTCAATGCATCGATATTCAGTTCAGCCAATTCAGCAATGTTCTTTCCATCAATCTTAAAGTGAAGCGATTCTTTTTTCAACCGCGCTCCATGGCACTCAGGGCAAACTTTAGTAATGGTAAAATCATCTACCCATTTCCGGATCGCGTCCGAGCCTTCGTCTTTTTGTTTTTGCAAAAAGTTTACAATGCCCTCAAACTTGGTGTTCCATTCCGTTCCGGGATATTTTACCGAGGCAACGGCCACGGGCATTTCATCGCCATACAATAACACCTTGAGGGCATCTTTAGGAATATCTTGAATGGGCGTGGTGAGCGTGAGCTTGTATCTTTTTAAAATCGCTTCCACCTTTTTAAAAATCCAGATGTCCCGATATTCGCCCAAAGGCAAAATTCCTCCGCGACTGATGCTCAATTTTTTATCGGGGATCACCGACTCTTCTGTGATCTCTTCAATTTGCCCTAAGCCATGACAATTGGGGCAAGCACCATAGGGTGAGTTGAACGAAAAATTATTGGGCGCAGGCTCATCATACGACAAACCTGTTTTGGGATCCATCAAAAATTTAGAGAAGTGGTGCGCCCTGCCACTATCATCCTTGCCTGCCGTAGATTTATCGGAGGCAGGTTGCACCATGATCACGCCTTTGCCTTCTTTCAAGGCCGTGTTGATCGATTGACCAATTCGGAATCTATCACTCGCATCTGGCACAATACGATCCACTACAATCTCTATGTCGTGAATTTTAAAACGATCCAATTGCATCTTGGCGGTGATGTCCATCACCTCACCATCCACGCGCACTTTGGTATAACCTTGCTTCCTTACTTGAACAAATAATTCGCGGTAGTGGCCCTTCCTTCCTTTAATGATAGGGGCAAGCACAATTAATTTCTTTCCACTAAAATTGTTGATGAGCGCATCCAAGATCTGTTCTTCGCTTTGCCGCACCATTTTATCTCCATTGATATAAGAGAAGGCTTCGCCTGCGCGTGCAAAGAGCAAGCGCATGAAGTCATAAATCTCCGTAACCGTGCCAACAGTTGATCGCGGATTACGGGAAGTTGTTTTTTGCTCGATGGAGATTACGGGGCTGAGACCGTTTATTTTATCTACATCGGGTCGCTCTAAGTTGCCGATGAAGCTGCGGGCATAAGCCGAGAAGCTCTCCATGTACCTGCGCTGGCCTTCTGCATAGATAGTATCAAAGGCGAGAGAAGATTTTCCGCTTCCGCTAATACCCGTTAAGACCACTAATTTATTTCTAGGAAAAGAAACACTGATGTTTTTAAGATTGTGTTCGCGTGCGCCAATGATTTCAATAAAATCGTGGCCAGATATATCTTGGATTTTTTTTGCGGAAGAAGCGGGCATGGAAAGAATTGCGTGAAAAGGCAAAGATAGGTTGTTACGGCTTGGGCTACAAGCTACAGCATCCATGCTGTAAACTTTTAAGTGGCGTTACGCAGAATCTTTGCTTTGTTTAGGCGTCTGACACCTTGAAGGTGTCTTGACGCCTTCGTCTTGCCACGTGTATGTCCAGAGTAACTAAACTATTTCTTTTAGAAAGTGAAGTCTGCACCCAGAAGAGGCGATTGAATTTTACCGATTTCTTCGCTGATCTTATTGTATATGCTTCCGCTTAACGCGAAGCCTATCGCCAGTTTTGTTTCAGGATCAACTATCCAATACTCTTTCACACCAAATTTTTCGTAAAGGCCTTTCTTCTTTACCAAATCATGCGAGCGATTTCCCACAGATAGTACTTCCACAATCAAATCTGGTATTCCGATAAAATTACCTTGTGGCTCTATCCTACCTGAATTGGATGATAAAACAATAAATATGTCTGGCTGAACTGCATTTTGAGTTTCATCCAAATAAACATCATAGGGCGCGTAAAAAACAAAGCCCCGACCAGTATCTTCAATCAATTTGTCAAAAAACTTCGAAATTTTTTTTGCCGTAGTAAAATGATTGGTGTTTGGCGCAGGCGACATATAGATTTGATTATCGATTAACTCGGCTAACGTTCCCTCGGGAAGCATTTCATAAACCTCCATCAAGGTGCGGGGCGGACGGTCAATAGTTATTTCCATAATTTAAAGGTACAAATTTATTTTTCAACCTTCATCCATTCATACACTTGGTAATGTTCGCCATTCATGCCAAGTTTTGAGTACACTTGTTGTGCACCCTTATTTGTTTTGTCCACATACAAACGGATGCCGCGATAATCAGGATCGGTCATTACCATTTGCTGAATATACTCGTACATTTTTTTGTAAACACCCATGCCTCTATGCGTGGCAGCAATGTAAACGGATTGAATCCAAATCACATTGCCACATCGCCAGTCGCTCCATTCATAGGTGGTCATCAAGCAGCCGATCACTTCTGCGTTTTCTTCGGCCACATAATATCTTCCTTTCGTTGAATCTTTGAAAAGTTTGTGAACCCCTTGTGAAAGCGTGGCGATATCCAACGTGATATTCTCCGTTTCCAATGCCATCTTCAATTGAAAATCAATGATGGAAGAGATGTCCTTTTCTGTAGCTTCACGGATCATAAATTAGGACTTAGGTAGTATGTGATTTGTGATTTGTGATTTGTGATTTGTGATTTGTGATTTGTGATTTGTGATTTGTGATTTGTGATTTGTGATTTGTGATTTG
>JAYWHU010000078.1:0-13300 GCA_043777495.1 Cyclobacteriaceae bacterium | reverse complement strand
TACACGCTTTCACTCAAACAATATCAACAAGGCGGGCCAAATGATTATCTGCCTTTTGCCGATATGAAGCTCGCAAGCATCGATGCAAAGCAATACATCGATCTGCTATCCAAAGACTACAAACAATTGCGCGATGGAGATCAAAATGTAGTACCAAGCCGCATGTTCATTTTGAATATCGACAAGCAAGCTATTCTTGCCAAAGGGATCATCCCGAAAGGAATGGAAAGTTTAGTGGTAGATCAAATGCAAATAAAACTAGTGGGCAATGTATTGTACAAAAGTGATTTGGCTGTTCTCGATTTGTTGGTAACCAATAACTGGGAGAGGCCGATCTATCTCAACCAAAATTCCATGTCACAAATCCATATTGATTTAAGTCCGTATGCGGTGCAAGAAGGGAATGTCTATCGAATTCTCCCGGTGAAAAATACACGCAAGGATCGCGAGTATTTGGTAGATACCGAAAGGAGCTTGGAAGTCATGCTCAACAAATTCCGTTACCGCGGATTGGACGATGAGAAGATTTATTACACAGAAGATTATCGTGGCTTTGTGGCCAATCAACGCAGCTCACTGAATTCTTTAGCTCAAGCACTGATAGATGAAGGAAAGATGGAGCAAGCTAACAAGGTGCTACTTTTCTCATTGGCAAAAATGCCAGACAAAGCGATCAAGTATGATCTCACCATGCCAGACACCATCGACTTGCTCTTTCAAGCAGGTGAAAAAGACAAGGCCATAGAGGCATCTAAACTCTTAGGTGATCGAGCGGAGGAAATGGCTTCCTATTTGATTAATGAGGGGCAAGGTCTTTCATTGAGCATAAGAAGAAATATTTTTATTCTCAGTTCACTACAACGCACGCTTTACAAAAATGGCCAAGATGAATTGGCCAAGAAATTAGAGAATGCCTACGATAGGTTAGTGGCCAGCCTAGAAATAAGGGGCGATTTTCGGAGGGGAGATAGATGAAGGTTTACTATATAGTAATTTGGAGCAGACATGAACTCTTATAGGCTGTACAAGAGTTTTGCAAACTAAACACAAAGGATATTTTAAACACTAAATCAAGGGCATTGGTTGCGTGCCAATCGAGGTTTATATCGATTGAGTTTACCTATAGCACACTTTAATGCTTCGCCTATATATCCCACAGGTTAAAAACCGTGGTTATTCATATTGACCCCCCCCTGGGGTTCGCACAAAAATGTAAAACTGTCGTATACCCACTCTATCAGGGCAGACGCATCTAAATTTGTAATAATGCTTTTCAAAGCCGAGCAAAGGGTTTCCAATCTTAGGAAGGTTGGAAACCCTTAATGTAAAACCTTGATTTTGTAAGGGATTACCAAGAAAAATTTAGATGCGTCTGCCCTGCCCACTCTATAAAACCCGCTTTATTTTTAACGTAAAAACGCTACCTTTACATTCTTAATATAAATTCTATGAACGCTATCTTATTGTTTGGAATGCCCGGCATGGGCGAGTGGGTGATCATCGGTTTGTTTGTGTTGATTTTCTTTGGCGCCAAAAAAATACCTGAATTTGCAAAAGGATTGGGCAAAGGTATTCGCGAATTTAAAGACGCGGTAAAGGACGTGAAGAAAGAAGTGGACGATGCGGGCAAGGAAATGCCCAAGATTGACGACAAATAATCGTTGAAAGCGAACGGAAGCTTCGCGCAGGTCCAATACAATCTCCAAAACGGAATTTTTTCCTGCGTTGATTTGGTCAACCACTACTTGGCCAACATTGAGAAGAAAAAACATCTCAATGCTTTTCTCAGTGTATATGCTGAAGAAGCAATTGCACGCGCAACAGAGATTGACCTGAAAATAAAAAGGGGTAAGGCTGGTAAACTGGCTGGCTTAGTAGTCGGCCTGAAAGATGTGCTGTGCTATAAAGATCATCCACTGCAAGCCAGCAGCAAAATCTTAGACGGATTTGTTTCTCAATTTAACGGCACAGCAGTGCAGCGTTTGCTCGATGAAGATGCTATTATCATTGGCAGACAAAATTGCGATGAATTCGCGATGGGTTCGTCCAATGAAAATTCTGCTTTTGGCCCTGTGCTAAATGATATTGATAATGCACGAGTGCCCGGTGGATCTTCGGGTGGCTCGGCTGTGGCGGTGATGGCTGATCTCTGTCAAGTTTCTATTGGTTCTGATACAGGTGGCTCGGTGCGACAACCTGCCGCATTTTGTGGAGTGATCGGTTTGAAACCTACCTACTCGCGCATTTCGCGACACGGGTTGGTGGCGTACGGCTCTTCCTTTGATTGCATCGGGATTTTTTCTAAGCACATAGATGATATTGCATTAGTGCTGGAAGTGATCGCTGGCGCAGATGAATTCGATAGCACCGTATCGCGAAAGCAAGTGCCCACTTACTCGAAAGAAATAACAGACTCAGAAAAAAAATATAAAGTTGCGTACATGCGCGACACGTTGGAGTCATCGGCCTTGCAGCCAGAGATCAAAGATGCCATCCAACAAAAATTAGATCAGTTGAAATCAAGCGGCCATCAGGTGGAAGCGATTGATTTTCCGTTGAATGAATATGTGTTGCCTACTTATTATATTTTGGCAACGGCCGAAGCAAGCTCGAACCTTTCTCGCTTCGATGGTGTTAGGTACGGTTACCGTAGCACAAATACTACAGATGTACAATCAATGTACAAAAAAACACGTGCGGAAGGTTTTGGCAAAGAAGTGCAGCGCAGGATTTTACTTGGCACGTTTGTACTGAGCGCAAGTTATTATGATGCATACTATACCAAAGCACAAAAAGTGAGGCGATTGATCCGGGATGGGATGAAGGAAGTTTTTAAAAAGTACGATTTCATTGTTACGCCCACTACGCATACTACGGCTTTTAAATTAGGTGAGCATTCAGATAATCCGATAGAAATGTACTTGGCCGATTTATTTTCCGTTCAAGCAAATGTGGCGGGTGTGCCCGGCATTTCAGTGCCTTGTGGAAAGGATAAAAACGGCTTGCCCATTGGCTTGCAAACGATGGCCGATGACTTTGAGGAATTGAAACTTTTTCAATTCTCGAAGATATTGTTGAACTTGGACTGATTTTTGGTCATTCAAAATGTGAATTGGATAGGAATAGATTGAATAAATTGATGAAAAGTGTTCTGTCACATGGTTTTTCAAAGGTTTTAAGCGTCACGCTTCGAGCCACTAGCCTGCGGCTTACAGCCTGCAGCTTGCGTTCTTATTACGTCCTCTTCTTCCTAGCACTCACCCTATCTGCTCAATCACAAGAGCTCATCGTTAAAGATACCCTCATTGGCGAGCTAATCACTCCTATCGATACGCTTGCTTTTTCTTTGCCCACCAATCTAGAATACATTCCGGCAGATGCCACGCCTCTATTGGTGGCCGATCGATTGAGTTGCATTCAAAAATCAATTGAACTCACATACAATACCAGAGTGCATGGGTTCATCGATTACTTCACCATCCGCGACCGTGAGTACACCCGAATGGTGCAGCGGAGAAAAGATTTATATTTCCCCATCTTTGAGAGAAAATTAAAAGAGTATGGGCTGCCTGATGAATTAAAATATTTATCCATCATTGAATCGGGATTGAACCCTCGCGCCACCTCTCGCGCACGCGCGGTGGGCTTATGGCAGTTTATGCCTGGCACAGGGCATTGGATGGGGCTACACAGTGATTGGTATATTGATGAGCGCATGGATCCAGAGAAATCTACAGATGCAGCTTGCCGTTACTTGGCACAACTTTATTCTATGTTTCACGATTGGCAATTGGTATTGGCCGCTTACAATTCTGGGCCAGGCACCGTGCGCCACGCCATCAAGAAATCGGGTTACAAAAAAACTTTTTGGGAAGTGTTCCCTCGCTTGCCGCGCGAGACGCGATCTTATGTTCCGCAATTTATTGCCATCGTGTATGCGATGAATTATGCACCAGAACATAATCTGTTGGAGTTAGCGCGTGAAGAAGTGCCTCCACATGACACTATTCAAGTGAAACAGTTTTTGCATTTTGGCACATTTGCCAATCTTACTGGCACCTGCGTGGAAGATATGCAGCGATTGAATCCATCTGTGATGCGCAGCGCGCTTCCTGACAATGGCCGTAATCATATTTTAAAAATTCCTGTTTGGTCAAAGACTGCATTGAATTTAAACCGACAAATTATTTTAGACTCAGCATCCAAAATCGGAAAGCAAGAATTGGAGTCGTTGGTGAAAACAAATTACGGAAGTAGCACCTATGGTCGCGAAGTACAAATCTATCGCGTGCAGTCGGGCGATGTATTGGGCACCATTGCTGAGAAATTTGGAGTGCGCGTAAATGATTTGAAAGGATGGAATGGGCTTTTCAATAATAAAATTCGAGTAGGTCAGCGCATTAATATTTGGACGTACCCCGTGAGAAGCGCAGCAACTGTTAGATCAGCGACAGAAATACCTAGTTCCATTATCATTCCGCCCAATTCAAAGACCTACATTGTGCAACCGGGCGATACGCTTTGGGATATTTCTAAAAAACTTCCTGGTGTATCCGTTGAAAAAATTAAAAACCTCAATAACCTGAAGGGGAACAAGCTGCAACCGGGGCAGAAGTTGATTATAGGGTAGATGTTGTAACTTGTGATAAAGAAGTCAGAATTTAGAATATAGAAGTCAGAATTCTCGCTCTCCAAATCTTAAATCAACATCCTAAATCTTAAATCAATCCCGTGACGATTTCCCCCTACTGGGATTCTACCTTATAATTTCTATTATTGCTTAATGTTTATTTCCTAGATTATTCCCTAATGAAAAAAATATTCTACCTCGCACTCCTTTCCTTTTCTTTGTTCTCCTGTTCAGATAAAAAAGGGGATAGCCAAGTATCAGCCGTTGGCCTATCTGGCGATATGTATGTGATCATGGATTCGCTGCAATCGAAAGGTCCACTCGGCCAACTTATCAATTCTATTTTTGGTAGAGACATGGAGGTGCTGAACCGCTCTGAGCCTCTTTATAAAATCCATTGGGTTGATCCACGTAAATTAAGCTCCACGATAAAGCAGCGCAGGAATTTGATTTTTATAGTCACGTTAGATCAAAACTCGGTGGGCGCCAATCGCGTGAAAGGGATGTTCACCAAAGAATCTACCGACAAAATAAAATCGGATACATCCTTTTTTCTTACTACCTCCACTAATTTATTTGCTAAAGGACAAGAGGTGATGTTTTTGGTGGGCAACAATGAAAAAAGTTTGATAAAAAAAATAGAAAAAAATGCAACGCGACTTACTGATTATTTTGATAAGTCAGAACAAGAGCGTTTGACTGCTTCCATTTTTAAATCAGGGCAAATGAAAGGCGTAACTGATCTAGTCCATAAAAATTTTGATGCGGAAATACGGATCCCGTTTGGGTTTCAATTGGTGATGCAGAACAAAGAATTTTTGTGGGCGCGGCAGATCAATCAAAAAGATGACAGAGATATTTTTATTGCACGAAGAAAATACACCTCGCCCGCGCAGTTTAGCAAAGACAGTTTGATTCAATATAGAAATGATATTTGCAGAAAGTATTTATTTGGCAACCCTGAAAAAGTAGATTCTTATTTGGTGACAGAAACAAACGTATCATACAAGCCTGTGCTTGCGCGAGACATTACTTTCAGGGGCAAGTATGCGAAAGAAATGCGTGGCTTGTGGCGCACGAATAACCTGAGCATGGGCGGCCCTTTTGTTTCTTACACATTCGTGGATGAGGCGCAAGGCATGTTGTATTACATTGAAGGATTCAGTTACGCCCCTGGCCGTGTGCAGCGAGAGATCATGCGCGAATTGGAGACCATCTTGAATACGTTTAGAACAAGTGGTGAGTTGAAAGCAGAAGCGAAATGAACAAAGTCTTTGTAAGTGTTTTTGTATTGGCTTCACTTGGCAGCCATGCACAAAATAGTAAGTACCAAGGCCTGCCCTCACTTATTTGGCCAAAGCTTTACACCATTCAATTTCAAAAGGAAAAAGATTTTGATAAGCCCGTCTTCTCAAAAGAAGTAGTGGCATTGGCCAACAAAACCATCACACTGCCGGGCTACATGGTGCCTTTTGAAAATGGCATGAAGGGCACGCACTTTATGCTCTCTTCCTTGCCATTGAATGCTTGTTTCTTTTGTGGCGTGGGCGGCCCTGAGACGGTGATTGAAATATTTTTGACCAATCCCGTTACCTACACCGACAAGCCTGTGGAAATAAAAGGCAAATTGATGCTCAACGATAAAGACCCTGATAAAATGATTTATCAATTGATAGTTGCAGAGTTTTTGGGGGCGGTGGAGTTTTGAGGAAAAGAAAGTTGAAATTTTTAATAAAAGTTAAAAATAAGGTTTAGTTATTTTCATTTTTAGGCTCATAGTTAATACTTCTGTCTAGCGGAAGACCATAAGCCTCGGGATGCAAGAACTTTCCTTTTTCCGATCCTGTTTTTTCAACTTCTGGCACCACACGATTTTTTTCTGCAAATGGATCTTTGCGAACGCCTGTTACTTGCCAGCTTACCTTCACGTTCGGTTTGTCAGTTTTGATAATAAACTGATTTGCCTCCACCTCTTTCATTACAATGGCTTGAGCAAAGGTGCCGATAACTGTTAATTGATACCTAAAATCTTTGTTGAGTGCCTCAAAATAAGTAGGCAAGCTAACCACCGCATCACCTTGTGCATCAGTAGTAATGTTGCCATTGTACACATTCATCATATCAGGGCTTTCAACAAAACTGTGATAAAGGTATTTGTTCTCAGGATCTTGAGGATGATCGATTTTGAAAGTGCCTGAGCCTTTTGATAAAGCGCCATTTATACTTACGCCACCAGCAGAAGTAATTTGCATACGTGTTGCACCATTGTCGGTAAAAGTAAGAGTGCCTGCGCTGGAAGAAGCAATCGAAAAATCATGAGTGCTTCCACTAAAAAAAGGATTTGCAACTAAACTTAAGGTAGCAGCAAACCCCTCAGCTCTGATTTTTGAAGAAAACCCTAATACGTGAAGAGTTGCATCTGAATCGGGAGTAGTGGTATTAATGCCAACTTGGCCGCTTCCAGTTATGTTAAGTTGCGCAGTCGTGCTGATAGCGTTACCCACGCCAAAACCAAGTATTTGGGTGGCTGTAGTAG
The DNA here is from genome assembly GCA_043777495.1 of Cyclobacteriaceae bacterium. Classification (GTDB taxonomy): domain Bacteria; phylum Bacteroidota; class Bacteroidia; order Cytophagales; family Cyclobacteriaceae; genus ELB16-189. The sequence continues at coordinate 6,134 of JAYWHU010000078.1, read as the reverse complement.
AGCCCGAGGCAAAATTTGAAAACCCATCTGCAGTGGTATTATCACTTCCCAAAATTACCTTTGTATTTCCATTAAGAGTATTGTTGGCAAATCGGGCAACAGGTACTGTGGTGATATCAGTCCCTGTTAAAGTGGATTGTACATGCAAAGTATTGAGTGGCGAATCTGAGCCAATGCCAACATTGCCTCCACTAGTTATTGAAAGCCGATCGCTTCCTGCAGTTTGAACAAACCATGATCCAGTGGTGGCGTCCATATAAGTTAAAGCGCGAGATGTCCCTAAGTTAGAATATCCGTAAAAAGCATCACCATCCGGATCGGCTACATCCACATACATTCCCCCTAAACCAGATCCATTATCTGTTTGTAGATCAAAGAAGGAATTAACATTTACAGGTGTCGTTCTTCCACCCATGCTTACATAACTGGTATTGATCCTCATCGATTCTACTCCACTGTTTCTGATTATGAGCGGCTGCGCATCAGTAGTGCCAATAAAATTCGTAGCTGGGTTTGTTCCCGCATTGCCAGTTAAGCTCCAACCACCTCCCCCTCCAGAAGAAATATTTGTTCCATTCCAAAACAGGTTGCCACCAAGGTTGTAAAGTTTATCTGTTGTAGGGCTTGGTGCTGTGATTTGAGACAAATGCAAGTCACCTGACACATCGAGTTTAGAAATGGGAGAGACAGTACCAATGCCCACATTGCCATTATTATCAATTGCCATGCGTGTGGAAAAATTAGTATTGAAAAGTAGGCCTTGCGAAAATGAAGATATTTGAAGGTGGTCGCTGGAACCAGTATCGGAAATGCTTCCGATTGTTCCGTTGATGGCGTTTACAAAATCCAAAGAGGAGGCAGCAGTTGTACTAACGTTTGACGTGCTTCTTAGTTTGAGCGTTGGAGAAACAGCCGTTACTTCTACGGTTGTTCCGTCATCTGTAATGGTTGAAGCCACCAACGTGCTTCCATCGCCTTTCGGGATTGCATTGAGTGTTGAAAATCCACCGCCTCCTGAAGAAGCCCAACTCAAATTTCCTGTGGCATCGCTTTTTAAAAATGTATTGGCCAAAGGTGCTACTGCTGGCCATGTGTAGGCCTGCCCATTTATAGAAGTGCCACCGCCAGTAAGTTTTAAAGACGGTGCTGTAACCCCAACAGTAAAAGTGGGATCTATTTTTGAGCCGGCTATTGCTGCAGAAGCAGAAACGTTTGCATCCGTAATTGTATTGACTGCTATTTTAACACCTGTTCCTGCTGCCCCCCCTGTGATGCTGCCATCGGCTACTATTGCCGCGCCCAGCGATTGAAACTGCCAGGCACTCGTAGCTGGATTATAAACCAAGGCTTGGGTTGAAGTGGGAAGAGTAAACTGCGCTTGTTGCCAAGCCGTTCCATTCCAATAAAGAAAGCCATTGGCACTATTGGAAAAACCTTGGGCTAGGTTGATGGATGTAGCCCCTGATCCTACTGTGATGGTATTTCCGTTAATGTTTATCAAACTTGATCCACCGCCACCACCAACGGTCGTCCACTGACTTCCATCGTTGTAATAAATTTTTCCAGCACTGTAGGCAATCATGCCTACTTTGTTTGGGGCCGTGGCAATATTGCTGATGATAGGAATGACCAATCCTTGTGTGGTTCCATTGCCCTCTAAAAGCAGAACGGCATTTGGGTCAGGGCTTGGGGTTCCATTAGTGCCAATCGCCACCTGCGCCCAAGCTTGGTTGGCAAAGAAAAGGGAAGCAAAAAGAAAAATGATTTGCGCAGAGGAGCTAGATAAATACCTCATAAGTGCTAATTTAATTAGTTACAAAAGGTAAATATATACCGTATGGTATTAGTAACCAATGTTGTAAAAGCAGCATGAGGGCTAGGTTTTTAGCCTACAAATAAGTTGTTAGTGAACTTTTGGCCGATAAGAAAGGGGTTAAGTTTTTTTAATAATATTTTTGACTTTAATCAAGAACCATCTTTGGGGTATAAAGGTGGGGATAAACTATTTTTTCTTCGCCTCTGCACCCACTATCCGCAGCACTTCTTCCATTTGTTTTTTCAAGACAGCTATTTCGGTTTCTTGTTTTTCTTGAGACGATAGTGTTTCAAGATGTAGTTGACTGTTTTGTTTTTTAAAGTTGTTAAGCTCCTTTTCTCCCTCAATTACTTTGCTAAGGCTGGCCTCAAGCGAAGCGATTTTTTTCTTGCTCTCGGCATCTTGTGATTGTAGTGAGTCTATCACCCGTTGTTGTGTCTCCAATTTCTTGTTTAGTTCCTGTGTAGCCGATAAGTTGAGCGTAAATAATCTGTCATAGTCAACGATGCGGAAGTCATTCACTTCCTTTCCATAGACAAATATCTTCTCGCTTTTTTCAGTCCAATTGGCAACGGTAAATGTGTTGCCATCTACCGCAGCAACAATACTTGGTTTCTCTCCGCTGATATTTGAAATGAGTTTTACTTTGTCGCCCACCACGAAGTAATGAGGCTTGGCCATTGTTACGATTAACGTCTGTTTCTCGGCATTAAACTCTGCACGATTGGACATTGCATAAATATTAGGTATAAAGCTGGTTTGCTTTGAGATGGCTTGTGGATAAACGGTTTCAACTTGTTGAGCGAAAACACCTTTCACTTGCACGTTGCCCGCGCTCAAACTATCGACATACTTGTAATCTGTTATATTCAATTTCATCAAGGTAGCCAAATCGTTTCTCGAATCGCTTACTCCTACTTTTCGTTTGATTCGTTCGTCTGAAGTCACGTAGAATCCACCGTTGGTGCTTGAGCCTGTGCTTAAAAATGCACCAGTGGCTCGCACGGAGATTTGAGGAGTAGGGTTTGTTCCTGTGCTCAAAGTTCCTCCATTCAAACTATTGAAAAATACATTGCTGCCTCCCGACAGGAATATGCCTGTTGGGGTGGTCGCAATATCTAATGGAACACCTGGAGTAGTTGTGCCAATTCCAACATAGCCATTTTGGTCAATTCGCATGCTTTCTACTACGGCAGCATTGGCATTGGCTGTGCTTGGGCCAAGTGCTCTCACAAAGCTGATCTGATTTGGAGTGCCACTGCAATCCGCGAAGTTAATGGCGGTTCCACCTATTGTGCCATTCGAATTTGTAAATTTCCACACATTGTCGCTAGCATTCCTGTATAAATTAGTGCCCACATAGCCTATCCCGCAAACAGAGGAGCCAGCACTCAACCAGCTATTAATTCGCATGCCATTGGCTGCACCAGTAATATCCAAAGCAGCGCCCGGTGTGATAGTGCCAATGCCTACATTGCCCGTGGCATCAATGGTCATCCTGTTGGTAGCATTGGTTTGAAAATACATGGGTGAGTTTTGATTGTTAGCAATAAATGCTTCTTGAGATCCTGCTCCGCCCAAACCAATATTGATGCCACTGGTGGCGGCTGTATTGGTAATGCGCATGTATACTTGATTAGCGGATGGTTCGTTAATGTGGAAACGCTGCGCGGGGGTAGTTGTACCAATACCAACACTTGTATTTGCCGTGGCCCCATTGACACCACTAATACTTCCCAGCACAAGGCTATTACTTTGAGCTACCATGGCACGAAATCCAATTGCCGTTGCATTGGACAATGATACGGCACCCATATCTGAGTAAGAGCCAAGAGAGGTGTTATTATCTCCCGTAGTATTAGATATGCCCGCACGATCTCCAATAAAAGTGCCCCCATTTCCTGTCAAGTTGCCTTGCCCAGATTTTTCTCCAAAAAAACTGTTAAGGGTAGCACCAGCAGCATTGGTTAGTTCTCCTGCTTGCGCGCCTACAAATGTATTTCCCTGATGAGTTGTACCCGCCCTGCCTGCTTGCCATCCAATAATAGTATTTAAGTCCCCACTGGTCTTTAATTGGCCGGCTTGTGTTCCTATGATCACGTTAAAACTTCCAGTTGTATTAGAATTTGCAGCTAATTCTCCAAAGAAAGCATTATCAGTACCAGTTGTAGGCACCGTAGAACCGGCAAATAAATTTCTTGCGCCCGTATTGTTGATCAATGAACTGCCGCCTGCCGCAGGTTGCCATGTTGCATTACCACTGGCATCAGAAGTAAGTACTCTATTTGCCGCTAAAGTGCCACCCGTAATTTGCAGACCCCCCGCCACTAGTTTAGCAGTGGTACCAGTGCCAACATTTACTGTTGTCACGGAGGCATTACCCAATTGAATGGAGTTGCTCGCACCAACCACGGCACTCGCACCAATGGCCGTTGCATTTGTCAATTGTGCCACAGTGCTTGGCCCAGAAGCATAACCGATAAAGGTGTTGGCGCTGCCAGTTGTGTTGGCGTTGGCTGGCACGCTGGTATATCCTGCTAAACTGCCCACGGCAGTATTTTGTGCACCCGAGGTATTTGAAAGTAACACACTATTACCTACGCCCGCATTGTCTGCACCAGTGGTGCTGCTTTGTAGCGAGTACGCTCCCAATCCGGTATTTCTAGCGGCCGTATTAAAAGCCAACGAAAGCACACCAAAGGCTGCATTGTCACCAGCACTTGTATTGGTAAACAAAGCGTCATTGCCAACGGCCGTGTTATTCGAAGCAGTATTATTAGATAAGGCACGTGAACCTACAGCTGTATTTGCACCACCCGTAGAATTAGCCGAAAGTGTACTTTGGCCCATGGCTGTATTGCCATTGCCTGTAGTGGTAAACTGGAGCGATCCAGTACCCATCGCAGTGTTCCCTGATGCGTTGGCGCTATTGGAAAGTGCTGCGTTGCCGAAGGCAGCATTAGAACTACCTGTTACATTGTTGAAGAGTGCACCATTCCCTACCGCTGTATTATTATTTCCAGTGGTCAAGGAAGAAAGTGAAGAGGTGCCCACAGCCGTATTCCCTGCTCCACTTGTATTGGCTGCAAGAGTAAAATTTCCAAACCCGGTATTGGAAGCACTGCTATTGTTTTGGCCGGAAGAAAACCCAAAAAAGGTGCTGAACAGAGCAGGATCAATCCGACCTGATCTCTGATTATTTACCATAAAATTCAAAGGGACATTATCAGTTGTTCCTATATAGTTAGTACCAACTCCTGGAGCGCCATCCACACGGCTAGGGTTTCCGAGAAATGACCAACCGCTGCCACCTGCTGCCCAACTCAATGTGCCAGCCCCATCATTGGTCAGTACAGTCCCTGCACCACCTTGTGCAGTTGGAAACAAAGTAGCGATGTTGTTGATTTTAGTAATGTTACCGGTGGCATTCACGGCAAACTGACCTGTTGTTCCTGTTGTCAATGTACCCGTAGTAGAAATATTTTGCGAACCAAAATTAGGGACTATCTTACTTCCACTGATACCCGTAGCTACCTTAGCATCAGTAATAGCGGAGTTGGCAATAGTAACCACGCCTGTCCCGCTCATGGTAGCATCTGAGTTCATGGTTTGCCATGAGGGTGAAGTACCTGTTATCAGCAGCATTTGCCCTGAAGTACCGTTTCCGATGTCCCCTACTGTGGTAGGACCAGATGCGTAAAGTATGCCCCCTCCAAAAGCCGTTAAACCAGTGCCTCCCCTGGCCACTGGCAAGGTGCCTGATGAAATATTGGCTGCATTCAGGCTGGTTAGCGCAGAACCATTTCCGCTAGGAGTCAAATAATCCGTTCCAGCAGCGGCCGCACTGATTGTTGTGCCATTGGATTTTACCAAGCCATTGATCGCCTTCACGGTAGGATCTGTCTCTGATCCAGCAGGGAGATTCGTCAATAGAGAACCGTCAACGGCAGGGAGTTTTCCCGTGCCATCCAATTGAACAATTTTATTTGCTGTGATTCCAACATCTACATTGAGGGTAGCATTGCCAGAGGCTGCCCCACCTGTCAAACCTGTTCCTGCAGTTACACCAGTGATATCTCCGCCACCTGCGAGGTTGGTCAATAGAGAACCATCAACGGCAGGGAGTTTTCCCGTGCCATCCAATTGAACAATTTTATTGGCTGTTGTGCCTACGTCAAGGCGGGCGGTAGGCAATGTGCCCGAAGTGATGTTGGTAGCGTTTAGACTTGTTAGCGCAGATCCATTTCCCGTAGGAGTTAAATAATCTGTTCCTGCGGTTGCAACACTGATTGTTGTTCCATTTGATTTTACCAAGCCA
>JAYWHU010000077.1:0-3769 GCA_043777495.1 Cyclobacteriaceae bacterium | reverse complement strand
GCAATTGGATAGAAACAGACCTGTCATTTAACTACAACGCTAGGTATTGAGCTTTATCGAATTAGAATTTGACTATCACCGCGCTTCCTGCTACATTGAATTTCTAATTAAAAAGATCATGTCACCACTATTATTTTTCTTAACAAACAGATCACATAAAAATAACAGCCTTTTCTTCGTTGGCTTTTTTATGTTGATCCTTTCAGCCTCATGCTCATCAGAATCATCGAAACTAAAAGCCGAAAACGATTCGTTGCGCAACCAACTAATGAGCAGCAACCAGGTAATCTCTACCCTGAGGTCGGTCAATATTTTGTTGGATTCAATTGATATAGCGCGGCACTCGATGCACTCTATGACATTGGACGGAAACAAGGCTAACTATCCGCAACGCTTAGAAGAGTTGAAAGAGTACATAAAGCGAACCGAAGATAAAATCAAAGAGTTGGAAACTTCTTTTGTGGATAATGATGTGAACAAGGAATCGTATATGATGATGATAGATGCGCTGAAAGACGAATTGAAATTTAGACAGGAAGAGGCCGGCATTATGGAAAAAACCACCTCCATAGCTTCTAACGAAGATTTGCAAAATGTGCAATTGACAGAGATCGAAAAAAAATTGGAAGCCAAGAAAGGCGAGCTAAAAGCTCTGGAGCTGCGCATAAAAGAATTGGTGCGCACCATGAACATTTCAGAAGCGGACAGTTATTTCGCACAAGCGGCTGCGGTAGAAGAAGCGGCCAAACGAACAAAGCTCGCCCCGAATAAACGCAGGCAAACTTTTCAAGAGGCACTCGATCTCTATGAAAAATCATCAAAACTTGGAAAGAAAGAAGCGAAGGCAAAAGTGGATGAACTTAAATTAAAGGTTGAGTAACCAAATAAAGCAGTCAACCTGGCTTCTTAGCCTTTAACCCATACAAAATTCTAGTAAGTATAAAGTTCTTGATCACAAAATGATATAGAACAAACACGCCTCCAAAGCAAATCACAATTAATATCAAGAGCTTAACAGCAATAGGCAATGGCCACTGCACTACATAATAGCCCGAGGCCACAATTATAGTTTGGTGCAAAATGTAAAACGGATATACGGCTGGCGTGGTGTATTTTAAAAACGGATTTGAAAAATTCAAGTGCTTTCTAGCAAAGCCAAGAGCCGCTAAAATAATCGTCCAGATATGAATGGCGTTGAGTATGCCATATTCATATACGTCTTCTTGCTTCTTTGGGAACTGCAACGCCCACCAGTAATCTTTATAAAGCCACACAATACACACAGCGGCCATTCCTAAAAAATGCCAGCGATAGTTTTCGCACGTTTGCCAAAATGATGGGAGGCTTGCCAGCAGATAACCAAACAAGAACAAGGTCATTGAAAACAGAAACAAGAACCAATCGTCAACCAAGCTTCCTTGTTCCGGCCAACGGATATACAACTTAAAGTAAAGCCAGATCAATACAGCTACCAACATAAAAATTGTAACTGGCGATTTAAAGAAATGATCTATTCGCTGCTTGGCTTGGGCCATTGCCCTTATTTTTAAAATCATAAATACCGGCCACAATAAAATAGTGAACACAAACAAGTAAGCCACAAACCAAAGATGGCTCCATGTAATGCTGCCTTGCGGATAAAGAACAAAATTCCAAACACTAGGGTAATACTCTGCATAGCTCATGTGTATCAAGCCACCCTGCATTTTTTCAAAATACACTTGTATGGGCGTGGTGAAAAGAATAGCGAACCACAGGGGTATAAAAAGCCTTACGAAACGTTCACCTAAAAATGAAATGCCTGACCGCTTAACTAATGAGAAATAGGAACCCACGCCTGCTATAAAAAACAGAAGTGGCAAGCGCCATTGATGCAGCCACAAAATCAATCGGCTCAATGGAATTGAATGTTCCTTGTTTTTAATCTCCCAGCCAAACTCCACAAAAGGCATGGCACAATGAAAAATGATCAGTAAGCCGAAGGCGAGTACTCTTAACCAATCGAGGTAGTAAAGTCGGGTTGATGTTGATGAATTCATGAAGGTTTTGAGTAAAGACAACCAATCTTATATTTACCCCTAACAGAGTGACCAAGATCGCACTCGAACTGGACATTTGCCTCTAGCCAGTCGAATATCTGAACAAGTATCAGTAACGTGTTCATTTTTGTAAAAAATATGGACACATAGACTGTTTGAATCTACATTTAAGTGCTAACTTTGAAACATGTTCATTTTTAATGCAGATAATGGACATGTTTATGCCCCTATTCGATAGAAATATTCCTTTTAACACCCTTCCCTTTCTTCCTCCTCCAGATGATCAGGTGGAAAACGATCCTGATGTATTAAAAAAGCTGGTAAGGGCTTCGCGTGCACTAGCCTCGGCCAATAGCAATGTACTTCGCCTTCCCAATCACACGATGCTGGTGAACACCATCGCCCTTCAGGAGGCAAAAGCATCTACGGAGATAGAAAATATTTTCACCACCGAAGATGAACTTTACAAAGCTATTTCCGACACGGTAAGAGAAGAGAAAGCAACCCCTTCCACCAAGGAGGTGTTGAAATACAGAGAGGCACTTTGGGAGGGCTATAAGCAATTGGAGAAAGATGGAATCAACCAAAAGTTGATTACTACTATTTTTCAACAAATAAAAGATACCACGGCAACGATGAGACCTCCGCAAGCCTTGACGGTAATAAAGAGAGGTCAAAGCGAGTTTCGCGAGGGCGAAATAATATACACGCCACCCAGAGGTGAAGGTATAGTGGAGCGGCTGATGAACAACTTAATTGAATACTTAAATGATGATGAGAAATACCCAACCGATCCCCTGCTTAAAATGTGCATTGCTCATTATCAGTTTGAAGCAATACATCCTTTTCAGGATGGCAACGGACGAACAGGCCGCATTTTGAACTTACTCTACTTAGTTGACAAGAAGTTGTTGTCAAAACCTGTTCTTTATTTATCGAAGTACATGATCACAAATAAAGACGATTATTATTACAATCTTGGAGCAGTTACACAACGCGCCACATGGAAAGCATGGATACTCTATATGCTTGATGCTGTTGAAAAAACATCCGGGTTGACCAACGGCCTCATCTACGAAATAGTAAACCAAATGGAGGCCACGTTGAAGCATGGAAAGGCCCGGATCAAATGGTATAACAAAGAAGTAAACGAGGCCATATTCAGCCAGCCATACAGTCGTGCAAAATTGATAGGGGATGCAGTCAAAAAAACCTCACGCACCACCCTCACCAAATACATGGATGAACTTGTGGAGGCAAAAATACTGACAACTAAAAAAGACGGCAAAGAGATTTACTACGTTAATGACGACTTGATTCGGATATTGGAGGGGTGATTTTTTGTCTGGGTAGTATAAAGTACAAGTAGTAGAGGTTTCTAAGGAAAATGCATGCTTCAATCGAACGTGAATCTCAAAGCTATTTATCCTACTCCAGCATTCTCGTGATGGATTTAGCTACGTTTCTATAGACTCACTCGCTCTTCAAACTATCTACAGGGTTCATCAACCCCGCCCGAATGGATTGATAGCTAATGGTAAACAATGCGATGAGCAGAGCAACCAATCCTGCCAATGCAAAAACCTGCCAGGTGATATCAACACGATAGGCAAAATCCTGAAGCCATTGCCGCATGGCATACCAAGCCAGCGGAACGGCAATGACGATAGAGAGGATGACAAGTTTTATAAAATCTATTGTCAATAAGTTGAAAATGTTTTTTAATGAGG
>JAYWHU010000076.1:0-3773 GCA_043777495.1 Cyclobacteriaceae bacterium | reverse complement strand
GACTTGGAGTCGTGGCACGGCAGGAGTTTAATTTAAGTTAGGCTGAGGAGTGGTTCTCAAATAGGGTTTAATGCGCGTATGTCCTTTGGGAAATTTAGCAGCGATGTCTTCGTCTTTCACGGCTGCAGTAATGATCACATCTTGGCCTTGCTTCCAATTGGCAGGTGTGGCCACGCTGTAGCCAGCCGTCAATTGCAAACTATCAATCACGCGAAGGATCTCATCAAAATTTCTTCCGGTAGAGGCTGGATAGGTGATAGTGAGCTTTACTTTTTTATCTGCACCAATTACAAACACAGAACGCACAGTAAACTTATCGCTGGCTTGTGGGTGAATCATATCATACAAATTGGCCACTTCAAATTTTGGGTCGGCAATAATGGGAAAATTAACAACGGTGTTTTGTGTTTCGTTGATGTCACCAATCCATTTCTGGTGAGACTCCACGCCATCTACACTTAGTGCTACAACTTTCACATTGCGTTTGTCAAACTCTGCGCGCAACTTTGCGACTGCGCCTAATTCTGTTGTACAAACTGGAGTAAAATCTGCGGGATGCGAAAAAAGTACGCCCCAACTGCTGCCGAGCCACTCATGAAATTTGATGTTGCCTTCTGAAGTTTCTGCTTGAAAATCGGGAGCGATGTCCCCTAATCGAACTGCCATAATTTTAGTCGGTTTAAAAGTTGAAAGGCAAAGATAAGATAAAAGCCTACTAAATCAATAGGGTTTTAAAAAAGTAGACAATTAGCAAAGGCAATAGCCAAAACTGAACTTGCCGCAAGTTGACAAACGGCAATTGACATCCTTACCTCTCACCTGTTACCAACTATACCGTCCACCTATTTCCCGAGTTGTTTCTCGCGCTTCACAATTTTTGCCAGCGTGCTGTTTTCTAATATGCGCAGCGTTTCGTCACGCACACCAATGAGGCTATCGCGGATGCCGCAGGTTTTTTCGTTTCGGCACTCAAAGCAATGTTCGTAATAATTTAGCGAGACACAAGGCAGCAAGGCAATGGGGCCATCTATCAGGCGCATGACTTGCATGAGGTTGACATCGGTGGGTTTTTTTACTAGGAAGTAGCCTCCGCCTTTCCCTTTTTTGCTCTCGAGTATCTTGGCATGGCGAAGTTCAAGTAAAATGGCTTCGAGAAATTTTTTCGGGATGTGCTGCTTCTCGGAAATCATCTCGATTTGCACAGGGCCTTGCTCATACCGCTCGGCTAGGTAAACCAAGGCGTGAATGGCGTATTTACATTTTTTGGAAAGCATACTACTTCGTTCATTACTTAAGCGATATTCTGCGTACCTTAACACTTAGTTCCTATCAGTTTTTCATGTTGACTGAACTATGTAGTACACAGTATTTAGTCCCGAAGATAAACTTTTTAAGAATAATCCTACTTTTGAGAGTATTAGTATCACGCAAAGTCGCCAAGAATAAAAACTAGAAACAACTAGGCCGAGGTAGCTCAGGGGTAGAGCAGCTGATTCGTAATCAGCAGGTCGTGAGTTCAAATCTCATTCTCGGCTCTAAACGAATTTTACATTGATTATATCCAAACCCCAAACCAGTACCATTACTTCATTTGTCTTTTTCTTGCTCATCACGTTTGTGGTGCTGGGCATGAATGTGTGGGCGGTGATCCATACGCCTCATCCTGCTTGGTACAACTATGCGGTGATCGGTTTGCTTGTGCCCATTGCTGGTTTTGTGTTGTACAAAATTTTTATCCGCTACAAAATCATTCGGTTGGGCAATAATCAAATTGAGGTGAGCTTTCCAGTATTTCGGCAGCATAAAAAATATAACTTGGCAGAGGTGCAATTTTGGTTTGAAAACCAAGTGAAGACAGGGAAGAATTCGGTTTACAAAGAGTTGGCCATCAAATTTGAAGATGGAAGAAAAATTTCCCTTAGCCCTAAGGAATCTACAGAGTATGATCGTGTGATTCAATACCTTAAACAGAAGCTACCAAAGAAGAGGGTAATTGTTTAATCTTAAAATTCGATGATTGGTTGATTGGGGCATTGTTTTCAATACCGAATTTTCAAATTATTGAATTATTGAATTAGTAAATTAACCATTACTTTTGCCTGCCTGTCCGGTAGGCAGGCCGTCCCTCCAACTTTAAAAAGTTGTATCAAATGCCCAGGTGGTGAAATTGGTAGACACGCTACTTTGAGGGGGTAGTGCCGCAAGGTGTGCTGGTTCGAATCCAGTTCTGGGCACCCAAAACATTTAAGAATTAGGATTTTAGATTTTAGATTTCGGATATATAGAAATCTTAAATCTAACATCTTAAATCACACATCATACATCTTTAAGGCCGAAGTGGTGAAACTGGTAGACACGCACGTTTCAGAGGCGTGTGGCGCAAGCTGTGCGGGTTCAAGTCCCGCCTTCGGTACTTTCGTTAATTGTTTTACGCAAAATAACCCGCGTTGTCAATTTGATCCCGATTGATACCGGGAAGGAAAATAGCTACCTGAACTTTACATGGACTTCGATAAACTCAGTCTGACACTTCGATAAACTCAGCCTGACACTTCAATAAACTCAGTCTGACATTCGTTTTGTTATTGTGCGTAACATCAGTTGATTATTGGAAATTCAAATCTAGGATTATCCCTCACCTTGAACTTTTTAGCATCCGTTTTTCTCTGGGCCGGCTGAATATGTCGAGCTGGTTCTAAAATAAAAAAATGATGCAATCAGTTTCGATAGCCTGACAGAGTTTTTAAATTTCCCATAGTTTTGCCCAAATTTTTAGAGCCTCAATAGCGTCCCCGATAAATATCTCACCCATTTGGGATAGGAAACAGACCCTTTCGTCCTGATGGCGTGATTTTGTCGAACTTAATTGTTTAGATTTAGCACTTAACAAATGGTGGGTTTTTACGAATTTGCCACTTGCTTTAATCTAACCTAAACCGTCTATACTTATGAGACTATTGTCTATACGATCTTCGTATGCCCTCCTAATTTTCACAACAATTCTATTATCTCACCAAGCTTGGTCGCAGGTGGCCATAGGCACCAACAGCACTAGCCCCACACCTAATGCCAACGCAGTATTGTTATTGGAGGGCAATGGCAAACAAGGCCTTATCATACCTGTGGGTGATAGAAACAATGTGGCCACTCCCGTCAAGGGAATGTTAATTTTTGATACAAATCAAAATCAGGTCTATTATAATACTACAGGTACAGCTAGTGGCTGGGTTGCCGCAGGGGGCGGAGGTGGATCACAAGGCATTCAAATCAGCGGAAACTTGGTTTCCTTAAACTCCACATCAGGCGCTACTTTCCCATTAGCCTCAAGTGCAGGGCCAGTCGTAAATCAAAACGGACAACTATTGATGTGGAATCAGACGAACGCTCGATGGGAGGCCACCACCGGCAGTTCTATTGCTGACGGAAATGTGCTCACATGGAATGGCACTACCAACCGATGGGAACCTCGGGCAGCCTTGGGCGGTGGAACAATCACTGGCGTAACAGCGGGCACTGGGTTAACTGGTGGGGCGGTATCAGGAAACGCCACTTTAAATGTTGATGTAGGGACAACGGCTAACAAAATTGTTCAACTCAATGGTACTGGAAAACTCCCTGCCGTTGACGGTTCTCTATTGACGAATCTTCCCGCTGGATCAGAGACAGATCCTACTGTGAAGGCGATCAATGGCTTGGTAAAATCAAATGGAACAACAATCAGTGTTGCAACCGCAGGAACAGATTATTTAACTCCTACGGGAAATGGATCTGCG
>JAYWHU010000075.1:0-3822 GCA_043777495.1 Cyclobacteriaceae bacterium | reverse complement strand
TACACGCTTTCACTCAAACAATATCAACAAGGCGGGCCAAATGATTATCTGCCTTTTGCCGATATGAAGCTCGCAAGCATCGATGCAAAGCAATACATTGATCTACTATCAAAAGATTATAAACAATTGCGCGATGGTGATCGCAACGTGGTGCCAAGCCGCATCTTTACATTGAATATCGACAAGCAAGCTATTCTTGCCAAAGGGATCATCCCGAAAGGAATGGATAGTTTAGTGGTGGATCAAATGCAAATACGATTATTAAAAGGTGGGTTAGAGAAAAAAGATTTAGCCATTCTTGATTTGCTGGTAACAAACAATTGGGAGCGGCCAATCTACCTCAACCATACTTCCATGTCGCAGATCAATATCGACTTGAGCCCGTATGCGGTACAGGAAGGGAATGCGTACCGAATCCTCCCTGTAAAAAACCCACGCAAGGATCGCGAGTATTTGGTAGACACCGAAAGGAGCATGGACATTATGCTCAACAAATTTCGCTACCGTGGCTTGGACAACGAAAAAATTTATTACACAGATGATTATCGTGGATTTGTGGTGAACCATCGCAGCTCATTGAATTCTTTAGCTCAAGCATTGATCGATGAAGGCAAAATGGAGCAGGCCGACAAAGTATTGTTGTTCTCGTTGGCCAAGATGCCAGACAAAGCAATCAAGTACGATCACACTACACCAGAAACCATCGACTTGCTATTTCAAGTGGGCGAAAAGGATAAAGCAACAGAAGTCGCAAAAACTCTGGGCGACCGTGCCGAAGAGATGGCGACTTTCTTGATTGATGAGAATCAAGGGTTCTCAACTGAATTGAGAAGAAATATTTTTGTGTTGAGTGCTTTGCAGCGTACGCTGTATGAAAACGGTCAAGACGAACTCGCCAAAAAATATGAGGATGCCTACAATCGCTTGGTGGCCAGTTTGCAGATAAAAGGCGATTTGCCTAGGGAAGATAGGTAGATGAACTTTAAAAAATTGATGTTTATAATTTTTTTGTTTAATTTTAATGTATGGTTCGGACAATAGTTACCCCTAGTAAAAGAGAAGTCTCTATTCAAATGCCAAAAAATTATATTGGAAAAAAAGTAGAAGTTCTCTACTATATGCTTGATGAAATTGAAGTAAAAGAAGATCATACAAGCTCACTTGCTCTTCCAGGTAGTCCTATCTCTGATTCGGAGTTTAAGAATTGGATTGCACAAGCCGAGAAAGGCCCAACCATAAGCTTGGACGAATCTAAATCAAAATGGGCTTTGAAAAGAAAACAATTGCAGAAGCTTATCAAGTAAGGCTCACCGATAATGCCTCGCAAAATATTGATGAAATTGCGGATTATATAGGTATGGTAAACCGCCAACCATCGAATGCCATTATGGTTGTTGATAAAATATACAGTCAATTTGATAAAATAAAGAAAAATCCTTTTGCTTTTAAAGAATGTCCGTCATTACCAAGTAAAAGCAAAATGTATCGACAGGCAAATTGTTATAATTGGCAAATCATTTTCAGGGTTTTAAAAGATGAAATAGCTATACTCATCCATGGCTCGCGCAAAAGGTCAAGAATAAAGCTATTGAGCGCAATTAAATAGTCACCACTTCTGCGGCAAATCCTCATTTTTTTCGCCCCGCATCTTTTATAAGCACGTTTGAAAGCATCGCCCCAGCAGGCAGGCCAAGGAGTGGAGACGATGCGCGACAGAAAGTATTCAATTGATCCAAATTATCTTCTTTTGTTGCTATCAAACAATATTGTTTGATACTAAACTATAATATCTTATGTTTGTATCAAACAATACCAATTGCTGCTGCAAACCCAAATAGCCGAAGTAGTCGATGCCCAATCCCAAAATTTTCTAAGCAAAGATTTAGGTTGGGAAAGAGAGCTATTGCCCAATCTGGAAGTAATCAAAAATTTTGCTTTAATAGTAACTGGCATAAGAAGATGTGGCAAAAGCACATTGCTATTTCAATTGCTAAAAGAAAAATTTGACAATGCTTTCTATCTGCATTTTGAAGACACGCGATTGGCTGGATTTGAAAATGATGACTTCAATCGCCTAAGCCAAGAAATAACTAAACGAAAGCCACAGGTTTTATTTTTTGACGAAATACAATTACTGGAAAACTGGGAATTGTTTGTAAGGCAAAAACTAGATGAAGGTTATAAAATAGTGATAACAGGCTCTAACGCCACGCTGCTAAGTCAAGAATTGGGGACCAAACTTACAGGCAGACATCTTTCGGTAGAATTATTCCCCTTTTCGTACACCGAATTTCTAGGGCTGAAAAAGTTGAAGAACAACGAGAAATCGGTGACGGAATATTTGCGAAGAGGCGGGTTTCCAGAATACCTAAAAACAGGAAATGGTTTTGTGCTCAATCAGCTTTTAGAAGATATTCTGTATCGGGATATAGCTGTTCGCTATGGTGTAAGAGATGTAAAATCATTAAAGCAGATAGTGGTATACCTGTTATCAAACATAGCAAAACAAGTTTCTGCCAATAATCTCAAAGAATTATTTGGGATAAAATCTGTGAGTGCCATATTGGATTACTTTTTTTATTTAGAAAACGCTTACATCGTGCAGTTCTTGCCAATGTTCAGTTATTCGTTGAAGAAGCAAATCAGAAATCCTAAGAAAGTATATGCCATAGACCTCGGGTTGTTTACAGAAAACTCTATTGTATTTTCTGATGAAAACGGAAGAAGATTAGAGAACACCGTGTACCTTCATTTGAGGAGGAAAAACAAAGAGCTGTACTATTTTCAAGAAAAAAGAGAGTGTGATTTTGTGACTTTTGAAAAAGGTAAACCTAAAGAATTGATACAAGCATGCTATGACTTAACACCAACTAATTTGGAAAGAGAAACCAGTGGCTTGTTGGCCGCCTTGGAGTATTTTGATAAACCCATTGGCAAAATAATCACCCTCAACCAAAAAGATTCCTTTACAAAAAATGGCAAGAAAATAGAAGTGGTTCCAATAAATGATTTTTTACTAGGTTAAGTATTTCTCATCATCCAAATCTTTTGGAAATAAAGGGTTCGCCCCTAAAACTTTTCTCCCTACTTCCATCATCTCACCAAACAGGACGCACTGAGTTCTCCTATTTCATTCCTTCGTCCACAGTTTTGGTAAAGATAGATAAGACATAAAACATGAATTTCAAAAAAGCCAATAACCTCTTCGGTTGGATCGTTTTCGGGATTGCCCTGCTAGTTTATTTTCTCACTATGGAAGAAACCGCCAGCTATTGGGATTGCGGTGAGTTTATTGCCGTATCGTACAAGCTTCAAGTGCCACATCCTCCAGGCGCGCCACTTTTCTTGTTAATGGGCAGGGCTTTTTCCTTCCTCGCCATGGGCGAAGTCACTAAAGTGGCCTATTGGATCAACTTCATGAGTGTGCTGGCAAGTGCCTTCACCATTTTGTTTTTATTTTGGTCGATCACCCTTTTTGGCCGCAAAGTAATGGGCATTACCAAAGATGCGGACATCATCGAAGAAAAGACTTGGTTGCTCATGGGTGCTGGGTTAGTCGGTTCATTGGCCTACACTTTCTCAGATTCATTTTGGTTCTCTGCCGTAGAAGCCGAGGTATATGCGATGTCATCTTTCTTCACGGCTTTTGTGGTGTGGGGCGTTTTGAAGTGGGACGTGATCGAAGATGAAAGTCGCGCCAATCGTTGGCTGTTGTTAGTCGCTTACATGATGGGGCTTTCCATTGGCGTTCACTTACTAAATTTAGTTACTGTGCCAGCTCTTGGCTTGATTTATTATTTCAAAAAATTCAAACCGAGCACG
>JAYWHU010000074.1:0-13867 GCA_043777495.1 Cyclobacteriaceae bacterium | reverse complement strand
CCCCAGCGGGGTAAACTGTTAGTAGAAAAGTAAAAGTTATAAATATGATAGCTCCATAGGAGCGGCCTAATCATCGCGTCAATTTGAATTGCACCCCAATTGGGTTTGAATGAACGGTAAGTGATGAAGTTATGATGAGATAACTATCGTTCGGGCCAGGGATAGCAGCGGAAAGCCCACAGTGAAGCGCCTCGCGTAACGAGGACCACTCGAAGCGCGTGGCAGGCTTGAAGCGGATAGCCCGGTGCCCCTGCGCCTCGCGGGGCAGGCCCCCAAATTGCGCATTAAATTTTTTTGGTATGAATTTTATCAATAAGCCCATCAAATAAAAGTTTATTTTTGCGCCATGATAAAAAGAATTGCCTTGTTCTTGTTTGTGATAATGCCGGTTCATGCTGCGGCTCAAATCGCTCCAACCGTCATTGCCTTTGGCTCTTGCAATGATGAGGACGAACCGCAGGATATGTGGAAGGAAATTGTTTTGCAAAAACCACAGGTGTGGATTTGGGGAGGCGATAATGTATATGCCGATACGCGTGACATGACAGTACTAAAATCGAAGTACGATAAACAAAAATCAAACCTCGACTATAAAAGGTTGCTGCACACAAGCATCATCACTGGCACGTGGGACGACCATGATTATGGTGTAAACGATGGTGGCAAATTATACGGCAAGAAAGACGACAGCAAAAAGCAACTGCTCGATTTTCTTGGCATAGCCGAACCCAACCAAGTATGGGAACACGATGGAGTCTACAATTCATTGACGATTGGCAAGGGCAAACAAAAAATAAAAATCATTAACCTAGACACGCGCTCGTTCAGAGACACCATTTACAAAGTATCTTATATTGATTCACTCACGCAAAAGAAACTCACGCACTACCAAGTGAACCCCACGGGCGATGTGCTGGGCGAAGCGCAATGGCAATGGCTGGCAGAAGAACTGAACGATGCAGAGCCAAGGCTCTTCATCCTCAACTCGAGCATACAAGTGCTTTCTGAAGAACATCGGTTTGAAAAGTGGGGCAACCTGCCCACAGCACGCAAGCGGTTGTTGGATTTGCTGGTGGCCACCAACAAAAAAGTAATCATCATCAGTGGCGATAGGCACATTGCCGAGTTCTCTAAAATCAATTTGAAGGGGCTCTTCTATCCGTTATACGATTTCACTTCTAGCGGGCTCACCCACACCTGGAGCGAGCGATGGGTAGAGCATAACAAATACCGTGTGGGTGAATTGGTGATAGAAAAGACCTTTGGTGTCATTAAAGTAGATTGGTCGCTGAAAGAGCCAAAGGTGACTTTACAAATAAGAGGGCTTGCCAAAGTACCTTATCGCGAACAGGTGATAGATTTTAACCATAAAAATTAACCTTAAAAAATTAACATAGGGTTAAAACATTTATTACGCGTGGCTGTTCGTGATCTGGATAACAAGAACTACTTTTGCAACCTCAAAACCAAAAAACTATGAAAACAACGAAATCAATCTTATTAGTAGGCATATTCGCTGCCTTCTCAATTCTAGTCACCAGCTGTGGTGACGGTGGCAAAGCTGCCAAAGAAAAAGCAAAGCAAGACTCAACACGTATGGCTGACTCTGTAGCAATGGTGAAGGCTGTAGCCGATTCTATCGCTGCATTGCCTAAGTCAATTGCCGAAACGGCCATCAACACCCCTAACCTTAGCACGCTTGTAGCTGCTTTGACTGCTGGTGAATTGGTAGAAGTGTTTAAGGGAACAGATGCGTTTACAGTATTTGCTCCAACAAACGATGCATTCGCAGCAGTTCAATCTACTGTTGACATGCTTTTGAAAGCTGAGAACAAATCAAAACTTCAAAATGTATTGAAGTACCACGTAGTAGCTGGCACTGTAAAGGCCGCTGATTTAAAAGATGGCCAAGAACTTACCACCCTACAAGGTGAGAAGGTGAAGGTATCTTTGAAAGACGGCAAAGTTTACGTAGGTGGTGCAGAAGTGACCAACCCTGATGTGGCTGTGAACAACGGTGTTGTGCACATGACCAACAAAGTATTAGTGCCTAAGAAGATGTAATTTCAAACTACGATTTCTTCCAAGCGTGAAAAACCCTGATGGCAACATCAGGGTTTTTCTTTTTGTATTCCTTGGTATGTGTCTTCAAATACCGAAATAAAAAGCAACATATCTGTGGTCTGTGAAGACACAGACCACGGGGTGGGGTTTTTCTTTTTTGTAAAGTTTTTTGGCGGCCTGGCCACTCGAGGCGAGGTGGCCACCGGGCTATCCATTCCAAGTCCGTCCTACACGCCATCCCATCTCACTTCGGGCTTTCCATTTCTATCCCTGGCCGATACGCCAGTACAAAACTTGCACTTCGTAAATCTCAGCTTGTAAATTCATCCACATGGTTTACTACTTTAGCATTCCCTCCAATACTCTTTTGCCATGCTCATTGTTAGGGTTTAAGCTAACTGATTTTGTATACATTTTAATTGCCTCTTCTTTTTGACCGCCTTTCAAAAGGACTTCTCCATAGCTGTCATATACATTCCAGCTTTCTGGATACAGGTATACATTTAACTTGAGAATTTCCAAGGCCTCTTTACTTTGTCCGTTGCTCATCAATCGATACCCCCAATCATTCAACTCGTTTTCGTTCGGCTGGAAGTTATTATCCTTCTTCTTTTCATCTTCCACTACATCAATTGCTTTTTCAAAACCTTGTTTTCGAAATTGAATACGGAGAATAGTAATTGGATCAGAAGCAGCAATGCCAGGCTCATAACAACTGGCAAGTTCCTCTATGAAATCCTCTGGAGAGCCACCTCCTAAATTAGTTAAAACAACAATAGCTAAGTCATCATTAGGGTAAACAAGAAAAGCCGAACGTCCGCCACCTGTCATACCCACAGCCCTATATTTTTCACGAAACTTCGTAAACCCCCACCCCAAAGCCCATTGGGTTGTCGAACCGTTGTTATAAGTGCCCGCTTCCCATAATGTAGCAAGTGCTGTTTTCGTTTTCAGAAGTTTACCTTGTTGTAAGGCAATAATCCATTTTGCCACATCTTCTGCAGTACTATTTAAGCCAGAACCTGCTCTTTGAAAGGCAGGAAATTCAGTATAGTTATTAACTATTCTATCGCCATCTATTTTTTGCCCATCTATACTTTTTTGATAACGGTATGTAGGGGCAAAGTGTGGAATAACATCACGGGAATCTCCAAAGACAGTATTCGGCATATCAACAATTTGAAACTGACGTTCTTTGAAAAACTGCGTGAATGATCTTCCGCTTAACTTATCAATTACTTTCCCCAACAAAACATAATTTGTTTGGTTATAGCTAAACTGTTCCCCTGTTGGAAACTGCATTGTCATTGTCATTACTTTTTCCCATGCTGCTGCTTCATTGCCCAATTCTCCAAGCCCATTGGTTGATGGGTTGAATACTCTCAGAATATTTGGCAACCCTGAAACATGAATAAGCAATTGCTTTATCGTTATGGGTTGCCAATCAATGGGAAGCCCATCTAAATATTTAGAAACAGGTGCCGAAAGCTCCATTTTTCCGTCCTCCACTAATTGCATGATAGCCACACCAGTAAAGGCCTTTGTACATGAGTTAATCGCAAAAATACTTTTGTCATTTACAGAAACATCATCTTGAATATTTGCAACACCATACGACCTGAGCAGAACAATTTTACCATGCTGCACAACGGCTATTTGAAGCCCCGGAATACGCCTCTCTTTCATTTCTCTTTTAAGAATAGCTTCAACACTGCTGGTTTGGGCTTGGATAGCCACTAATGAACTGATGATAAAGAAAGCTGTTAATGAAGCTTTCAAAATTGGCGTATCAGTTTTCAAGTTCATGGGTATTTCTTTTTATTTTGGATCTGTATAACAAACTGTTGGGAAAGCCCTTCTGCAAGTCTAAGCTTCAACTTTGCTTACATCCTATACCTACAAATAACCAGTAGGTTACATTTCTAAGAACCTTATTTTTTTCTTGCTTGAGAGATTTGCCTCCTTACATTATTTTGTATGTGACGAATACGAGAAGGATATTACTTAAAACTCAATCCCCCACACCCCTAGTTGTTGCGGGTCTCCCGACCCGCGACTATCTCACATTTAATAATTAAACCCCAATCCCCCACACCGAAATACTCCGATCATCACTCGCGCTCACCAATTGATGGTTGAAGGAAGTCCATAATAATTTGTTAACCGAAGTCCCGTGGCCAGTGTGCCGCGCTTTGTCAATCACCTTCAATAATTTTATTTCGTTCGTTCTCCACACTTTTATTGATTTGTCCATGCTGGCGGTGGCAAAGTTTTTGCCATCGGGGCTGAACGAAATATGGTTAATAGCATAGAGGTGCGCAGCCACTTCTTCTACTTGTGAATATTGGTTGGCGGCATCCCACACTTTCAGTCTTGCATCGCGTGAGGCGCTGATCAAAAAATTACTATCGGGCATGTAGCTTAATGCGAACACTGAATTTTCATGCGCTTTAAATTCATTGATCAACTTAAAATCATCTAGTGCAAATACACGAATAAAATGATCGCTATAGCCTATTGCCATTTCACCTCTCGCTTCGTTGATGGCAATTGCCCTTGCGCTTTTTTCGGAAGCCAAAATCTTTTTCTTGATCATCCATTTATCTATGTCTACCACCACAATCATCCCTTCGCCCGTAGCAACGAATAAATCATTTTCAAATGATTGAATATCAAAGATGGCAGCGGTAGTAAGTTGGAGAGAGGATAATTCCTTTTTATTTTTCCAATCCAGCAGGTGGATGCCTTCATAATTGTGGCCAGCGACTATCAAATCATTTTTCTTTAAATGATGGAGCGCATAAACTGAATTGGGCAACTGCGCAATGCGTTCACCTTCTTCGGGCTTGTTCAAATCCCACGTCACCACCATGCCATCTCCCGCTCCAGAAAAAAAACGGGAGGATACATTGCCCCCTTCTAATGTGTAAACACAATCGCGGTGGCCAGTGAGGGTGTGGAGTTTATTTACTTGGGGAGTGGGCATTAGGGATTTAGAATTTAAGATTTAGGATTTAAGATTTAAGATTTGTTAGCAGATTAAAATCAAGAATCCCAAATCTAAAATCTTAAATCCCTTTTCCGTATTTTTAACAAAATTGAACAGTAAAAGATTACCAACCAATGCCTCTTTTCAAATTAGAAAGCACCGGAACCGAAAGTGGTTGGGCGATTTGGCTGATTGAAGAGAGCGAACAAGAACTGGCGTTCATCGCTTCAGAACAATGCCCCGAAGAAATAATTAGCGCGCAGAAGCGGCTAGAGTGGCTAGCTGGGAGGGTATTAATCAAAAAATTAGTGGAGCACCATAGTCTCACTTATTCAGGTATTCACAAAGATGAATTCAGAAAACCATTTCTTCGAGACTTAACTCACCACATTTCCCTTTCTCACTCCTACCCGCACGTAGCGGCACAACTCGATCTAAATCAATCTGTGGGCATTGACCTGGAGCAACCGAAAGAAAAATTATTGACTATTGCGCAACGGGTTCTTTCTCCCATAGAGTTGAGCGATGCCGCGAAAGATTTAAACAAGCACTGCATTTATTGGTGTGCCAAAGAAGCGATGTACAAAATCTATGGCCAGCGTGGCCTGCATTTTTCTAACCAACTAAACATAGCACCCTTTGAAATGAGTTTGGCTGGATTATTGAAAGGCACTATCACTGTGAAGGAACAAAAACAAAGTGTAGATTTGATTTACAGAATTGAACGTGACTTTGTATTGGTGTACACTAAAACCATCTAAAAATGAAAAGACTGATTTTACTTTTGCTGATCGCTGCAAGCGGATACGCGCAGGCTCAAACAACCATTCAAAATTTTACACTTACCAATGTGGTGAATGGCAAACCTGTTTCGATAGATCAATATAGCTCGCTACCTGCCGTGGTCGTTTTGTTTACTGGCAATGAATGCCCTTATGATAATTATTACAAGGACAGAGTGAAGCAGTTGATTGATTCCTATTCAGGAAAAGTTCAGTTTCTATTGGTGAATTCGTATGACGATCCGCAAGAAACGACAGAGAAGATGGCCATCCATTACACTGACTTAGGCGTACCTTATCTGGCAGACAAAGATCAAGCTGTGATGGAAAATTTTGGCGCGCGCAAAAGTCCGGAAGCATTTTTACTAAAACCCGCAAGCGGAAAATTCTCAATCGTCTACAGCGGTGCCATTGACGACAACCCCCAAGTTGCCGCGGATACCAAGCAAAATTATTTGAAGGAAGCTATTGATAAAACATTGGCTGGACAAAAAGTGGAGGTTGCAAATAATAGAACGATGGGGTGCACGATTAGGAGAAAATAAAACAAGAGGCAATTAATAAGCAAGAGGCAAGGGGCAAGAGGCAAAACGCGAGTGCGGATTTTACACACAACTTTTGAACTATGAGGAGAATCTTTTTAATCATACTCGTCTTATCTACGATCTATTCTTGTGGGCAAAAGTTAGAGAACAAAGCAAATTATCCAGAACACGTGGGTAACATTGAGTTTGATGAAAAGATAGATGATCCTAATTTTAAAGTATGTGATGAGGATCAAGTACGGCAGTACTATAATTTTTCCAAAGGATTTCAGTACAAAGGAGAAAAAGCAAGGGTACACGAGCATTTTAAAAATGGCTTAAAAGATAAAGAGCAAGTTGATGAAACTGGTTTTTTGACTATTCGATTTATCGTTAACTGTGAAGGCGTAACCGGAAGGTTTAGAATTCAGGGAATGGACGCAGGTTACAACGAAAAAGAATTCAACAAAGAAATAGTAGCTGAATTTTTAGTGCTAACTAAAAAGCTAGATGGTTGGGTAATTGGTGAAGAAGAGGGCATTAAAAGAGATTACTATCAGTATCTAACTTTTAAATTAGAGAACGGGAAATTGAGAGAGATCATGCCATGAAAAGATTATCCATACTTCTTATAGTATTGTCACCCTTTTGTAGCATTGCACAACCCAATTGTAATGTTTACAAAATGAAAAACGATCAAGCCTGTTATGAGGCCTGTGTGCTTGCCACAGAAGGTGGAGGTACACAAGGATCGAGACATTCGCAATTAAAATTTGATAAGGCTATTGAACAATGCCCCAGTTTAGATTACGCCTATATGGAAAAATCTGTTCCTTATCTCAAGAGAGGTGATTTTATAACTTGGAAAAAAATTATTGATCAAGCGGTGCTGTTGAATCCAATGGGACACTTAGGATATAGAGGCTGGTGTCGCTACCAATTTCTCAGAGACTACAAAGGAGCCATTGCCGATTTTGAAAGACTGGACTCGCTAACAAAATTCGATATTGGTTACTCTCAAAACGGAGACTATCAACTTAATATCGCTAAAGCCCTTTGCTACAAAGCCCTTGGAGAAAAACAAAAGGCTATTGAAATCATTGAAAAGCAATTGGCTGAAAAGGGATATGCTGCTTTTCCTTACGACTACTTGCACTTGGGGGTTTTAAAAATGGAAACAGGCGATTATACCGGAGGAATTGAATTTCTAAAGAAATCAATAATACTCAACGATTACTTTGCCGAGCCGTACTATTATCTAGGGTTAATCTATAAAAAACAAAAACTGGCTAAGGAGTTCAAAGAGAATCTAGAAAAAGCGAAGGCTTATTATTTGAAAGGTTATAAACGATCTGACCCATACACCCACCCGATGGATAAAATTTATTTAGTGGATATTGAGAGGGAATTGTCCAATGGAAAATAAATTGACTAGAAAAAATTTATCAGCGAAAGATCATCAAACCTTAGTAGAAAAGATATTTCAAAAAAAACCTACTACCTTATTACCTTATTTTTGCTTTTTCATTCTCAGTTTAAATAAGGTAATAAGGTTAGTTTGATCATTATCCTCAGTTCTACTAAGGTTAAAGCCTTTGCTTAAAATGCCAACTCTCAACTTTGTCAACTGCGCCTTTGTTAATTGCCAATTGATTTTCACACTCCCAAATCCCCGCCATCTGAAATCTCGATCAACAATAGCTTCACTTCCTCTGCCTTGGCGTGTTCGCCCATTTTTTCAAAGGACATTACTAAGTTGCGTAGTGCCCTCCGGATAATATCCAAGTTAGAACAAGGTTCGTAGAAAGAAGTCTGAGGCACTAAGTGCAATTCATTGATGTAGTTTTCAATATCCTGTTTAGAAAAAATCAAGCCGCGATTGAATGCGTTGATGTAAAACTGGTGGTTGTCATCTTTGTAAGTAAGAATGAACAAGTTGGGCAAGTTCACACCGCTAACAGGAAGTTTTAATTTTTGCGCCACTAACATATAAATAACGCAAAGTGTAATCGGGTTACCCTTTCGTGATTCCAGCACGATGTTGATCATGGAATTGCCTGGCGAATGAAAATTTTTTGTGTTTGCTCCGAACTTCAGCTTATTGAACAATACACTGTTGATGACTTTGATCTGATCGAACGGATATAAATCAGGGCGGAACTCTAACCATGTATCGTAATAGATCTGCTCTAGTTCTTGCTTGAGTTTCTCTAATTCTATTTCTGGATATTGGTAGGTGGCGAGTATCCACATGCCCGCGAGCAAATCATGGTCTTTGCTGTTGTACCAATCTTTCAATCGCTCTTTCAGCAATTCGTATTGCAGCGTGTGGATCAGTTCTTCGATGCGGCCTTGCACCGAGGGATTGAGGTTGCTCTCCCACTCGTGTTCCAAAAAAGGGATCGCCTCTTTGCCCAACGACAAAATCTTCTCTTCGATGTGCGTGCTTATTTGCTTATCGTCATCATCGAGTAAAGAGACTAATGCTTTTAATTCACTTTCTGTCATTAAAAAAACAAATTTTAAAATGCTGTCTTGGTAAAAAATATTTGAACCACATCGTCTTCTGAGCTGGAAAAAACCCCAACCTCAAAACAGATAACTCATGTGTCCCCCTCATATCGTTCATAGCGTGCCAAAAAAAGATTCGCTTCGATTAGATATTTCTGTGGCACGCTTTAATACTCTACCCTTTATAATACCCCGGGTTGAAACCCGGGGCTACTAACAGTGAACCCCGCTGGGGTTCGGTGTAGGCAAAAGAAGAGTACTGCCACCTAGTTCTATGTCATGTGCTGATGTGGGCTAATAATTTTTTTCATTTCAAAGTAACTAATTATTTTAAGTCTGTATCACACCTACATTAAACTTCTCCACAGGCGCATGGTTGGCGGCCTCTATTCCCATCGAAATTATTTTTCTCGTTTCCAACGGATCAATCACGCCATCTACCCAAAGGCGAGCGGCTGCGTAATATGGGCTCAACTGCTCATTATACTTGTCTATGATTTCTTTCAACAACAAATCTTCCTCTTCTTTGGTTATGGTTTTGCCTTGTGCCTTCAACGTGCTAACACGAATCTGTAACAAAGTTTTTGCGGCCGCGCTCCCGCTCATTACGGCTATTTGTGCGGTGGGCCATGCGTAAATCAATCGTGGGTCGTATGCCTTGCCGCACATGGCATAATTGCCTGCGCCATACGAGTTGCCCAAAATAAAAGTGAACTTCGGCACAGTAGAGTTAGCCATCGCGTTCACCATTTTAGCTCCGTCTTTAATAATGCCACCATGCTCTGCTTTACTGCCTACCATGAAGCCGCTCACATCTTGAAGAAAAACGAGCGGCACTTTGCGTTGGTTACAGTTCATGATAAATCGTGCAGCCTTATCTGCAGAGTCAGAATAAATCACGCCACCCATTTGCATTTCGCCTTTCTTGTTCTTCACCACTTTGCGTTGGTTGGCAATAATGCCCACCGCCCAACCATCTATGCGCGCAAAGCCGCAGAGAATTGTTTTTCCGTAAAGGGCTTTGTATTCATCAAACTCCGAGTCATCCACCAATCTCTTGATAATCTCACCCATGTCATAAGGCTTTGATCGATCGGCAGGAATCAATCCGTAAATTTCTTCTGGTTTTTCTTTTGGTGCTTTAGAAGCAGTCCTATCAAACCCGGCCTTTTCATACGAGCCAATCTTATCAAACAAATCTTTGATGTGATCCAGGCAAGCTTGATCGTTGGGAAATTTATTATCCGTCACACCAGATATTTCGCAGTGCGTAGTGGCACCGCCCAGTGTTTCATTGTCAATGTCTTCACCAATGGCCGCCTTAACTAAATAGGATCCAGCCAAAAAAATAGAACCTGTTTTGTCTACGATCATCGCCTCATCACTCATGATGGGTAAGTACGCACCACCCGCCACACAACTGCCCATGATGGCAGCAATTTGCACAATGCCCATGCTCGACATCTTTGCATTGTTCCTAAACTGCCTGCCAAAATGTTCTTTGTCGGGAAATATTTCATCTTGCATTGGCAGAAAAACTCCTGCGCTATCAACTAAATAAATTACGGGCAATCTATTTTCCATTGCCACCTCTTGAGCACGAAGATTTTTTTTGGCTGTGATGGGGAACCACGCGCCTGCTTTTACCGTGGCATCGTTGGCCACTATCATGCACTGCCTGCCTTTCACATATCCAATTCCTGTAACCACCCCGCCCGATGGGCAACCACCTTGCTCTTTGTACATGCCATCGCCTACAAACAAACCGATCTCTACAAAAGAAGAATTTTTATCAGTGAGGTATTCGATCCTCTCGCGCGCTGTGAGTTTTCCTTTCTGGTGTTGATCTTCGATTTTTTTTTCGCCACCACCCAACATCGTCTTCTTAGCCTTCGCTTTTAGCTGAGAGCAAAGTTGCTTGAGTTGGTCTTCGTTTTTGTTGAATTCTAAATCCATTTTGTCTTGGTGATTCTACATACTGCCACTATCCATTAGTTGACAGTTGACAAATTCACAATTGACAAAATGTAGTGAGGAACATTGTCAATTGAATTTTTGTCAACTGTCAATTGATTATTTCTTCAATGCGGCTGCCTTCGCCTCTTGCTCTTTCCTCCTATCTCTATCAATCTTTCTTTTGCTCTTACCTAGGGGAGCCATGAAGTGCTTGGGGTTGTTGTTGAAGTGAATAGCCAAGCTATCTAAACTTTTAAGCAATCTGTTAAGATTAACATAGAGTGTATCTTCCGTCATCAACTTACTCATCGTGTTATCACCTTTGTTCAATCTCGATAGTGTTGTGTTCAAGTTAGAGATAGTTTGTTGCGTTTTGGTAAGTGTTTGATTCAACCTCAGCATTTTGAGCGAATCGGAAAGTGTTTTAAAATTAGTGAGTGTTGGTTTCAACTCACTAAGGGTGCCATTCAAGTTGTCGGCCACCGATTTAAATGTACCTGACAGGTCATTTATTTTACCATTGGCCGTTATCAATGTAGTATTTAACAAATCAGGGGTTGTGGTTAGTTTGGCAAAAATCACATCCAACTGTTTAGAATTCTTCGAAAGATTATCTAAAATGTCATTGAACTTTCTCAATGTAGTTTGCAAATCGGTAGCTACAGGAGTGGCCGTTTCAGAGAGTACATCAAACATTCCTTTGGCCACTTCCGCGTGAAGTGTATCGCCAGGTTTCAATTTAACATCTGATGGCGCGATCTTTAATAAAACAGATTTACCGCCCAATAGCTCGCTGTTCAAAATAGCCTTGGTAGTATTGGTTAATATAATATCCGATTCAATTTCTAATTCTACTAACACTTTATTGTGTTTCTCCTGCATGATCTTAATGTGGCTTACACGCCCTACCGGATAACCGTTCACCAATACAGGATTGGATATAGCCAACTGATTGATATTCTCATACACCGCATAATACTTGTTGGTGCGAGAAAAAAAATCGATGCCCTTCAAATAATTAAACCCGAAATAAAGCATCACAATAGCAATCGCTATGAACAATCCGACCCTAAATTCTTTTGTCTTCACGTGGTTAATTTATGGATTCAATTTCCGTTTTATAATCTTTGAAAGCACGATAGATACCCGATGCAATCAATTCCTGGCCTTCATCGGTGGCCAAAAAGCCTTCTTCTTTGCTGTTAGATAAAAATCCAGTTTCAATCAACACGCTCGGCATAGAAGTACGCCACAAGACCAAGAACCCCGCTTGCTTAACCCCCCTACTAAATCTACCCGCCTTGGTTTTAAATTGCTGCTCTAGCTTCTGGGCAAATTTCAAACTGCTTTCATGATAGGCACTCTGGCTCAAGGTAAATAAAATATAAGACTCTGGGCTCTTTGGGTCAAAGCCTTCATAGCGCTCTTTGTAATTTTCGTCCATCAAGATCACCTCGTTCTCGCGCTTGGCCACTTCAAAGTTGCCCTTGTCTTTGTGCAAGCCCATTACGTATGTCTCCGTGCCGTAAGCAGGCGCACCCGGCAATGAGTTAGCATGGATGCAAATAAAGAGTTGAGCCTTTTGCCGGTTGGCCATCTCAGCCCGTTCGTCTAGTGCTACATAGCGGTCGTCCTTTCTGGTATAAATAACCTTCACCCCGGGCAAGTTTTTTTCAATGTATGCTCCCAACTTCAAAGATATTTTTAGGGCAATATCTTTTTCCTTTGTTTTTTTGCCAGAAGTACCTGGGTCTTTTCCGCCATGGCCAGGGTCAATCACGATTGTTTCTAGTTTAAAACCTGCCCTGCCAAGAGGCGGCCCCATTAGGCGAAATGTGGCAGACAAGTTTAGCAGGGTTATTGCTATTAGGAGAATCTTGATTCGGATAGTCACGGTGGTAGTCTAGCGTAATTGCAATAAGTTTGTGTAAAGTTGTGAATTTTTCATTAAAAGCTAAACTATTTGGGCGTCTGCCCCTTTTTGCTGTCAAGGCACTAAGGCACAAGGGTGCGCAGTACAAAAAACTTTTATATTTCTTTTGCGGGCTGGCCAAGCGAAGCCTGCGCCTGGGCCGGCCATCAGGCCCCGATGAAACGAGGGCTCTCGCAAAGCCGAGCTATCAGCTACCACTCCTCGCCCCACCGGGCACATCCGCGCTGCTGTGGGGTTGGAGTTTACCCCACGAAGCGCAGGGCTTCTATCCCTGCCCGCCCGCCCGTACGTCATTCATCAGTTTTGTCTTATTCATACTCTTTGCACTAACTACCTGCTCCTTAAATGCCCAAGTAGAAAAACCCATACGTGGGCCCAGAACACAACTTGCTATCAAAGCCGATACCCTTCCAAAGCCAAATATGGATCTGCTCAGTGATTCTTCTTTAGTCAAAAGCGATTCTTCGTCAGTGAAAAAAGATTCCGTGCAAACTGCCAAGAAGGGCGACATCGAATCAACCATTTTCTATTCTGCCACCGACTCTATCAACTTTAGCATCGACAGGAAAATTGTAAAACTCTATGGCGATGCCAAAGTGAAATACGGCACCATTCAGCTAGATGCCGAACTCATCACCATCGACTACGATAAATCTATTATCACCGCCAACGGAAAGCCCGATTCTCTCGGGCGGTTGGTGGGCTTCCCCATTTTTAAAGATGGTGCTCAAGAATTTGAAACCAAGGATATGATCTACAATTTCAAAACCAAGAAAGCCAAGATATCAGAAGTGGTGACCAAAGAAGGCGAAGGCTTTATGGCAGGTGGAGTGGTGTATAAAAATGAAAAAAACGAATTGTTCACCATTGGTAATACCTATACCACGTGCGATTTAAAAGATCCGCATTTTCGGGTAATCTCTCGAAAGGCCAAGGCCATCACGGGCGATAAAATTGTTACGGGGCCATTCTATATGGAGTTCAACCACGTGCCTACTCCGCTTGGTTTTTTCTTTGGCATGTTCCCTTCGCAGCGCAAAGCTGCTTCGGGCATCATCATACCCGAATATGGCGAGGAGCAACGAAGAGGTTTCTTCATGCGAAATTT
>JAYWHU010000073.1:0-51080 GCA_043777495.1 Cyclobacteriaceae bacterium | reverse complement strand
CACTTTCTTGCATATTTTACCAACTCAATAACATCAATATTCCTTATTATTTGTATCGCTATGGGTTTTCTAAGGGGCGACTATTTATCTTCAAAGCGCTGGCCAAGAAAAGAAAAGACTTTATCTCGGCAACTATACGCATACTGATGGGATGCACAACGGGGATTATCAAAAATGGAAACAGTACATCTTAGACATGACCAATTTCTATTTGGGGTCAGGTGAGGGAACAGCTAATGAAAAACCGGCTGCCCGAAGCAAGTGGAATTATGATTCATCTATTTGGCTTTGGATGATAGAGCGGTGATCAAAGCCAAGCATGTGTAAGAAGGTGGGTATTATGCCAATCAATTAGACCGTTATGATTATCAAACGCTCAATCATTTTGTTAAAGTAAGCAACGATAAACTAGGAGTGACTATCTCTAACACTGATCAAATTTTAGAAAAAATCCGATGAAAATTTTTTTGATTGGACTTTAATTACCTTCTTCTTCCTGCGACTTATACCTTCAGATACTAAACCAACGAATTTAGCATGAAGAAAAAAAATAGCATCCAGAAAATGGCAGCTTTGATTTTAATGATAGCGTTGGGGGGAGTAGTGGGATTCGTAATCGGAAAGTTGGGTCACAGTTGGGGACAAAATGCGAAGACTACTTCTCTTCCTGTTTATGCAATGGTCGCAATGCCATTTCTATTTATTCTGTCTTTTTTAATCGTCATTGCCATACACGAAGGCGGTCATGCATTGGTAGGTGTGTGGATGAAATTCGATTTTAGGATGTACGTGGTGGGGCCATTCATGTGGAGTAAGGAGCAGACTGGCTGGCAATTCAAGTGGAACAAAAATGTGAATACGGCTGGCGGTTTGGTAATTTGTATGCCAAGTGGCACCGAGAATTTGAACAAACGATTTTCCATGTATGCTGCAGGCGGCCCGATGGCAAGCTTAGTGTTAGCTGTATTTTCTTATGGTGTGTTTCTACTTTTGTCATTCATTGCTTTAGACGGAATCGTTTTTTCTTTGCTCCGAAATTTCTTTATGATAACGGGTTTATTGTCGATTGCTATTTTTGTGGTAACGGCTATCCCCATGCACATGGGCGGCTTCTATTCAGATGGCGCGCGGATTTTGCGACTGAATAGGGGTGGAGATAAAGCGCGGTTTGATGTATTGACATTATCGATAATTACCAGCAGTGCAAGCGGTACACGACCTAACCTTCTTACCATTTCTGAATTGGAGGAAGCCCTTGCATTGGCCAATAAGCTCAACGAGCCTTTTGGAGTTTATCTTCTCAGCTATTTTCATCAAGCCGCATTTGATGAGGGCAATAAGGAGAAGGCGGAGAAATATTTATTGGAATACATTAGCCTAGCAGACGCTGTTCCTGATGGAATTAGAAATGCCGTATGGTTGGATGCTGCCCTTTTCTATGCCATTGCCAAGAACGATCTTGAAAAAGCGCTATCGTATTGGAATCAATTTAAGCCAACGGCTATAATACCCAAGGCACAGATTTTTGCGGTGGAAGCAGCGATCAGTTATTTGAAAAATGATAGCGTTGTGGCTGGACATAAAATTGAATTGGCAATAAAAGAATTGCCCAATATGATGGATAAGGGAGTGGGCATTGCTTTAGGCGAGCGACTCCTAGCATTGAAAAACAATTTGAGTAAATAAAAAATGACGCTGATTGCAGCGTCATTTATATATCGGTAGCAACCAAGTTATATAGCGATAGATTCTATTTGTTTAGTTACCTGATTGAAAGAGAAATCGGCCATGTTAGCTTGCTTGGATGCGTGCTCGATAGTCATACTTACCAAGTTGCCCTTGTTATCCAGATCAAGCAAAACATCCTCTGAAAAATCTTTGGTTTCTACAACTTGATCTTCTTTGAAGTTGACCAAGAGCGTGTCGGTATCCTTGAAATAAGTGATTTTCATTATAAAATTATAAAGCTATTTTCCCTACAAACGATCTATCAAAAAAAGCATTATGGATCGTCTCCTTATCTTCTAAAATTACGATTCTAAGATATTTGTTCACCTCAGCAATGTAGCCCCATCTTCTAATTCGTTTGTCAGCTTGAACCACTTCAGATTCGTAATTGTAAAACACTTGTTCTACCCATTCTGATTTGATAATGGCTCTATCGGCACGCAACCTTGTGTGAAGATAGTAGCTGGTAAACTTCATCACTCAAGCAGCTATTTTTTCTTCTTCACTACTTTCTTTTTAGTAATCTTCTTAATAGACTTCTTCGCAGCTTTAACTACTTTTTTCTTTGCTACTTTCTTCGAAGTCTTTTTAACAACTTTCTTGGTTACCTTCTTCATCAACTTTTTAGCAGCAGCTTTTTTAACCACTTTCTTTGGAGCGGCTTTCACCACCTTCTTAGCTACCACTGCGTTCACAGGTGCAACTTTTTTAGGCGCAGATTTACCCATCTTATTCAAGGCCGAACCTGCTTTGAACCAACCGATCTGGCTGGCATTGTAGGTGTGGTTGACGGTGATGGTGTCTTTTTTGCCATCAATATGATTCAATGTCAATGTCAACGGTTTTTCAGGAGCGAAAGTAGTGAGCCCGTTGATATCAATGCGGTCGTCTTCTTGAATCAAGTTGTAATCTTCTTTGTTGGCAAACGTCAATGCAAGCATTCCTTGTTTCTTCAAATTGGTTTCGTGGATACGGGCAAATGATTTTACTAGGATCGCCCTCACACCCAAGAAGCGTGGCTCCATAGCAGCATGTTCACGAGATGAACCTTCACCATAGTTTTCATCGCCTACAACAATGCTGCCAATACCTTTGGCCTTGTATGAACGTTGTACTTTCGGTACTTCATCATGCTCGCCTGTCAAGCCATTCTTTATATTATTGATTTTCTCATTGTAGAAGTTGGTTGCTCCTATTAATAAATTGTTAGAGATGTTATCCAAGTGTCCACGGTATTTTAGCCACTTGCCCGCCATTGAAATATGATCGGTGGTACATTTTCCTTTTGCTTTGATCAACAACCGCAATGCTTTCAGGTCAGTGCCTTCCCATGGTGCGAAAGGGGCGAGGAGTTGCAGACGATCTGAATCAGGGTTGACACTCACATCTACTTTGCTGCCATCTTTAGCTGGTACTTGAAAGCCTGGGTCTTTTACATCAAAACCTTTTGTAGGAAGCTCGTCACCGGTTGGTGGATCTAGTTTTACTTGCTCACCTTTTTCGTTAGTCAAGTAATCTGTGAGTGGATTGAAGTTTAAATCTCCGGCAATGGCCAATGCCGTTACCAATTCGGGCGAACCAACAAACGCATACGTGTTGGGGTTGCCATCATTGCGCGATTGAAAATTTCTATTGAAGGAGTGAACAATCGTATTTTTCTCTTTTCTTTCTGCGCCTACACGCGCCCACATACCTATGCAAGGCCCACACGCATTCGCGAATACCTTTGCACCAATTTTATCAAATGCTTCAATGAATCCATCGCGCTCAATGGTGTAGCGCACTTGCTCAGAACCTGGTGTGATGGTGAACACGGCTTTGGTCTTCAATCCTTTTGCGGAAACTTGTTTAGCCAAACTAGCTGCACGAGAAATATCTTCGTAGGATGAGTTAGTGCATGAGCCGATCAAACCCACTTCAATTTTAGTAGGCCAGCCGTTCTTTGCTGCTGCTTCTTTTAATTTTGAAATAGGCGTGGCCAAATCTGGAGTGAAGGGGCCATTCAAATGAGGCTCCAATTCGCTCAAGTTGATTTCAATTACTTGGTCAAAATATTTCTCTGGGTTTTGATACACTTCAGGATCGGCAGTCAAATCAGCTTTGATCTTGTCGGCCATCCTCGCCACTTCGGCACGGCCTGTGGCTATCAAATAGCGGCTCATGGAAGCATCGTAACCAAACGTAGAAGTAGTTGCGCCAATCTCTGCGCCCATGTTACAGATCGTTCCTTTGCCTGTGCAGCTCATGGATGTCGCGCCCTCGCCAAAGTATTCTACAATTGCTCCTGTTCCGCCTTTTACTGTTAATATCCCTGCCACTTTTAAGATCACATCTTTTGCAGCAGTCCATCCGCTTAGTTTCCCAGTTAATTTTACACCGATCAATTTCGGGAACTTTAACTCCCACGCCATGCCAGCCATTACATCTACGGCATCTGCACCGCCTACACCAATCGCTACCATTCCTAAACCACCAGCATTCACTGTGTGTGAATCAGTACCGATCATCATTCCTCCTGGGAAGGCATAATTTTCTAACACAACTTGGTGAATGATGCCTGCACCGGGTTTCCAAAAACCAAGTCCATATTTATTTGAAACAGAAGACAAGAAATCAAAAACTTCCTTGCTCTCTTTATTAGCAAAACTCAAATCATCAGCAGCCCCGACTTTGGCAGTGATCAAGTGATCGCAATGCACCGTGGAAGGAACCGCTACTTTTGGTTTCCCCGCAGACATGAATTGTAACAAAGCCATTTGAGCTGTAGCATCTTGCATAGCCACACGATCTGGCGCAAAGTCCACATACGATTTTCCACGACCGAAATTTTCCAACTTCTGATCAGCATGAAGATGTGAGAACAATATTTTTTCAGAGAGCGTGAGTGGTTTGCCCACTGCTTTTCTTGCTTTAGCGATACGGCCGGGCATTGCTGCATACGTGGCCTTGATCATGTCTAAGTCGAATACCATAAGTTGTAGATTAAAATAATGCCGCTAATCTACAAAAATAGGTGAGTATTTACCGATATGAAGTGAATAATCGGTCTTTGGGAGGGATGGCGTTGGGTATCAAGGGATTAGGCACTAGTGATCAGGCATTGGGACTTAGGGCTTAGGACTTGAGATCTTGATAAACCAATGGTCATCCGAAACCCTTCCCAATGCCTAAGTCCTAAGCCCAAGTTCAAGCCTTTACTTCGCATTAATGTAATTCAAAAACTCTCTCTTCGCATTTTCATCATTGAACTTACCACCAAAATAGGCCGTACCTGTTTTGCTATTGGTGTCACTCACCCCGCGCGAAGCCACACACATGTGGTTTGCATCAACTACAACAGCTACATCTTGTGTATTGAGTACGCGCTCCAATTCTTTTCCGATCTGCACCGTCAGGCGCTCTTGCACCTGTGGACGCTTGGCGAAATATTGTACGAAACGATTGATCTTAGAGAGGCCGATCACCTTGCCAGAAGAGAAATAGGCGACATGGATTTTTCCGTAGATCGGCACGAAGTGATGCTCGCAATGAGAGAAGAAAGTGATGTCTTTCTCCACCAACATTTGATCATATCTATATTTATTTTCAAACAATCTAGTGGTGGGGCGGTTCATAGGATTGAGCCCGCTGAACGCTTCTTGCACATACATTTTCGCCACGCGCCTAGGCGTACCCTTCAAACTATCGTCAGTTAAATCTAGGCCAAGCACGGTCATGATTTCACGAAAGTGTTCTTCTATCTTTTCAATCTTTTCTTCATCAGAAAGATCAAACGCATCGGGGCGCATTGGGGTATCGTGCGAGCCCGCAGGGTGATCCAAGTCATCCTCGTCAAACGGTTTAATGGGCAGGATATTCAACGAAATTTCTTTCTGTCTCATACAATTTAATTTTTAGCTCGTACTGGTTATCGATCTGCTGCCTCAATATCCTCCAGATAACCACGGCTATGTTTTCGGCCGTTGGGTTCAGGTCTTTGAAGTATGCGGTATCTAAATTAAGGTTTTTATGGTCAAAATGTTTTAGCACGTGCTCTTTAATTAAATCGCTTAGCAGTTTTATGTCATACACATAGCCCGTTTCAGGATCAGGTTCGCCTACAACAGTCACCACTATTTCATAATTGTGCCCATGAAAGTTGGGGTTGTTGCACTTGCCAAACACGGCATCATTCTTTTCATTACTCCATGCAGGATTGAACAGACGGTGGGCTGAGTTGAAATGCTCCTTACGCGATACGGCTATTTTCATTCGATGATTTAAAAACAAGGTTTGAGTGAAAAGGTTCGTTCAGTTCCGTAATCATTTTTTAAAATCTTTGACGGCTTGCCCACCGTAGCTTTAGCGAAGGTGCGGCCTGCCCAACCGAAGCTTTATTGAAGGTGCGGCCTGCCCAAGCGAGGCGCGAAGGCACTGGGCTATCCCTCCAAGCCTGCCACGCGTCTCGAGTGGTCCTCGCTCGTTTCCTCCTGAAGTTTATCCAGAGCGAAGTCTCGGGGGCTTTCCACTACTCCCTAGCCGAATGTGTACTATTCACTAGCTCATCAATTAACCAATTTATTTTTCTGGAATCAAAAGCTGCAAATAGTTTTTACTTTCACAACTTAGTTTTACTTTGGAATGTTAAAAGTAGAACTATTTTGCCAAGGCTTTGGCTATATTAAAAACACATGCACCTCGAAAACATAACTGTCATTATCCTTCTTCTTGCAGTAGTAACTGCCTTAGCAGAGTTAACTGATCGCATAAAAATACCATACCCTGTTTTGTTGGTGCTGGCGGGCATTGGTATTGGCCTTGTGCCCAATCTGCCAGTGATAGAGATGAACCCTGATGTGGTTTTCTTGATCTTCCTTCCTCCCGCGCTTTACTCTGCTGCTTGGACAACCTCGTGGACAGACTTCAAAGCCAATGGCAGAGCGATCTCGCTATTGGCGATAGGTTGCGTATTGTTCACCACTACCGCAGTGGCAATGGTAGCGCACTACTTTATTCCAGGCTTTGGTTGGGCAGAGTCGTTTGTATTGGGTGCCATCATTTCCCCGCCTGATGCCGTGGCCGCCACTGCAGCCACCGCTGGTCTTGGTGTGCCAAAAAGATTGATCACTATATTAGAAGGAGAGAGTTTGGTGAATGATGCAACCGGGTTGATTGCCATGCGTTATGCGATTGCCGCTACAGCAACAGGTACTTTCATCTTTTGGTTGGCCAGCATAAATTTCTTTTATGTAGCGGGTTTCGGCATCGTAATCGGTCTCATCATCGGACAACTATTTTTTTGGATCCATAAGATTACCCCTAACAATCCAACAACGGATACAACGCTCACATTTCTAACTC
The DNA here is from genome assembly GCA_043777495.1 of Cyclobacteriaceae bacterium. GTDB lineage: Bacteria > Bacteroidota > Bacteroidia > Cytophagales > Cyclobacteriaceae > ELB16-189. Next base: position 44,012 of record JAYWHU010000073.1, on the reverse strand, counting down.
CCTACGTTGCTTATCTATTGGCAGAACAGATTCATGTATCGGGTGTATTAGCTGTAGTGGCTTGTGGATTATTTTTAAGCCAACGATCTTCAGAAATTTTTAAACATCAATCACGGATACAGGCCTACGCTACTTGGAATACCGTCACCTTCATTCTCAACGGGGTCATTTTTATTTTAATTGGCCTGCAACTGAGATCTGTGCTATCGCATATCCAAGAACATTCATTCTTAACGTTGTTATGGTATGGTTTTTTAGTGAGCATGATCACAATTGTAGCAAGGATTGTTTGGGTTTTCCCAGCCGCTTATATACCTCGATGGTTTAGTCGCGGAATTAGAAAACGTGAACCTGAACTTCACGCGCGCAATGTAGCCATAGTGGCCTGGTCGGGCATGAGAGGTGTAGTTTCTCTTGCTGCTGCGTTGGCCTTGCCATTGATGATTGGAGATACGGCTTTCCCCAATCGTGATTTGATTATTTTCCTAACGTTTGCTGTTATTTTCTCAACACTTGTGCTTCAAGGAATGACACTTCCTATATTAGTGAGAAAGTTAGGGATTAAAGCAGACGTAGGTGGGCAAGAAGAAGAGAACCTTGCTCGTTACACAATCGCTACTTCAGTGATCGAACACATTGAAGAAAATTACGCATTAGGTCTTAGTGATTCGGTATTAAGTCAAATCAAATCAAAGTATGAGATCAGAATACAGCGCTTGAGAAAAGATGAAAACAATAATTTAACGGACGAACAAATTCAAGAGTTCCATCGCATCCAACGGGAGTTGATCAAGCAAGAGCGGAATTACCTAGATGGAATGCACAAAAATAGAAAGATTGGTGATGAAGCCCTGCGCAAGATTGAACATGAATTGGATTTGGAGGAAGCTAGGTTGGAAATGGAGTTGGAGGGAGTGAGGTAAGGAAGTACTGTGATTTTAGATTTAAGATGTTTGATTTAAGATTTACAAATCTGCAAGAGGCCTCCAGTAAACTTCTAACTTCTATCATCTAATCCATTCAACAACCTTAATGCATCCTCCCTATCCTGATGCAACTGCCACTTCAATGCTTCTAAGTCTTGAAATTTACTATCACTGCGAATGAGTTGGTGAAAATAAACGGTAAGTGTTTCTCCATAAATTTCTTTATTGAAATCAAAGATGTTCACTTCAATAGCGCGTTTCGTTCCGTTTACTGTCGGGCGTTTGCCAATGTAAAGCATGCCTTTGAAAATGGAATGTTCATGCTGAACAGTAACGGCATAAATACCATCGGCAGGAATTAATTTTAATCGGGAATCTAAATCGATGTTGGCAGTAGGGTAGCCCAGCACGCGCCCCAACTTATCTCCTCGCACTACTTGCCCACTAATAGAATAAGGGCGACCGAGTAAATGAGTGGCAGTTTCCAAATCAGCTTCCTCAATTGCTTTGCGAATTTTAGAAGAACTGACGGCTACATGATCTACATCTTGCCGTTCTATTTCTTCCACATCAAAGCCATGCGCAGGCCCGCTGATTTTCAATTGCTCAAAACTTCCTTCACGGTGGTTACCAAAGCGATGATCATAGCCGATTACCAATTTCTTGGTACCTATGGTATTGACCAAAATGCTGCTGATAAATTCTTGTGAAGTGAGCTGCGAAAACTCTTTGGTAAAAGGAATCCGTAAAAGATGCTGAATGCCTTGCTGCTTGAGCAGCTCTGCTTTTTCTTCAAACGTATTGAGCAGCTTGAGTGTATTGTCTTCTGGTTTTAAAATCAGCCGTGGGTGCGGCCAGAAGGTGATCACCACCGTTTCGCCTTTGCTCTTTTCTGCTACTTCTTTTAGCCTACTGATGATTTTTTGATGCCCCAGATGTACACCATCAAACGTGCCGCTTGTAACAACGGCATAGTTGAGTTTGGTGAAGTCGTCAATGGAATGGTAAATCCTCATTTGTTAGGCATTAGGTCTTGGGGCTTAGGACTTAGGGCTTTCTCACCCATTGTGTTCTTAAAATAATGTAACTTTGTTTTATAACTTTTAAAGATGCCAGAATTATTTCGATTTTTCGGAATGAAATTTTTCTTTTTTAGCAGAGAGCATGGGCAAAATTAAAAATGTTTGGTTTGATTGCACACGGATATTTGTTGAGATGGATGATCAACGGGTTTTTGGCAATCCCGTTGAATGGTTCCCTAATCTCCGAAAAGGTACACCTCAGCGGTGGGAAAACTATATTATTAAGGGCAATAGAAGATGGATTCATTGGCCTGAGTTAGATGAAGACTTGGATGTTGAATGTTTTTCGGATTATACACCTAATGCCAAAGTCCTAAGTCACAAGGTTTGACTCGCTATCGACATCATCAACACTTATCGCTTGTTCTTTCGAGAAAGGGTTTCCAACCTTCGGAAGGTTGGAAACCCTTCTTAAGCCTTAGAATGCAATTTCAAAATTATAATGCGTATGCCTTAATGTCCTATTCTACTTGATCTACAGTAATTGCCTGTTGCAATTTATAGTTCCCAATTCGCGTTCTACAAAGTTCAGCAAGGTAAGCACCCACACCCAACTCGTTTCCAAAATCGCGAGCGAGGCTTCTAATGTAAGTGCCTTTGGAACAAACTATGCGAAAACCAATAATTGGTTTTTCAATTGATGTAATCTCAAATTCAGAAACTGTAACCTCTCGCGGCCTAAGTTCCACTTCCTTCCCTTGACGAGCCAACTCATACGACCGTTTGCCATCTACTTTTATGGCCGAATGAGCAGGAGGGATTTGTTGCAATATTCCGATAAATTTTTTGGATGCTTCTTGAATCTGCAAATCGATAATTCCAGAAATGTCAATGGGCGCAGTGACTTCCGTTTCTAAATCAAACGAAGGCGTGGTTTGCCCGATCACAAATTTGCCAGTGTATTCCTTCTCTTGTGCTTGGTATTCGTCAATGCGCTTGGTCATTTTCCCAGTGCAAATAATAAGCAGCCCAGTTGCAAGTGGGTCAAGTGTTCCTGCGTGACCGATCTTTTTGATTTTTAGTTTGTAGCGAAGTTTATTTACTACGTCAAAGGAAGTCCATCTTAGTGGTTTGTTAATAAGCAAAAGTCGGCCTTCACTTGCTTCCATCAGACAACGGATAGCGGGATTCCCATCAAGTATAAAATCAAGATGATTAGCCCAAGGCCAATTCGATAATAACCGAAAAGTTTAAAACCGTGCTTGGTTAGAAATGAAATGAAGGATTTGATAGCAATCATTCCAACAACAAAAGCAACAACATTTCCAACCAAAAGCAAGATGATTTCATTTTGCCCAAAAGCATTTCCTTCTTTATAGAATTTCAAAAGCTTGTAGCCCGTGGCTGCAAACATAGTTGGCACAGCCAAGAAAAAGGAAAACTCAGCGGCTGCTTTCTTCGTCAATTTTTGAGTCAATCCTCCAATAATCGTAGCAGCAGATCGCGAAACACCAGGAATCATAGCAATGGTTTGAAAGAAACCGATCTTTAGAGCAGAAGGATAGGTAACAGCTTCTTGCCCGTGTTCTTCACTTTCCTTAAAAAATTTATCAATGAATAAGAAGACAATTCCACCGAGGATCAATGTTACCGCCACTACCTCCACGCGCTCAAGTAGTTGATCAATAAAGTCATCTAGCAAAAAACCAAGAATAGCTGCTGGCAAGAATGCTGCAAAAAGTTTGAAGTAGAAATCAAGTGACTGAAAAAAATGTTTCCAATACAAAACTACTACTGAAACAATGGCGCCAAGCTGAATGGCCACGGTGAATGTTTTGGTAAACGGATCAGAGGCAATCCCCATGATAGAAGAAGCAATAATCATGTGGCCAGTAGAAGATACAGGTAAAAATTCTGTTAGGCCCTCTACTATGGCGAGGATAACTGCTTCAAGGATCGACATTAAAAATTATTTTCGATTTGAGATTTACGAATTATGATTTGCATCGAAAGCTAAAGCTCACTTTCGCACCCAATTACTTCTTAGCTTGTGATTTATCTTCCTTGGGTGTGTGCATGATAGCAACGATCTCTAAGATAAATCCTGCCAGAACAATGATAGGGCCCAGCGTCAACCCTAAAAAGCCAAAGCCGTAAGGTTCTTTGTCCATAGTCATAATGGTGAACCCAACTATTAATGTGGCTACACCAATAACCATTAACTGATAATTTTTCTTGCCAAAAGGTAGTTTGCTCATGATTTTAATATAATTCGTCCAAAGATAAACCTAAATATTTTGCTACTGCACGGTAGGTACTTGCTACTGCTACAATCATTCCGACTAGTAGTAGTGACCCTGCCAATAGAAAAAGTCTTTCATTATTCTGTATCAAATTCAAATCCTCTATTCTTTTGGTTGCAAAAGAGATCATTGCAAACAATAGTGCTGAAGCAATAATACCTGCCAACGCGCCATGCCATAGTGCTTGGAATAAAAATGGTCTTTGTATAAACCATCTTTTGGCACCTACTAGTTGCATACTGCGAATGATAAACCGTTGCGAGAAAAGTGCGAGCCTTACGGTGTTGTTGATCAATAACACCACAGTAAGTAGCAGCAGTGCAACTAACCCCATTAGTACTAGCCCAATCTTGGTCACGTTTTGATTGATGGAGTCAATCAGATTTTCCACGTAATACACTTGAAACACTCCATTCATCTTTTCGACTTCCGCTTTGATTTTTAACAAACTTGCCTTGTCGTGAAAGGTTGGATCAATCTTAACTAGGTACGCATCTCGCAAGGGATTTTCACCCAAGAATTTTTTAAAATCTTCGCCTGTCTCTTTAATGAATTGCTTGGCTGCTTCTTCTTTAGAAACAAATTGAAGGACATTCTTCGGGTCTGATTTACTTACAAACGATTTGGATAAAAGATCTTTCTCTATTTTTTTCGTATGTTCTGGTGTTAGCTGGTTTTTTAAATAGACTTGTATCTTCACATTATCCCTCACGGTGCGCTCAAGTTCTTTTGAGTAAATGACTAACGTGCCAAACACTCCTATCACAAACAAAGCCAATGAGATGCTTAGCACCACACTCACATAAGGATAGCTGCCAAGCTTCTTCTTTCTATATTTTTGCTTTTGGGGTTCGATCATCAAACACAAATATAAGACTAAGAGTTAGATTTGATTCTGATAATTTTTGTTCTTTTTTTCAAATCAAAAAGGCCATCCTTTCGGGTGGCCTTTTATTATGAGATTATCTGAAAAGTATTAACAGAACTCTTCAAAGACTTCTACTAAATGCTGGCCTATCATTTGCGCATTACGCCCTTCAATGTGATGGCGCTCTACGAAGTGAACCAACTCTCCGTCTTTAAATAGAGCAATACATGGAGAAGAGGGAGGGTAAGGCAACGTGTATTCCCTTGCTTTAGCTACGGCTTCTTTATCGACACCTGCGAACACAGTTGTTAAATGTGCCGGCTTCTTAGTTGAATTTTGAAGGGCCCATTTGATGCCCGGTCTCGCTGCGCCAGCCGCACAACCACAAACTGAATTCACCACTAGCAAAGTCGTTCCTTTTTGGTCTTTCAATTCTTGGTCAACTGCCTCTGCCGATTTCAATTCTACAAACCCAGCTACTGTTAAATCAGAGCGCATGGGTGCTACTAAGTTTTCAGGATACATAATTCAATATTTAAGATTTGTGATTTAAGATGTTAGATTTTTTTAGTCGTATGCTTAACAATTTTACATGAATCCCAGTTCCAATTTGGCTGCCTCGCTCATCATATCTTGTGAGTAGGGCGGATCGAAAGTTACTTCTACCTGCACGTCATTGATTCCTTCAATGGCCCGTATCTTTTGCTCTACCTCGCTGGGAATAGCTTCGGCAGAAGGACAAGAAGGGGAGGTCAATGTCATCGAAATAAAAACATTGTTCACCGGCATGATGTTGATTTCGTAGATCAAGCCTAGCTCGTAAACATCCACAGGGATTTCGGGATCATAAACTGTTTTTATGGCAGCCAAAACCTTATCTCGAAGGTTTACTTCAACCGTTTCAGTGGCAATATTTTCTTTCACTTCTTCCATCACTTCGTTGCCAATTGAGTCTTATAAGCCAAAGCATAAAATTTGATTTGCTTGATCATGGATGCAAAACCATTAGAACGTTGCGTGCCAATAAACCGTTCCATTCCAATTTTTTTCATAAAGTAAAGATCGCTATTTAAAATGGCATCTGGTTCTTGGCCAGAAAAAATACGCACCAACAAACTGACCAGCCCTTTAGTGATAGCCGTATTGCTATCTGCGGAAAATTGCATTTTCCCATCCTTCAACAAGGCAGTCATCCACACTTTTGATTGGCAGCCTTTCACGATATTCTCTTCTGTTTTATACGTCTCATTCATCTCAGGAAGCTTTTGACCTAGCTCCATTACATACAACACAGTCATTTCCATGTCTCCATCCAATAAGGAGAATTCATTGATGATTTCGTCTTGGATTTCTTTTATGGTCACTTATTTATTCTGTTATATGCCGCTAGCCTCTGAAGATGTCTATTTATTTTAAATAGTAATTCTTCCAACATGGCAATTATTTTCTCCTCATTGGGCATATCTAATTTAGTTTAGAAATTTACTAATTCTTTTAAGACCTTCCAATAACTGATCCATTTCTTCCATTGTATTGTAAACTGCAAAGGAAGCGCGCACTGTTCCCTCCAATCCAAAACTATCCATCAATGGCTGAGTGCAGTGATGTCCCGTTCTTACGGCAATACCTCGCGCGTCTAACATTTGTCCAATATCAAAGGGATGAATTCCTTCTATTACAAAAGATTGTACGCTTACTTTATTTTTGGCTGTGCCAATCAATACAAGTTGGGGTAGTGTTGTTAGTTTTTCTTTTGCATAAGCAAGCAAGCTATTCTCGTGCGCGGCAATATTTTCTTTGCCAAGTTCATTGATAAAGTGAATCGCCTCGTTCAGCGCAACCACATCCGCAATGTTGGGTGTGCCTGCTTCAAACTTATAGGGCAAATCGTTGTAGGTAGTTTTGGCGAATGTAACATCTTTGATCATCTCGCCACCACCCATGTAGGGTGGCATTTTCTCCAGCAAATCTTTCTTTCCGAATAAAATGCCTGTGCCAGTAGGGCCATACATTTTGTGCGATGAGATGCAGTAAAAATCACAATCTAAATCTTGAACGTCAATTTCTAAATGAGCAGCAGCTTGTGCGCCATCGATCAATACAACAGCACCTACTTCGTGCGCTAGCTTTATTATTTCCTTTACGGGATTGATCGTACCTAAACTATTTGAAGCATGATTGACAGCAACAACTTTTGTTCTTTGAGAAAGTAATTTCCGATACCCATCCAGATCAATTTCGCCAATAGGAGTTACTGGAATAACTTTCAATATTGCTTTTTTCTCTTCGCAGATCATTTGCCAAGCAACAATATTGGAGTGATGCTCTAATCCAGAGATGATTATTTCATCGCCTTCTTTTAAAAAGGCTCTTCCATAAGAAGACGCAACTAAGTTGATGCTTTCGGTTACACCTCTTGTGAATATGATCTCTTCTACATGCTTGGCATTGATGAATTGCTGCATGGAATGGCGAGTCTCTTCATAAGCCTTGGTTGCCTTCTCTGCCAATGTATGAATACCACGGTGGATGTTGGAATTGTATCCCTCATAATAGTCGGTCAATGCCTTGATAACACGCGCGGGTTTTTGATTGGTGGCTGCGTTATCGAGATAGATGAGTGGCTTTCCATTTACTTGCTGATGCAAGACAGGGAATTGCTCTCTTATTTTTTTTATGTCGATAGTGGATGATTCTAATACAGCAGTCATATCAGAAATTTTTGTTTAGCCGATCTGAAATCAACTTATCTAAATAGTTCTTCAATGTTTCATTTTTGATAGGAGTGAGGACGTCCAACGCAAAAGCATAAAGTAACATGGCTTTGGCAGAATCGTAAGGGATGCCACGCGACTGCAAATAGAAAAGGGCTTCGTCATCTAACTGGCCAGTCGTGCAGCCGTGCGAGCACTTCACATCATCTGCCCAAATCTCCAACTGTGGTTTGGTGTTGACGGTGGCCGATTCGCTCATCAAAATATTTCTATTCGATTGAAAGGCGTTTGTCTTTTGTGCTTGTGGACGGACAAAGATTTTTCCGTTAAAAACACCTTTGGAGTTTCCGTCCATGATGCCCTTGTACATTTCGTTGCTGAACGAATTGGGCTTTTTATGATCGACCACAGTGTGGTTATCGGCCAGCGTATTTCCATTCAATAAATAGACTCCATGAAAATGTGATTCGCACTGTTCGCCATCAATAGTGATGGTGAAATTATTACGAATGATTTCACCATTCATCGTTAACGTGAATGTATTGACCTTGCTGGAATCTGATTGATGAATGTTGGTATTGGCTACTTGAACGCTCTTGCCTGAGTCGTTTTGTACTTTACAATATTCCAATTGAGCGTTCTCGGCAACTGAAATTTCTTCTGTGAATGTATGAAAGACAGGATGAGCGCCAACTGAATCAAACTTTTCAATGATGGATAGTTGAGCGTTCTTTTCTAAGACTACTAAAAGGCGAGTGTGGGAGATCACTTGATCCTGTGCTGCGTCATTGATATGTAAAATCAATAGTGATTTTTCGACAATCACATTTTCAGGCACGTGAATAAAAATTCCGTCTTGCCAAAAGGCCGTGTTCAATGCCGCAAAAGGATCAGTATCCGATCTTACTAATTTATCAAAATAAGTATTCAATACTTCTTTATTAGTTTGGAATGCCTCCGATAAAGGTTTGATTTTAACCTCAGGGCTGATTGTTTTTGATAGTGATTTGGAATATATGCCGTTTACAAAAACCAAGATGTTTGCTTCTATCCCTTCAATCAAAAATTCTTGAATGGAATTTAAAGAAGACTCGGTCGGTTTATTATTCCAGGTAAAATTCTTTTGTAGGGTTTTTGTGATAGGGGTGAAGCGGTATTCTTCGCTTTTGTTGATTGGTAGGCCAACTTTTTTCAAATAAGTAAATGCTCGACTGCTTTCCTCATTGGCAAAGCAAGTATCACTTAGCGAAAAACTTTCGATAATATCTTTTTCGATGGTGCTATCTAATGAAGTTGTTCCCATTTCGCTATGCTACCGCTACTTCGTTTTTAATCCAGTCGTATCCTTTCGCCTCTAGTTCTTTGGCTAGTTCTTTTGTTCCTGATTTTACTATTCTGCCTTTGTAAAGCACGTGCACAAAATCAGGCACGATGTAATCCAACAAACGCTGGTAGTGTGTGACCACAATGGTGGCGTTGTTCTTTGATCTTAAAGAATTAACACCGTGTGCTACGATTTTCAATGCGTCAATATCCAAACCTGAATCGGTTTCGTCTAGGATCGCGAGTTTCGGCTCCAACATCGCCATTTGAAAAATTTCATTGCGCTTTTTCTCTCCACCAGAAAACCCTTCGTTTAATGAACGACTCAACAGAGATTGATCAATACCAACTAATTTCATTTTCTCTTTCATCAATTGAAGAAAGGCAACTGCATCCAATGGACTCTGTCCGCGATACTGACGGATTTTGTTTACAGCCGTCTTCATGAAGTTGATCGTGCTTACCCCGGGAATTTCTACTGGATATTGGAAAGCAAGAAAAATTCCTTCTGCGGCACGTTGGTTGGGCTCAAGCTCTAACAAATTCTTTCCTAAAAAATCAACGCTGCCTGAAAGTACCTCATAATCTTCTCTGCCAGCCAGCACAGATGCAAGCGTACTTTTACCAGATCCGTTCGGCCCCATAATGGCGTGTACTTCTCCCTCATTCACAACCAAGTCTATCCCGTTAAGAATTTGCTTTTCCTCTACACGGGCTTGGAGATTTTTTATTTCTAACATACTCATAATTCTAACTAATCATAATTTATCAAACGAAGGGCTAAAGCCCTCAATAGATATCTGCATAATACTAACCGGCCTAAAGGCCGTGGCAACTAAGCCTCTGAAAATATTTCATCTCGCTACTCCTAAATTCGATCTAAAATCCTAAATCCTAAATCCTAAATCCTAAATCCTAAATCCTAAATCCTAAATCCTAAATCCTAAATCCTAAATCTTAAATCTTAAATCTTAAATCTTAAATCTTAAATCTTAAATCTTAAATCTTAAATCTTAAATCTTAAATCTTAAATCTTAAATCTTAAATTCCTACCCCACGCTGCCTTCCAAAGTCAACGCTAACAACTTCTGTGCTTCTACCGCAAACTCCATTGGTAATTGACTCAATACTTCTTTGGCGTATCCATTTACAATCAAAGCAACTGCTGCTTCTGCATCAATACCTCGCTGTAAGCAATAAAAGATTTGGTCTTCACCAATCTTAGAAGTAGTTGCTTCGTGCTCGATGCGTGCTGTTTGGTTTTCAACATCAATGTAGGGGAATGTGTGCGCCCCACATTGATCGCCCATCAGTAAAGAATCGCACTGTGAAAAGTTTCTAGCATTGCTGGCGCGCTTCATGATATGCACTTGCCCGCGGTAGCTATTTTGTGATTTGCCTGCTGAAATTCCTTTTGATACAATCCTCGACTTGGTGTTTTTGCCAATGTGAACCATCTTCGTGCCTGTATCAGCTTGCTGATAATTATTGGTCACAGCAACGGAATAAAATTCGCCCATTGAGTAATCGCCTTTCAAAATGCACGATGGATATTTCCACGTGATGGCAGAGCCTGTCTCTACTTGTGTCCAAGAAATTTTAGAATGATCGCCAAAACAAAGTCCGCGCTTCGTTACAAAATTATAGATGCCGCCCTTTCCGTTTTTATCTCCTGGATACCAATTTTGAACGGTCGAATATTTGATGGTTGCATCCTTCATGGCGTAAAGCTCTACTACCGCTGCATGCAACTGGTTCTCATCGCGCATCGGTGCAGTGCAACCTTCGAGATAACTGACAAATGAACCTTCATCGGCTATGATCAATGTTCTTTCAAATTGGCCTGTGTTTGCTGCGTTGATCCTAAAGTAGGTTGACAACTCCATCGGGCAACGCACGCCTTTCGGGATGTAGCAGAACGAGCCATCAGAGAAAACAGCAGAGTTAAGTGCTGCAAAATAATTGTCGTTCATCGGCACTACCGATCCTAAATATTTTTTGATCAACTCAGGATGTTCTCTCACTGCTTCGCTGAATGAGCAGAAGATAATTCCTAATTCGCCTAATGTTTCTTTAAATGTTGTTGCAACAGAGACACTATCAATCACTGCATCTACAGCTACACCTGTCAATCGCTTTTGTTCTGTTATGGAAATTCCTAACTTTTCAAAGGTCTTGATCAATTCAGGATCAACTTCTTCCAGCCCGCTTATGCTTTTCTTTTGCTTTGGTGCAGAGTAATAAATGATGTCTTGATAGTTGATCGCTGGATGATGGACGTTAGCCCACTGCGGTTCGGTCAATTTTAACCAATGACGAAACGCCTTCAAACGCCACTCGAGCAGCCACTCTGGTTCATTCTTCTTCGCAGAAATGAAGCGCACAGTATCTTCATTAAGACCTTTCGGGGCTTCGTCAGCCTCAAGGTCTACATTCCAGCCATGCTCGTATTCCTTTGATGTAAGCTCTTCCAGTACTTGATTATCCTTGGTCATCCAACCCTATTTAGACTAATTTCAAATAATAACCCAAAATTAACAACAAAAACCCAGCTTATTAGTTTTGGGTTAAGATAATTTAGTTGGTGAAGCTTGAATTTTGGAGTTAAAGCAGATTGCTATGAGCTTTCGCTAAAATTTGTACTTTTGATAAGCTAAAATCAAAGTATGGATAATGAGAAAAGACTAATTGAAGTAATGGCAGAACTCCCAGCGGAAGTGCATGAAATGAGGTTGGAAATTAAGGGAATGCGTGCAGATTTAAACGGGAAGATAGAAAAACTGGAAGGCGAGCAAGCCAAAACCAACTTAGGGATAGGTGAACTTCGCTTATCAGTAATGAAACTGGCAGATTTTGGTGATCGAATTTTACGCCTTGAAAAGGAAGTATTTAAAAAAGCCTCCTGAATTTCATCTCTTCCAAAGAAATCATCTAACTCGACAATTTTAAATTTCTGTCCAAGCTTTCCTCCAGTGAGATCATCGTCTCAGTGCGCTCAATGCCTTCCACTTGCTGCATTTTGTCGTGAAGCACTTCTTTCAAATGATTGGTATCGCGGCAGTGGATTTTTAAAAACATAGAGTAGTTGCCCGTGGTGTAATGTATGTTCACGATCTCGGGGATGTCCTTGAGTTTTGCTAAAACCTTTTCGTACAAAGCACTCTTTTCCAAATAGATACCTATGAATGCGGTGATGTCGAACCCGAGATTGGCGTAGTTGATTCGTAGCGTTGTCTTATCTAAAATGCCCGCCTCTTCCATTTTGGTCATGCGCACATGGACGGTTCCTTGTGAAACATTTACCTTTTTGGCGACTTCCGTGTATGGACGCTTAGCGTCTTGCATCAGGATTTCGAGGATTTTTAGATCGGTATTGTCAAGTTCGTATTTCTTGGGCATTGGTGAGAAGGTTTACTGATCGATTATTCAATAAAAATACATTAAAGTATAAATAATACAATATTTTAACATAATTATTGACACGAATAGTAGTTATATCCTTTATTTGCATCATAATTTACAATGTAAGGTGTTGAAATTGGCAGACAAGCCCTCCTGTCTCGGGGGTGGAGAGAAAAGGACAAACGCAAAGTAATGGGTTGACCACTAAATGTTTTCTTAATGCTTTGCAGCTAACTTCTCCGTGGAGGTTCGAAGCCTTCCCTTACAGCAAGAGCCTTCTCAGAAATGAGAGGGCTTTTTTTGTTACGGCCTGACCAAGCGAGGCGTTCGGCTAGACGGACCACTGGGCTACCGCTTCTACTCCTCGCCCCACCACACAGGGCTACGGTGCTGTGGGGCTGGAGTTTACCCCGCGCTTCGTGGGTCTTCTATCCCTAGCGGAATAGCACTTCGCAATAAAACTTTACGGAACCAATAGGAAGGCGAACAAACGATTGCTTTGCGTAAATTTTTTAACCTAATTGGGGCTTTGTTTTAAAAGTAAATTTGTATGAACGATTTCCCCTGGTTCAAAAATTATCCGGCAGGTATTCCGCATGAGATTGGCGCACTAGAATTTTCTTCGCTGATAGAATTATTTGAAACGGCATGTAAAAAACACAAGGATCAAATTGCCTTTGAAAACCTTGGTGGCAAGCTCACTTATAGTGAAGTGGATAGGCTCTCGACAAATTTTGCAGCTTATCTTCAAAATGAATTGAAGCTAAAGAAGGGAGATAGGATCGCGATTCAGATGCCGAACCTATTACAATTCCCAATTGCTATGATTGGTTCATTGAAAGCAGGATTGATTGTGGTGAACACCAACCCTCTTTACACTCCTCGTGAGATGGAACATCAATTCAAAGATGCGGGCATTTCTGCTATTGTGATTGTCGCCAACTTTGCGCACAACTTAGAACAAATCAAAGATAAAATTCCATCAGCACATATCATCGTCACCAACATGGGCGACTTGCTCGGCACTTTGAAAGGCGCGATTGTGAATTTTGTGGTGAAGCGAATTAAGAAGTTAGTTCCTGATTATTCATTGCCGAAGGCTATTTCTTTTAAATCGACATTGGCGAAAGGAGCAAACCTGACTTTGCAAAAACCATCAGTTGATGTGGAAGATGTGGCCGTGCTTCAATACACGGGCGGCACAACAGGCGTATCAAAGGGTGCGCAGCTTTCTCATCGCAATATCATTGCACACAACATGATGATCGCTCACTGGTTTAGTCCGCTGATGACTAAGGGAGAACAGCAAATAGTCATTACCGCCTTGCCACTCTACCATATTTTTGCTTTTACTGTAAATGGTGTGTTAATGTTCCATCAAGGTTTGCGCAACGTGTTGATCACCAATCCCCGCGATATGCCTGGCTTTATTAAGGAGATTAAGAAATACAAATTCTCTATCATCACTGGCGTGAACACTCTCTTCAATGGATTGATTAATAATCCTGATTTTGCTACGTGTGATTTTTCTAATTTGAAAGGTGCGGTAGGAGGAGGGATGGCAGTGCAAGATGCGGTGGCCATCAAATGGGAACAAATTACCAAAAGCCCTCTCGTAGAAGGATATGGATTGAGTGAGACATCGCCCGTGTTGTGCTGCAATCCATTGACAGGAACACACAAGCGAGGAACGATCGGAATCCCTATGCCAAGCACCGAGGTTGCCATTTTTGATGATGATGGTAAACAACTTGCACAAGGAGAGACGGGAGAAATTTGTGCACGTGGCCTGCAAGTGATGCGCGGTTACTGGCAAAAAGATAACGAGGCGGGTGTATTCTTTCCTGGTGATTGGTTTCGCACTGGCGACATTGGCATTATGGATGAAGCTGGCTATTTTAAAATTGTAGATCGCAAAAAGGACATGATCAAAGTTTCGGGTTTCAATGTATTCCCCAATGAAATTGAGAATATATTGGCAGGACATCCTAAAGTATTGGAAGTAGCGGCCATTGGTGTCCCAGACGTGAAGTCGGGCGAGGTGATCAAAGCATTTATTGTAAAGAAAGACCAGAGCCTGACTGAAGAAGAACTAAAAAAATTCTGCCACGAAAACCTCACAAATTACAAAGTGCCGAAATACTTTGAGTTCAGGTTGGAATTGCCAAAGACCAATGTTGGGAAGATATTGAGAAGGACGTTGAAGGAGGAAGAAGCGAAGAAAGCGGCTTAAAAGGATTTAAGATTTAAGATTTGTGATTTTTGATTGTGGCATCCATGTGTGTATTCCTATGTCTCTATGTTTCTATGTGGTTCAAAATATTGTTCTCTAAATTCTCATAAATAAAAATCATCTTCATGTTTAAAAAATTAGTCTTTGCCCTAATCATCATCCCATTCATTCTCAGCTTTAAAAGTTCAATGGAAAGCAGCAGCAATTCATTAGCTGATACCATACTTTACTCCAGAGAAAAACATTTCAAAAATCTTCGTCGACTTACTTATGGTGGAGACAATGCCGAAGCGTATTGGAGTTTCAATAGCAAGATGGTGAGCTTTCAATCCAACAACAAAGAGTGGGGCTTGGGCTGCGACCAGATTTTTTATATGCCCATTGAGGGAATGGACTTGAGTGATGGAAAGAAAAAGCCAACGATGATTAGCACAGGGCAGGGGAGAACCACCTGTTCGTTTTTCTTGCCTGGCAATAAAACAATTTTATATGCATCCACTCACCTTGGCGGGAAGGATTGCCCAAAAGATGTAGAGCGCACACCAGGAGGAAAATACTTGTGGCCGGTCTATGACAGTTACGATATTTTCGTTGCAGACCTGAACGGAAAAATGTTGAAACAACTAACCAACACATCAGGTTATGATGCCGAGGCTACCGTTTCGCCCAAAGGTGATAAGATTGTGTTCACTTCTACCCGCAATGGCGATCTTGATTTATATACGATGGACATCAATGGGAAAAATGTAAAGCAGATTACTAATGAGCTAGGCTACGATGGTGGTGCCTTCTTCTCACCAGATGGAAAGAAAATTGTTTTCCGGGCATCACGTTTTACTACTGAAGAAGCAAAAAAGGAATATCAAGACTATTTGAAACAAGGATTAGTTGCGCCCACTCAAATGGAATTATTTACCTGTAACATAGATGGCTCTGATTTAAAACAATTAACCAAACTTGGAAAGGCTAATTGGGCTCCGTTCTATCATCCATCAGGCAAGAAAATTATTTTCAGCTCCAACCACAAAGGCAAACGCGGCTTTGAATTCAATTTGTTTATGATCAATGAAGATGGAACAGGATTAGAACAAATCTCTTACGATAAAGCATTTGATTCCTTCCCTATGTTCTCACCCAACGGAAAGAAAATTATCTTCTCCTCCAATAGAAACAATGGAGGGACTAGGAATACTAATCTGTTTGTAGCGGATTGGGTTGACTAAGTTTTCTCTCAAGAAGTCTATTTGATGATTTCAGTGAGCTCGGTCTTGCCGGTAAACTTGCCGTTTTCTTTATAGCTTTCTGTTTTCACTATCCCTACTTCTTTGCTAAACCAGCTAGACACTTTAGCTCTAATCTTGAACATTGTTTTCATCTCTACCTCTTCAGTTATCTTGTAACATTCAAATGTCCCCGCAGCAGTTGTAATGCTTTCTTTGCCTTCTACTTTACGATTAGTAATCTTCACGCTCATATTCATCATTGGCATGGTAGTGCCATCTTTAGTTTTAAAAGAAAACTTGATGTCCGCATCTTTTAAAGTACCCCCTGCCGTTAAATCATTAGGGATTTCTTTGTCAGCTCCTTCTACCACTATTTCAAAATCCTTAAAACTCTCTGCCTGCTGTTGGGGTAACATCAATTTCATATCAAATAATAGCGTTCCATTTAAGCACTTAATGGTAAAATCAGTGGTTACAGATAGCTTGCCTTTCTTGTCATAGTTTTCTTGGGTAGCATTGGCTGATAGAGTGCTGCCATTCTTATCTACTTTCTTATAGATTGTTTTAGTAGTGCCAATTGCTTTCCCATCATCATTGTAAGAGGTTATGGTGGTTTTTACACCTTCCTTAAAAAAGATAAGGGTATCGCAATCACTTAGTGAAACCACAAAGCTCATGGAAACCATCGCAACACAACAGAGAATAGTAGCTTTTTTCATTTGGAATAACATTTAGGAATCAAACAAATGTAAAGCAATTTTTAAGATTATTTTGGTCAAAAAAAATAGTACATTCGCGATACTTTAATCTAACAAAAAACTAACTGCTAATATGATCGGCTTCTTTGAAAACCAATACCTTTCTTACAAAAAAGATCACGTTAAAAACTTGCTAGCTCTTGCTAAGGCAGATGGGCATGTGCATGAAAAAGAAAGGGAGGTTATCTTTCAGATTGGTAAGCGCTATGGTTTGAAAGAACGTCAAATAAAGGAGATTTTAGAAAGCGATGAAAAATTCAAGGTAAACGTACCCAACAATCACTATGACAAGATGAATGTTCTATACGACCTGATGCTGATCGTTTTTGCCGATGGTGTGATAGAGAAGAAAGAGGTTGCCTTCTGCGAAGATGTGGCCAAGCAATTCAGCCTAAAGAAAGAAGTGGTTAAATGGCTGCTTACTGAAGTGTTCGACAAAGGAAAAGCACCTGCCCCCGATGAATGGGATGAGATGAGAGCGTATGCGAAAGAGGAGTTTGTAGCTAAGAAGGGTTGATCAAAAAGAAAACCCTCTCGTTACAGGAGAGGGCTTCCGAACTTCATAACCCCGAAAAACTTATCGTGCCTTGTATTCGCTCAATTTGGCAATCAATGCTTTGTCCTTAATTGGTTCTAGTAAAGTGACAACAGATTGTTTTTCATTGAGGAGATAATAATTGTCTTTGTAGAACATGAATACAGAGTGGTTCTCACCATTGATCTCTAATATTTCATACAATGCCTTATCGAATGATCCATACAACATCAATTTGCCTTTGCTGAATTGATAATGGAATGAATACTTTTTGTTGGCAGAATCTACATCCACAGCAATGTGAGACGCTGTGATGGATGATTTACTTTCCGCTTTAGTAACTAATGTCTTTTCGGTATTATCAATCAGTTCATTGGATGGATCAAGGGCTTCAATTTTTGGTTTAGGCTCCTCAGTCGGCCTTGCGGTTTCCTTCTTGGAATGGTCTTGCGTTTTATCAATAGTCTCAGTTGCCTTTTTCTCTTTATTTTCAGTGGGTTGAGTTGGGGCAACGGTTGGTTCTTCCAAGGGTTCAAAATCCTTCGGGTCTATCTTGTTGATTGAATCTTCGATAGAGGAAGACATATTAGGCACTTCTTTTCCGTTTTTAAAATAGAGACTGAGCGCGGCTATCAATAAACCCGCACCTACTACTCCCGCGGCCATGCGAAGCATAGGGAAGTTGAATGAGGCAGACCCTCCCACAGGCACTTTTTGCAGCATGGCCTTCAACTCAACAGCACGCGCTTTTTTTACGCCTTCTAAAATTTGTTTTTGCAATGTTACGTCTGCCTTCAAAGAAGGATCGGAGGCAAGCTGCATCTCGAACGCAACTTTCTCGGCATCCCCAAGGCGGTTGGTCAAATAATTGTCTATTAATTCAAAATTGCTCATGTCTTTTAATCTAAAAAATCCTGTTCGGAATATTGTGATTTCACTAACTCATCTAATTTTTGTTTGCACTTATACTTTTTTGTTTTGGCAGTATCTGTATTTGCAAACCCTAACTTTTCCGCTATCTCCTGCATCGACATCTCATCGAAATAGTAATACATCAACACCTTCCTGCACGTTTCGCCAAGCTGATCCATGCACTTGGCTATTATTTTCTCCCTCTCTGGACTATCCATGTCCATTGTGGTGGGAGTATCCTTTTCTTCGTTTGAGAGGCGTTTTTTTCTATCTAGTTCCTTCCTCCACAAGTTTTGACAAATGCTGTAAATGAACGTGCTCATTTTTGAGGTGAGCACCAGATTTCCAGATCTCGCCTTTTGCCAGAAAACCACTAAAGCATCCTGATAAACATCGCGAGCTTCCTCCTCCGTTCCACTATTGGTAATCACCAACTTGGTCATCATCCGATAGTATTTTTTATAGATCAATTCTAAGGCTTTTTCATCGCCTTTGGTGATCCTTTCAAAGATCTCTTTCTCGTCTAGCTCAGAACTGGATTTGAATACACGTAGTGCCACAGATGGTAACCTTTAGTAATTGACGGACGGTTTGTATTTGGGTTTAAGTTCGTAATTTTTCCGATGAACTACATCATGGCACACGTTGCCAAGTCTGAGTACGGTAAAATGGCCCTAAGTAACCGCGCACTTTTAGTTCTTCTCTTTCTGGCCAGATTTTGCATCGGTATATCTTTCCCACTTCGGGGTCTAAAATAGAGCCGCCTACGTACTCATCATCGTCTTTTGTCATTTCCTTTATGATTTCCATGCCTATGATTTTTTTATTAAAGCGTTCATCATCAGCGGGGCATTTAGTACAGATGGGGTCTGCATCTGCCCCTGGCTTTGGGAACGTCTTGATTATTTTGCCATAGATCTTTGACCCACGCTCAAAAATCTCTACAATGGACTTTAGCTCGCCCGTTTTGTCATCAAACGATTTCCATTTGCCTGCAATGGTTTGTGCTTGCAAGGAAAGGCAGAAGAGTAAAAAGATAGATGTGGTTATGAAACGTTTGGTCATGATTAGTCGATAAGTCTTTTTAAGGCTGATTTAAATAATTGTACTTCGAATGGAGATAGCTGGCCTAACTCAGCAACCATGTCCTCCTTCTTTAGTGTAAAAACCCTGTCTACTTTTATTATTGACCTTGCCTTTAGAAGGTTTAAAAATGTTGGTTCTGAGACAATTTCAAAAGTTGATGGATTTTCAAGAACAACTGAACTGATTGCGGAAAGAATTAAATCTTGATATTTATCTTGTGTTGTAGCTATAAGAACCTCTGGCCGTAGTTTAATATTGGTCAGTTCGGCAAATGGAAATGGGATCAGCACAATTTTGCCTGCTTTCAAGAAATTATTTTTTTAAATACTCTTGATAAATATCTTCTTTCTCGTTAACCCAAAAAGTGAACGAATCGCTATTTGAAAAGACATACCTGATTTCTTCGCTCTCCTTTATCTCTTCTAGCAAGGTAATAAGCACATTATATTTTTTCCCTTGGGGCAGTTCTTCCAATGCTTTCACATTTTTACCATCAAAAATACCTTTTACGGTGATCATCTCTCTTGTAATTTTATCCAAGGTACAAAATTTAAAAAAGTATCAAAATGATTAGAGAGTCGACAATTCAAGAAACAAAAAAGCCCCGCCCCAACAATTCAGGGCGAGGCTTTTGAGGTTTATTTTTTTGCTTACTGCTTTGCTTCTTGAGCTGTATCCGAAACCTTTGTCACCGATTCAATCGTTGGTTTCACTTCGATCTTAGAAGTGACCTTATCTGAAGGCACTAACAACGGAGCAATCACTAACGCTACGATTGACATCAACTTGATCAAGATGTTCAACGATGGGCCAGAAGTATCTTTGAATGGATCGCCCACAGTATCTCCTGTAACAGCAGCCTTGTGTGGCTCTGATTTCTTGTAGTACATCTGTCCGTTGATCTCTACACCTTCCTCAAAACTTTTCTTCGCGTTATCCCACGCACCACCGGCATTTGATTGGAAGATCGCCATCAACACACCTGATACCGTTACACCTGCCAACATCCCGCCAAGGGCTTCTACACCAAAACCGGGAAGGAATGCAATCACCACAGGCACGATCACGGCCATCAAACCGGGAAGTACCATTTCTTTCAATGCAGCCTTCGTAGAAATTTCTACGCACTTACCATACTCGGCAGAGCCATCTGCATCGTGAAATATCTTTTGATCGTCTGTCGACCAATCTTTCACTTCCTTATCGCCATTTCTCTTCATAGCAGCTAGTGCTGCCTTAAGAGCAGGAATGTCATTGAATTGTCTCCTTACTTCTTCGATCATCGCCATAGCCGCACGACCTACCGCACCCATTGCCATGGCAGAGAATACAAATGGAAGCATGCCTCCAATGAATAAACCTGCCATCACATTTGCTTTCGATACATCGATCGCGTGGATTTGAGCCGTGGTCATAAACGCACCGAATAGAGCAAGAGCTGTAAGCGCTGCAGATGCAATCGCGAAACCTTTACCGATAGCCGCAGTAGTGTTACCAACGGCATCCAACTTATCAGTACGCTGACGAACTTCTTTAGGAAGCTCAGACATTTCTGCAATACCACCGGCATTGTCAGAGATAGGGCCGTAAGCATCTACGGCTAATTGAATACCCAAATTGGAAAGCATACCAACCGCAGCAATAGCGATACCGTACAATCCACCAAAATAAAATGCACCGATGATAGAGAACGCAATCACCAACGTAGGAAGCATGGTTGACATCATACCTACACCTAAACCAGCGATGATGTTCGTAGCCGCACCTGTAGAAGATTGTCTTACAATAGAAAGCACAGGCTTCTTGCCCATAGCTGTATAATATTCAGTAATCAAACCAACCAACACCCCGCCCACAAGGCCGATGATGGTTGCCCAGAAAACTCCAAGAGCAGTCATGATTCTTACAGTAGGATTTCCTGCATCGTCTCTATACAATAAATCATTGTACGTCCACTCTGCTGGAAGCATCCATGTGATGATGAAATAAGAAGCGATGATCATTACAATAGATGAAGAAAACTCGCCCATGTTTAGCGCTCTTTGTGGATCGCCACCTTCTTTTACTTTTACGAAGAACGTTCCTACGAACGACATGATGATACCAACTCCCGCTAGTACCAACGGCAACAGCACAGCAGAAAGCCCATTGAAGTTATCGCTAAATCCCGGTACCATGAACGCTGCACCCAATACCATCGTACCCACAATAGAACCTACATACGACTCAAACAGATCGGCACCCATGCCAGCCACATCACCTACGTTATCACCTACGTTATCGGCAATGGTTGCAGGGTTCAACGGATGATCTTCAGGTATGCCCGCTTCTACTTTACCAACTAAGTCTGCGCCCACATCGGCAGCCTTTGTATAAATGCCACCGCCCACACGCGCAAACAATGCGATAGACGATGCTCCAAAAGAAAACCCAGTGATGATCGTGATTACGCGTGTTACGTTGTCTTGGCTATCCAAGCCAAACATATTTCCATAAACAATCAACAGAAGGCTCAAGCCCAACACACCAATACCAACCACGCCCATGCCCATTACCGAGCCGCCCACAAAGGCGATCTCCAGAGCTTTGCCCAAACTAGTTCTTGCAGCGTTGGTGGTGCGCACGTTGGCTTTAGTAGCCACACGCATACCTATAAAACCTGCCAATGCAGAACTGAAGGCACCTAATGCAAAAGATACACCTACTAACCATGAAGAGCTTGTGCCGTTGGCCGTAACGGCCAGAAGAACGGAAACGCAAGCCACGAAAATGATGAGCACTTTATATTCAGCCTTTAAGAAAGCCATCGCTCCCTCGGCAATGTGCCCGGCTATTTTCTTCATTTTGTCCGTGCCGGCATCTTGACTGGCCACCCAGGCACTTTTCCAAACAACATACAACAAGCCCAATACTCCGAAGAAGGGCAAAGCATACAACAATTGATTTAGCATACAGGTTTTAGGTTTTAAGATTCACGCCCCTAGTTGTAAGGGCTTAAAAAAGTTCCGCAAATATAGAAGAACTTAAGCATTGGTCAATAGCAATTTTGGCATAGGGTGTACGACAATTTTGCAACTAAACACAAAGGGAGCTAAGCCTATAAATACTAATCTAGGGCCTCCGTTGCGGGGTAAAAGCCCGTGGCTACTAACAGTGAACCCTGCTGGGGTTTGTAAAAAACACAAAACGGTCGTACACCTTGGCATAGTGGATCGATGCCTTTTCTATGTTAAAATCCTTGCACTTGGGATATTTTTTACTTTTTATAATTCTAAAGTCGTTAATTTGAAACCAACAGGCAAAGCGGAAGCGAGTCCTGATAAAAAGCAACCTGCTAATAATAACCTTTGTGACTGGAATTGTGTTGTTTGATCCTCAGCTCTTTTTTTGTGCCGGCCATTTCAAACGACTTCAAATCTGAAATTTCAAATTCCAAAATGATTGACGCTTACAACTTCCTTGCCTCGTGGCAACTTTTTCCTGAGAAGGGTACGTATGAATCGGGCAACCGCCCGAGGTCTGGTATTTACAGGATTCAATTGGCCGAAGATGCCAAGCGATTTCACATTAGTATGAATTGGGTTTCTATTGAAGATCAAGCTTATGAATCGAGCTATGAAGTAGAACCTAATGGAGAAGAGCAACCTTTTGATAACCCCGAAATAGGAGACACTATAAAGTGTGCGATCATTGATTCCGTTCATTTTGAAACGCGCTTCTTCAAAAAGAATCAGATGGTTTTGCTTGTTGAGCATGAGATCACCCCCAAAGGATTTTTAAAAATCATTCAGCAATTTCATCGGGCCGAAGGTGTGGTACTGACCAACACAGAGGTTTATCACAAGCAGATGAGTGTGTTGCCTTACTCTTCTTCGGTTTCAGGCGCAGTGATTAAACCTAATGAAGAGGGGCTCATCCGCCACCATGCACTCACTGCGATGGAGGAGCAGACCAATATGATGCTTACACAGATAAGGCAGCAGATTGAGTTACTGGCAATACAAGCGAAGGAAATCCATCAGCGCAAAGAATTGAGCATGATTATCTATGATGCCAAACTGAGTTTCAGTCCTGTGATTGGACAGATTTATTATTTATATCAAAATGCAGATGGCTCTCATTTGCTCTCTATGATAAGCCCCAGAGAATGGGGTGCGAAAAGCCCATACAAAAATTTTGTAGCCAAGGTGAGGTTGTTGGCAGATCATACGTGGAAGGAGGTCTGAACTATGATTTACCTATACGATTTCGATAATGCCTATTTGTGCAAGGCTTTAACCTTAGTAGAAAACATTTACAAATGTGAACTCTAACCTTATTATTCTAATCGCGTGAAAATAAGGTAATAAGGTTGATAGTAGTTTCGTAAAGCAATTCTGCTACTAAGGTTAAAGCCTACGAAATAGAACCAGCGATGAAAATAGTATCCACCCTAAACGTCACAGAATCAAATCATAACTAATCACATTCATCACAAAAATCACAGTCCTACTTCCCCGTTAGCACACTCAACTTAATTTTGGTCAGCCACCGTTTTGTATCGAGCGCAAAGTCTCCGTTCATCATCCAATCGTAATAAGAAGGTTCTTCTTTAAATATCTTCAACACCGATTTACCCTTGTGCTTTCCAAAATTAAATACCGCCTCGCCTTTGTCGTTCTTCGTCATTCGCCCGGCTAAGTCAACAAGATCAGCAGCAGTGAGTTGGCTCAGTGTTTCTGCGCTGTTAGTAATAGTGCCGATTTTCTTTCCTAGGCTATCGGTCACATCTTGGTTTTCATAGCGTTCTACTTGGGCGAGTAGCACATCCATGGTCGCTTGCGTATCGGCTTCTGCGGAGTGTGCTTTTTCTAATTCACTTCCGCAATAAAATTTAAACGCTGCAGAGAGCGTTCTTTTCTCCATCATGTGAAAAATGCGCTGGGCATCAATGATCTTTTTGCGACTATAATCAAAGTCTATTTCTGCCCGCAAGAATTCTTCAACCAACATGGGCATATCAAATTTTAAAATATTAAAACCCGCCAAGTCGGATCCTTCAAAAAACTTGATATACTCTTTTGCTACTTCTTTGAAAGTAGGCTTGTCTTTTACATCTTCGCTGGTGATGCCATGAATTGCCGAGGATTCTGCACTGATTGGTACAGTAGGGTTGATCAAATTGCTTTTACGTATGCTCTCTCCGTTTGGCATTAATTTAATCACCGCTATCTCTATGATTCGATCTTGGGTAATATTTATACCTGTTGTTTCAAGATCAAAAAAACAAAGAGGAAGTTTTAGGTTAAGCTTCATTATAAAGGTAATAGTGGTTAGGTGCTATTTAGGAGATTGGATTTGAAACGGAATCGTATTTTTAAGTGATGGTGGCAATAGCCTTGTAAAATTGCCCCGATGAAATCCCGATCTTCTTCAATAGATCTTTGGCAACAGCCAACAATAAAAGATTTTGATTGCCTGAAAGCTGTATGGGAAATTTTTCGCCTGTACTAGAAACCAAAATCGTTTTGCCATCCTTTACTTCATGTGGAATGACTTTGTAAGGAATCGACTGTATATCGGCCCGTTCTTTACTACCAATCGACTTTAATTTGGGGTCAGTTTCAGGGTAAAAAATGGTCCCGCTTTTTGGGGTAGCATCGGCAAATTTCATTAAGTCAGTCAACTCAGTTTCGCTGGCATTAGTCAATATTGCTACATGATGTTTGTAGCCCAGAATGGTGTGTGAGATGGGCGACTCTATTATTATAATAGGAGAGCTTGGTAAAGAAGTCAATTGGCCATTAGCAAAATGATCAAACTTACGCTGGTACTTGTTTAAAATAGTGGTGATGATACCGCCCAGCTTTGATCTCTCAGAACCAGTGATCACGATCCTTTGCTTATCAATACTTTGCTCGTAAATGGCTTGCGGAGTAAGCTCCATAGAATAAATTAATTGCTAAAGTAAAAGAAAATGTAGCGAATCAGAAAATGTAAGGCTCTTTTATAAATAATGAGGTTGCTGTTTTCAAATCAATTCTGCTCCATTCTGGCTGCGCAAATTGAAATGCTGCAAGCATACAAGGTGAGAAATCGTCCATACTTTTCTTGGAAAGATTACTAGCAAATGTGCTGATTGTTGGGTTGTGTGCAACAATAGCCACGTGATGAAGCTCATTGTTTATAGCTCTCACAATGCTCAACATGTCATGATGGTTTGTGTGATAGAGATTGGGATGAACAACTAATTTTTGCTTCGAGAGCGAAATAGATTCTGCAATTAATAGCGCGGTAGTGTGAGTGCGCACGGCAGGACTACAAAGCATCATATCTAATTTTATTTTTTGATTTAAAAGATATTTGCCCAATTCGATGGCATCGTTTCTTCCTTTAACCGTTAACTCACGTTGTAAATCAGTTTGACTAACCGCTTTTTCATGTGCCTGTGCGTGACGGATAAGGTAAAGATTACGAAGCATACTAATTTTACACTTTTTATTTGAGAATGTTAGTTGGGTTCAATTCGATTTCCTCATTTATCTCTATCGGATAAAAAGTTATTATAGCGAAGTGATCTGCCTTCATCTTTGTTTTTAATTTTTTGATGCAAGATAATGTGAATCAAGCAAATGAGCGTTAAACAATAGATGTTTACTTCCTTTACATTTCAGTATAGATAATGAGTATTGAAACGAGTGGAAATTTGTGGTTATAAAATTTTACTGATATTTGGGACTTTTAAAGGATAAAAAAATGTCGAAGAACTTAGTCATTGTTGAGTCACCATCGAAAATAAAGAAGATAGAGAGCTTTTTGGGGAAGGACTATAAAGTTGCTTCTAGCATGGGGCATATTCGCGATTTGCAAAAGGGTAATAAAGCGATTGATATAGAAAATAATTTTGAGCCAACTTATGAAGTATCGGTCGATAAGAAAGATATTATTAAGAACCTGAAAGGGTTGGCGAAGGCTGCAGACATTGTTTACCTAGCGACTGATGAGGACCGCGAAGGAGAGGCCATTTCTTGGCATTTGAAAGAAGTGCTTGACCTGACGGATAAAAAAACGCGCAGGATTGTTTTTACGGAGATCACGAAGAACGCGATTTTAAACGCCATCAAAACCCCGCGAGGCATTGATATTAACTTAGTGAATGCACAACAAGCGCGTAGAGTGTTGGATCGCTTGGTTGGTTTTGAATTATCACCCATCCTTTGGAAAAAAATAAAAACAGGACTCTCCGCGGGGCGTGTGCAATCTGTGGCAGTGAAATTGGTGGTTGAGCGTGAGCGTGAGATTGAAAAATTTGATACGAAATCCTCTTTTCGCGTCAATGCGATTTTTGATCTGGGCAAAGGCAAGCAATTGGTGGCCGAGCTGGGAGAAAAATTCCCTGATGAGGCGAAGGCAATGGAATTTTTAGAATCTTGCAAAGGCGCTAAATTTTCTATTGATGATTTGGTGAAGAAGCCCGCAAAGAAATCACCTGCTCCTCCGTTTACAACCTCTACCATGCAGCAAGAGGCAGGCAGGAAACTAGGTTTTTCTGTTGCGCAGACCATGTTGGTAGCACAGAAATTATATGAGTCGGGAAATATCTCGTACATGAGAACAGATTCGGTCAACCTTTCCAACGAAGCAGTGGAAGGAGCGACCAAACAAATTAATTCCGCCTACGGAAAAGAGTTTGTTCATTTAAGAAAATACAAAAGCAAATCAGAGAATGCGCAAGAGGCTCACGAAGCCATTCGCCCTACGGATTTTGCATTGATGGATCCGGGCATGGATCGCAATGCAAAACGGTTGTATGAATTGATTTGGAAACGCGCCATTGCCTCGCAGATGGCCGATGCGGAATTGGAACGCACCACGGCTACCATCAGCATCTCTACCAACGATAAAAAATTAACTGCTTCTGGTGAAGTGGTAAAGTTCGAGGGTTTCTTGAAAGTTTACATGGAGTCGAAAGACGATGAGGAAGAGGATGAAGAAAGCAGTAAAGTTTTGCCTCCGTTAAAAGTTGGTCAGTCGTTAGATTTAAATGAATTGGCGGCCACGCAAACATTCACTCGTCACCCGGCACGTTACACAGAGCCCATGTTGGTAAAGCGATTGGATGAACTCGGCATTGGACGACCATCAACTTATGCACCAACTATTTCCACAGTTCAAAAGCGTGGCTATGTAGTCAAGGAAGCGCGTGAAGGAGTGGAACGCAAGTACAGAACACTTCATTTGATTGCCAATAAAATCACTACCAAGACAGAGTCAGAAATAACAGGAGCGGAGAGCAACAAACTTTTCCCCACCAACATTGCCATGATCGTGAATGATTTTTTGGTGGAACACTTTCCTGACATCACTAATTATTCTTTCACCGCACAGATAGAGCAAGAGTTTGATGAGATTGCCAACGGAAAATTGAAATGGCAAAAAATGATCGGGGCTTTTTACAAACCTTTTCATAAAACTGTTGCAAAGACAGAGTTAGTTGAAAGGTCTTCTGTACAAAATAGAGCAAAAGAGTTGGGTGTTGACCCGAAGAGCGGAAAGAATGTATATGTAAAGCTCGGAAAGTTTGGTGCCTACATTCAAGTAGGAGAGAACCCCGATGACAATGGTGGTGAGAAACCTAAGTTTGCGAGCTTGCGCCCCGGTCAGTTTATTGAGAATGTTACGCTAGAGGACGCAATGGAATTGCTAAAAATGCCGCGCAGCTTAGGCGACTTTGAAGAGAAGGCGGTGGTTGCCAATATCGGTCGCTTTGGCCCGTATGTGCTGCACGATAAAAAATTTGTTTCGATACCAAAAGGAGAAGATCCTTACACTATTACTCCCGAACGTGCGGTAGAATTGATTCAAGCAAAACGAGAATCAGACGCCAACAAAACCATCAAACTGTTTGATACTAACCCCGACATTCAAATTTTAAATGGCCGCTTCGGCCCATACATCAAGGCTGGAAAGAAAAATGTAAAAATCCCGAAAGGAAAAGAGCCTGCTGAATTAACTTTAGAAGAGTGTGTAACTCTTGCAGAAAATGCTCCAGAGAAGAAGGGAAGATTTTTTAGGAAGAAGAAGGCATAGTATCGTGCCAAACTCAATTGTGTTGTACTAGTAGGTTAATGTAGTGTAATTGCCACTAGCTTAGCTAGTGGATTTATGTTATAAATCTAGTTGGGGCTTTAGCCCAAATTTTATAGTATTACAGATCAGTCTTTGAATTTCTGAAACCCTAGTTTCTCACTAAATTGAGCATACTCATCTTGAAAGCTTTTCTTTTTGTGATGTTCTTCTTGATTATTAATGTAGTCTCTTACTTTCTCAACCATTGATTCAGAAACCGAAGCCGCAAAATACTCGTCTTGCCACTCAAATTTACGCTTGCACATGTTCTGCTTATTAATCCAATAGGATGATTCTCCTTTTATCAATTGCATAATTTTGCTCATGGTTTGTTCTGTACCCAAAGAAATTAAGGAGTGGCAATGCTCTTAATAACCATTTATTGTATCAATAAAAATTCCCTTTTTTATTGCATTATCCTTAATATGAAGCCAAATTTCATTTCTCAAATCAGGGGAATAGAGAAACGCTTCCCTATTTTTTGTCGACCAAATAAAATGGATATAGACTTTCACAAATGGCATATTGAATTATTACATTTTAAAAGATAGTACCCTTATAATTTATTGGGCTAAAGCCCAAATTTGTCATGGCTTAATCCACGAGCTAAAGCTCGTGGCAATTTGAAGCATGTTTATTTAGAGTAAAAAGTATTCTAAGGAACTAGACTTCTCACCAGCAAAGAAAAACCTCAAGCATTCAATCGTTTATTACAACTCATGATTTAATCATCTGAATGCACAATGCAAGCATCCTTTACTTTGTAACAGGAAGGGGGGTAAGCGTGTATCCCTTCTCTTTCAAAAGTTCCAAAAGTCCTTTCTCGCCTTCCAAATGCGAAACGCCCACCGCAATGAATGAGGGGTTTTCTTTCATCATCTTTTCAAGTTTAGGCATCCACTCTATGTTACGCTTAAAATAAAACTCTTCAATGAATAAGGGATTGTTTTCGACAGGGTGCAAGGTGTATTCAAAAATCTCTTCTAACGATTCTTGCGGATAACGTTCCATCATGTTCTTGAACTCTGCCTTCTGTACTTCAAAGTTATCAATGCTGTGAAGGAGTGCTTTTACTTGGTTATAAATCGGGTAGGCATTGATGGCTTGCGCTTCTCTATCAATAGACTCCAAACTGAAGACAGAGAGCTTATTTTTTTTGGCGAAAACCAAAAGCTCCATGTCGTAAAATTTCACTTTCTCTTTCAAGGTCAAGCGCGTCATTAATATAGACAAGGCTAATGGTTTGATCTTGCCATACTTGCTGTCAAATGCTTGCTTAGTGATACCAAATTCTTTCAAAAAGAACCCGTGCACTTTCTTGTATTCTTCAGATGAGAGTTGTGTGGCCAATGATTGGCCTTTAGGGAAGTGCAGTGCTTGATTTAGTTCGTGTTGGGCATGATGATCTATCTGGTCTTCGATGGCAAACACTTTGGATGCCTTCATTTTCTCTGCAGCCACCTTTGGGAAGGTAAATTCTTTTTCTCCAATAAACTTCAAGGTTCCAAAAATGTAAGAAGTTGAAGTAAGCCCATTTCCTTTGATCTCCCAAAGTACAGAACTTTGAGAATAGGAAGTAGTAGAGAGAATAACGCTGCTTAAAAGGATCAATATTTTTTTCATGGAAAGGAGATTGATCTGCAAAGAAAACAGAATTGAGCGTAATAAGAAAATCTAATTTGAATAGATATGCTGCATAATAAGATCGTGTAGAGAACTTCGATTTTCCACTTTTTAACCCTAATTTGCAGTATAAACCTATCTATCTGTTTAGTCGATGAGTGAAGAACTTCTGAAGGCCGTTATCCAGTTTTTTGCCATTGTGGCCAAGGAGCGTATCACCGAAGATGAGCGGGCGATCATCAAAGAGTTTTTGGGGCTGCACTTAAACCAAGATGGTACACGCTATTACCTGTCGCTCTTCGATGAATTTTGCAAAGCCAATAAGCGTACCGCCACAGGCTTGCTTGTAAATGTTGACGAGGCCACGCAAGAGTTTGTGGATGATTGGGCGCAGATCATGCAAATTTCTAAAAAGGTGAATCAAGCACTCACCATGCAGCAGAAGGCGGTGTTGGTGATAAAAATCATTGAGCTGGTATTTGCAGATGACAATCTTTCTGAGCGACAGAGCAACCTGATCTTTTACATTAGCGAAGCGCTGAAAATTCCCTCCAAGGATTTTCGTGCCATGCGTGCTTTTGTTTTAGGGCATGATATTGAAGAACTTGCTTCCAAGAATATTTTAGTTATTGATGAGGGATCGGATGAAATCAACCACCCTGGCCCGCGCATCACTGCTAAGAACCTCACTGGTTTGATTGCCATTTTGAGATTGCAGGATATTGAGACTTATTTCATTAAATACCTGGGCATTACTTCGCTTACGCTGAATAGCATCACGCTAAAAAGTAGGAAGATAGATGTGTTCCCCACGGGCAGCAACATTCGTGGATCAAAGATCGACCCGATTTATTACAGTGATGTAGTAGGGAAATTTCTTTTTGAGGAAAGCGAGAACGACATCAGCTTTATAGCCGACCATCTGTTCTATCATTTTAAAAGCGGCAGAGCGGGCTTGCAAAATATTAACATTGCCGAGACGGGCAGTAAGCTGATTGGCTTGATGGGTGCCAGTGGCTCGGGTAAATCCACGTTGCTCAATGTATTAAATGGCACCGATAAACCTTCGAGTGGGCGAGTGCTGATCAACGGTATTAACATGCACGAGCATCCCGAAAAATTTGAGGGCATTGTTGGTTTTATTCCGCAAGATGATCTGCTCATTGAAGACCTCACGGTTTTTGAAAACCTTTACTATAGCGCGCGACTTTGCTTTGGTCACTACACACGAGAGCAAAATGCAGAGCTGGCTGAGCGTGTGTTGTTGAACCTAGGGCTTTCTGAAATCAGAAATTTAAAAGTGGGTTCGCCACTGGAAAAAACAATCAGTGGTGGGCAACGCAAGCGATTGAACATTGGGCTAGAACTTTTGCGCGAGCCAACCATTTTATTTGTTGATGAGCCTACCTCTGGGCTTTCATCGCGCGACTCTGAAAACATCATGGACTTACTGAAGGAGTTGACGCTGCGTGGCAAAATGATTTTCGTAGTAATCCATCAACCTTCGTCTGATATTTTTAAAATGTTTGATACGCTCATCATTTTAGATGTAGGCGGATTTCAAATTTATTATGGCAATCCTGCGGAGTCGGTGAATTATTTTCAAGACATCATCAATGCTGCCAACAAAACACCAGGTGCTTGCCCCGAGTGTGGTAACATCAACCCCGAACAGGTTTTTAATATCATAGAAACAAGAGTAGTGAACGAGTACGGACGGTTCACTCACACCAGAAAAGTTTCTCCTGGGCAGTGGTATCAATATTTTAAGCAGAAAATAAGGATACCAAAAGTAGAAGAGATAAACGATCCGTTGCCAGTCACACAAAAAATTCCCAATTGGTTTAAGCAGCTATGGGTTTTTATCATTCGCGATGTAATGGCGAAAGTGGCCAACAGACAATATGTGATCGTCAACTTATTGCTCACGCCAGTATTGGCATTGTTCATAGGCTACTTTGTAAAATATTATGATGCAGTGGGGGTGGAGAAACCCGTTTATACATTTTACAACAACTATAATATTCCTGTTTATTTCTTTATGAGTATTGTGGTAGCCTTGTTCGTTGGGCTTATCATTAGTGCGGAAGAAATCTTTCGAGATAGAAAAATTTTAAAGCGAGAGAAATATTTGCATCTGAGCAATAGTAGCTACCTCATTTCAAAGATCACTATTTTGTTTACGCTCTCGGCTATTCAGACCATCGCATTTATTTTGGTTGGCAATTGGTTATTAGAAATTCCGTTTAGCGAAATGCGTTATTGGCTCATTTTATTTTCTTGTGCTTGCTTTGCCAATATGTTGGGCTTGAATATTTCATCTGCATTTGATTCCGCAGTTACCATCTATATTTTAATACCCATCTTGATCATCCCCCAACTTTTATTGAGTGGAGTGGTAATTAGTTTTGATAAGTTCAACCCCAAGGTAGGTACACCCAACGGCATTCCTTTGCTTGGTGAAATGATGGCGTCTCGTTGGGCATTTGAAGCATACATGGTAACGCAGTTCAAGGACAACCCGTACGAAAAGCAATTTTATCCACTAGATCAAAAACGCGCCATTGCAGATTATAAACGACTTTATTACTTGCCCGCTTTGGAATCCAGATTGGCGTATGTTGTTAACCATCGTAATGAGTGGCGAAACGCTGGAGAGGAAAGTCAAACGAGAAAGGCAATGGATTTGCTTCGTATTGAGATTAAGAACGAACTTCGGTATGTAGGAGAAGAGCGACTTCCAGAAGTGGAGAAATTACAGGTCGGTAAGTTTGACTCTACTGCCTTTAGAAAGACGCAGCAATTCTTGGTTACGCTGAAGGAGTATTATGGTATCCGTTATAAGAACGCAATGATTGAAAAGGA
This sequence comes from Cyclobacteriaceae bacterium, assembly GCA_043777495.1. Lineage (GTDB taxonomy): Bacteria > Bacteroidota > Bacteroidia > Cytophagales > Cyclobacteriaceae > ELB16-189. The sequence goes on along the minus strand of JAYWHU010000073.1, from coordinate 11,111 downwards.
AAAGTTGATGATGTCGCTAACGGGCACTCAGGAAGACAAAATGAAATTTGCAGAATTAAGTAAAAAATATCAGAACGAGTCAGTCATCAACTTAGTAGAAAATTCTAATAACTCCGTTCGCATTGCCGAGTGGAAAGGTGAGCTGGTGCAAAAAATCTATCCTATCTATTTTGAAGATCATCGGCCTGCCCATGCATTAGACTTTCGAGAGAATTTTTATGTTCCAGCCAAATATTTCTGGGGCAAGAAGTATAACACACTTTATTTTAACATCACTATTATTTGGCTGATGACAGCTTTGCTCTATGTCACCTTATATTTCGAATCGTTGAAAAAATTGGTTCATAGCTTTGAGATGAGAAGGAAATACAAACAGAAGAAGTAATGAGTGACAGTAATGCCACCACTCAAAGTGGTGGCATGACTAATCAACTAATCTAAAATTAAATTATATTTGGTAAAATTTTAAAACTCATGAAGAAAACACTTATCTATCTACTATTTTTCTCATTTGCTGGCTTGGTAAGCTGCACAAGCAAAACTGAATCAACCTCAACAACTACTGAGGACTCAGACGAGTGGAAAGAAATGGATTCATTCCACATGATCATGGCCGAGGCATTTCATCCATATAAAGATTCCGCCAATTTAGCTCCTGTAAAGAAAATGGCGGAAGAGATGGCCATCGAAGCTGACAAGTGGGCAAGTGCTTCCCTACCTACAAAAGTTGATAGTGAAGAAGTGAAAGAAGAATTACAAAAATTGAAAACCGATACGCGTGCATTAGCCGATTTAATCAAGAGCGGTGCAGATGATAAAGCCATCGGTTCTTCGCTCGATGCCCTTCATGATAGTTTCCATGAAATAATGGAAGCATGGCATGGGGGAGGAGAGAAGCATGAACATTGATGAGATACTAGATTTGAGATGTTAGATTTGAGATTTGAGAATTTTGACTCTATCATATCTATAAATTTCTAATACCCTACATCTCAAATCTCATATCTCCCGTCTCACATCCCCTTATGCTCAAAGTAGCTTGGACTGAGTCATACGTTCTTCCTTTGCCGCTCAACCATCGGTTTCCCATGAGCAAGTATGAGGTATTGCCACAACAACTTTTGTACGAAGGCACTCTCAAACAGGAAAATATCTTTGCACCCAAACCGACTGATGAAAAGTGGATAGTGCAAACACACGATGCTGATTACTGGCATCGACTGAATAACCTTTCATTGACCTCACAAGAAGTCAGACGTGCTGGCTTTCCGCTTTCGCGGGAATTGGTGACACGTGAAATTACCATTGCAGAGGGTACCATTCAATGTGCATTATTCGCCCTACAATTTGGCGTGGCTATGAATATTGCTGGCGGAACGCATCACGCATTCACAAATAGAGGTGAAGGGTTTTGTTTGTTGAATGATATGGCGATAGCAGCCAACTATCTACTTCACGAAAAATTAGTGAAACAAATCTTGATAGTGGACCTAGATGTTCATCAAGGTAACGGCACGGCACAGGTTTTTAGAAATGAGCCACGGGTGTTCACGTTTTCTATGCACGGGGCAAATAATTATCCATTGATGAAAGAAAATTCTGATTTGGATATTGGCTTAGCTGATTTCGCCAACAATGATTTTTACCTAAAGACGCTTGACTCTAACCTAAAAAATTTATTGGATCAAGTTCAACCCGATTTTATTTTCTTTCAATCGGGTGTGGATATTTTGGATACTGATAAATTGGGCAAGCTTAGCATAACGCGCGAAGGCTGCAAACAACGAGATCGTATTGTGTTGGAAGCCGTTAAGAAAAACAAAATTCCGCTGGCGGTAAGCATGGGCGGTGGCTACTCACCTGACTTTCGCGACATTATTGAAGCCCACGCCAATACCTTTCGGTTGGCGCAAGAGATTTTCTTTTGATCCCATTCAACCAAAAAACCTCCAAGGTTTTTAAACCCTTGGAGGTTTCTCCGTTCCTTGGTTCGTGTCTTCACGAACCAAGGCTAATGGTTTTTTTCATCACACTAACGCGTCATTAAAATCTTACTAGCCGCGTCAACCTGTCGCCCAAGTAGAATGATGGTGCCAGCAGCAATTTCAATTTGCTCTTGCGCTTCTATCCAATTCCTTTGTTCAATCGCTTCACGAACCCCTGGCAATGTTTTAACTCCGTAGCCCGTATAAAAACCAGGCGCATATATTGTGTGCTTGTACCAAGGCCTGCGGGGCAATCCTTTTTCGCTAATAAACTTTCTTTCTGATTGGTATAAAAGTTTATTTAAGTTGGCCAAGTTCGTAGCTGGCTTCGGGTTGGAGGCATACAAATCAGCAAAACTAGCAGAGGCTTTCTCTAAGTTGTTGATGGCGTTTTGCAAACTTGAGAAATTTAAAAATGGAACCGACTCCTTTGCACTAGGCGGAATATATTTTTCCATTGGATCAGATGCCAGTACATACCTTTTTTCTTTGATCATTTGATTTTCCGTTTCCGTAGCATCGCGGAGAGTTTCTAATAGCGTAGTTACTTCGGTTAGATAAGTACTCACCGTCTTTTGAAATGCTTTGAAATCAAAGGGCAACACATCGGCATTGGCCAAGCGCATGGTGGCACGGCCAGCGGTTTTAGCAAGTGCTACACCGTATTCAAATTTTGGATCTTTAAATCTTTTATAGTGATCGTACGAATCGTAAATAGAATGATACTCGCCACCTTCGTTCTCACCACCATAGCCTAAGTTCAAAGACGCAATCCCTAAATGTTGAATGAACGGTGAGTAATCAGAACCCGAACCCAACGCGCCAATCGCTAACGTCTTCTTCGCCAAAATTTCTTTTTTCGCTTTCACCGTTGTGGCCTGTGCAGCATCAGCCGATTTTCTTCTTTCTATTACGCTCACGCCTGTCTGTGGATCGATGACATCGCGTCCAATCTCATTCATCATCGTTTCCAACGTGTGCGATCCTTCTGCAAAGAAAAATCCACGCCCATTCGAATCGGAGTTGATGTACGCCACCGTTTTATCACTCAATTCATCCCAATGATCTTCCACCCATTCGGTAGAGCCCATGAGCGATGGCTCTTCGGCATCCCATCCACAATAAATAATAGTGCGCTTTGGTTTCCATCCAGTCTTTACAAGTTCGCTCACTGCACGCGCTTCTTCTAGTAGTGCAGCCATACCACTCACCGGATCATTTGCACCATTCACCCATGCATCATGATGATTGCCGCGTATCACCCACTCATCTTGAAATTCGGTGCCGCGCATCTTGGCAATTACATTATATGCTGGTTTCGTATCCCAATTAAATTCCAATTTCAAATGAACTTTGGAAGCACCTGGGCCAATATGATAGGTGATAGGCAACGCACCTCTCCATTTCTCTGGTGCAACTGGCCCGCCTAGTGCTTGTAACAATGGTTGTGCGTCTCCATACGAAATTGGTATCACAGGAATTTTTAATAAGTTGGTTGCTTCATTGCGGTTGATCCGTTTTGCTTCTTTAGTAGAACCGTAGTTAGGTGTGAGCGGATCGCCCGGATAGATGGGCATGTCCAAGACAGAACCTCGCTGTGCGCCATCTTTGTTTTTGAATGCGCCTTTGGGATATACATCGCCTTGCGCATAGCCATCGCCCGCAGGATCGGAATAGATCAGGCAACCAATCGCGCCATGTTCTTGCGCTACTTTTGGTTTGATGCCACGCCAGGAGCCACCGTATTTTGCAATCACAATTTTGCCCTTCACATCAATGCCCATACGCTCCAATTGCTCATAGTCATCAGGAACACCATAGTTTACAAAAACTAACTCGGCCGTTACATCTCCATCTGGCGACCAGCAATTATACACCGGTAGTTGTTCTGCTTTTTGTCCTGAAGTAGCATCTTCACTCAATGCCGACTCTTCTAATTTTGCTTTGAAGACAGTGGGCGATGTCATTTCTAATAAGCGTACTTTGGGTGTTGGGAAAAGGACATAATACGTTTCTAATTCTGCTTCATAGCCCCAACTTTTAAAAAGGTCGCGCATAAACTCTGCATTAGCTTTGCCGTAAGGCGAACCTACATGGTGTGGCCGTGCTGATAGGTGTTTTATCCAATCGTCAATATTTTTTGTTTTTAGATAACTGTCGAATTTCTCCTCGGCCTTTAGTTGAACATCGGCTGTTTCTTTGGTGAAGCCGATGAGCGATTTAGTTTGCGCTAGTGAAAAAACGGAAATTGAAAAGAGTAAAATGCTGAGAAGAGCTTTCATAGGTGTCGGTTTATTTACCCGATATACAAATAAAAGCAATGCAATGGGAAAGACTTTATGCCAATGGGCTTAAAATTTTTCGAGAGGTGAGTTAATTAAGAAGCAAGGGGCAAAAGGCAAAAGGCAAATTGCCTCTTGCTAATTGCCTCTTGCCCTTTGCCTTTTGTTAATTACTTATTTTTTCTTGATCTCAGAACGGAAGATGATATCCCACAGTATAGAAGTAACACCGTATCCATGATCTGAATCGGTATAATGATGGAGCATGTGGTGCTGCTTCAATTTTTTCAGGATCGGATTGTTGAAGTTGCCATGATGGAAAGCGTAGTGAAACATATCATAGCATAAATATCCCGTGAGGAAAGCGGCAAAAAAACTATTGAGGTACAAGGCTGGTAGAGTTGCCCTAAACAGAAAATAGAATAATGTAGCCAATGGGATGCTCATAGAGGGCGGCATTACCAAACGCATCGCATCATTGGGATAGTCGTGATGCACACCATGAAAAATAAAATGCAATCTTTTGCCCCAACCCGAATCTGGGATGAAGTGAAAAACAAAGCGATGGAGCACATATTCTGTGAGCGTCCATATAAGTAAGCCAGCTAAGATGCTCAGTAAGATGCCAGAAGTAGTTATCCCCTCAACGGTCATTCCCATCCAACCAAAATAAAGGATGGTGGGAATGAAGATAAAAAGTGGAATGCTGTAGTGGACTTTGGAAAATATTTCCAAGTAGCCGCTTTTGAACATCCTGGTTGATTCTGTTGAGTTGGAAACAAAGCTCTTCATACGCCTCTTATTCTTGATTTGAAATTCGAAGCAAAGATAAAAATTTCCGTGAATATGATTATAGTGTACTAGCTTAGTTTTTGAACATCAAATTTTCAATAAATTCTAGATTAGGCTCTAACATTTATCTAAATCGGTTGTTAAAAAAGTTTTAGAGAATTCCATCACTCGTCCTTCAACACTTCCACGGGATTAATCAGCGCAGCTTTGATGGAATGATAGCTTGTAATCAGCAAAGCGATTAGCAACGTTCCTACTCCAGCAAAAACATAAATGTAAGGTGAAGGTGAAATGTGATAGGTGAAATCTTGCAGCCACTTCGTCATTAACCAATAAGAGAGTGGGGCACCAATGAAGAAGGCGATGAGGATAAGTTTGGTGTAGCCTTTGGATATCAAAATCAAAATATCCTTGACGGAAGCACCTGAAACTTTTCTAATTCCAATTTCTTTCGTGCGTTGTTCTAATGTATAGACAATCATGCCAAGTAAGCCCAATGCTGCGATCAATATCCCAAGGCTCGCCATTACCGTTAGCGTTTTGCCAAAATTTTTCTCTGCTTTAAACGTATTGGCGAAAGACTGGTCAACAAAGGAGTAGTCGAAAGCAACGTCACCGGCTTTTTCTTTCCACAAAGTATTTAACGAGACGATTGTTTTGTCCCATGCTGCGCTAGTTTGCCCTTCAATGCGAAGTACTACATATTGTTTATCGCCAGTGCCAAATAGATTTTTATTTTTTATATGGAAAATAGCCATTGGCTCAATGGGATTGCCCAGCGACCAATAATGATAATCTTCCACCACGCCAATCACTTCAAAGCGTACTTCTCCTCCAGGAGATTCTATTTTCTTTCCGATCACTGATTCATTCAAGTCCCACCCGATTTTCTTTATGGCTGCTTCATTGAGTATCACTCGATTATTATCACCAGGTGTATTTAATGAAAAATTTCTTCCATACTTCAACTTGATACTCAATGTAGAAAGATATTGTTCATCAGCAGAAGTGAAGTTGAGCGAAAAAGTATTTATTCCCATGCCTTCGGCACCGAACTTATCGCCACCAAATGTATTGGGCGGCACGGAAGTACAAAGCGAAGCACTCACTACTCCCGGTACATTGAGTGCGGAGTTGACAGTGCTTTCTCCATCGCTTAACCGCTCGGCATGGCTGAGTACTACTAAGTTTTCTTTATCAAATCCCAAATCTTTTTCTGAAACAAATTTCAATTGCTGAAACACCACTGCTGTACAAATGATGAGTGCAATGGATACACTGAATTGAAAGACAACAAGACCATTTCTAAATGATTTGCCTTCCTTGCCAGTTCTCAATTTCCCTTTCATGGCCTCAATAGGATTGAACGCACTGAGAAAGATCGCAGGGTAACTTCCCGATAAAAGGCTCATTGATAAAACTAATGCTAGCAATGTTATGAGCAGGCGAGGGTCGCTCAATAAACTAATTTGTAATTCCCTCCCCACCAAAAGATTAAAACCCGGTAGCAAGATTTGAATCAAAGCCAATGCGATCAACAAAGCAATCGAACAAAAGATGAATGCTTCCATAAAATAGCCAATGCTTAACTCTGCTTTTCCTAGTCCTAGTATTTTTCTAACGCTCGCGTCTTTGATTCTCTTAGTAAATTGAGCAGTAGATAAATTCATAAAGTTAACGCACGATAGGAGAATGATAAAAATAGCTGCGCCAATCAGTGAGTAGATGATTTTTATGTTGCTATCATTGATCAAGCGGTTGTAGACAATCTTTGCTGGCAAGTGAATACCCGTGATAGGTTGAAGAAACAATTCCCAGTTTTTCCCTGATTTGATATAATCGTCAAACGACATGTTCATTGTCCGTTGAAGAGTGGCCTCTGCATGTTTGCGCGGGATGGTTGCTAATTTTGCTTTTACGGTTTCAATGTTGGCGTTATCATCAAGCAAAACGTATGTTTCCAATTGTGTCCATATCCAACTCCAATACAGCTTTTTTATTTGCGGTAAACTGTTCATTGACATGAGCATATCAAATTGAAGGTACGTGTTGGTTGGTAAGTCTTTGGCCACACCTGTTACCTCATATGTCTTTTGGTTTTCACCTGCACCCATCAATATCAATTTGCCCATTGGCTCTTCGTTGCCAAAATATTTTTTAGCTGTTGATTCAGTTAGCACAATAGTATTAGCTTGTTGTAGTGCTGAAGCTGCATCGCCTTTCACCAATGGAAAGTTGAACATTTTGAAGAAGTTGGTATCAGCGGCCAATACATCGGTTTGCTCAAAAGAGATCACTTCATTTTTAGTATTGGTATAGGAAACCAAAAAATCACCAGGCGTATGAATACTGGTGATTAATTTCACTTCGGGTATTTCTTCCTTCACTGCGTATGCTACGCCCGGGCCTGTAGAGGCAAACTCATTGTCGGTGCTTTCGCCCCAAATAAAAGTCTGATTGACGCGATAGATATTGTCGGCATTGGTATGGAATCGATCATAACTAAATTCATGACGAGCGTAGAGATAAATCAGCAGCGAACTTGCGATGCCAACCGTAAGCCCAAGGATATTGATGAAGGCGAAGAGCTTTTGTCTTTTTAGGTTTCTATAGAAATGGATAGCGTAGTGTTTAAACATGGAGGTCTGATTTTGCTTAGATTTGGCAAAGCGTGTACCAATGTCATGATGTGGTAAATTTTCGTTTCATGAGGGATTATTTCCTGCCACCTGTTCGTATTTGTTTTTAAGTGTTCGGTTTTGGGGTTAGGTTTCCCGCATAATGCTCCGTAGGAGCAACCTGTATATAGGAAGTTAGTGCAGAAGGCCTTAGCTCCGTAGGAGCTACCTATGAACTTAAGCAACTATCGAATTGTATCATAATGAATTTACCGTAATAGGAAGCTCCGATGGAGCTTGACTGCACACACTTTTCAAATTCTATAAACAGGTTGCTCCTCTGGAGCTGCACTGATTAATTTTACTATTTTAGTTTTCGAAAGTTTAGCATATAGATAAGACCTGTTGCATAACATCGAAAGAGCCTGCTATCTCATTCAATAAACTCAAATACATACTTGTCTTCAAATGGAATCTCAAACTTCCTTAATATCTCAAGATACTCCTCCTTAAATGTTTTTTTATGATGATGCTTTTCTTGATTGTGAATATAATTGATGACAGCACCAATGTGAGAGTGTGAATAGGAAAATACACCATATCCCTCTTGCCAACTAAATCGTCCCTTGACCCATTTTTTGTCATTTATAAACTCGTTGCTCTCCACCTTGATCTCTTTCACAAAATCTGAGATAAGAACAGTTGGCTTAAATCCTACAAACATGTGAAGATGATCTGGCATGCAATGGACAGCAAGCATTTTTGCCTTTCGATTTTGTGCCAATCCTGTTATGTATTTATGCAGTTCTTCTTTGTTATTCTTTGAAATAAGTGATTCTCTATTTTTAACCGAGAATACAAACTGCAAGTAAATTTGAGAAAATGTATTTGCCATATAAAAAATAAGTAGGTTAGAATACAATTCTACATCGTAGGTGCGAAAATTCAAATTGCTATTTAAAATATTATTTATAGAGAGCTCCTATTGAACTTGACTATCTTTCCACTTCAATCCTATAGACACGCTGCCCTGCTGGGGCAAAATTGGTTTGGGTTTCAATCCATAGATCACTATACTTGTACAATGTCAAGTATAGGTAAATCAGTCGCTGCTGTTTTTAAGGAAAGATTTTATATTGAGCCAATGATGGTGATGGCCCCTGGCCGCATCAATCTCATTGGTGAGCATACCGATTACAACGAAGGCTTTGTATTGCCTGCTGCCATTGATCGGGCTATTTATTTTGCGATTGCGCCAAGCGGCCATGATAAATGCAATGTGTTTTCATTGGATATGGAAGAAGGAATTTCTTTTTCCATCCACGACCTGAATCCTGGCGAGACATGGGTCAACTATCTGATGGGTGTGATGGATGCCTTTGAGAGAAAAGGTCTTCCCATTCACGGTGTGGATTGTGTTTTTGGTGGAAACATTCCTGCAGGTGCAGGGCTTTCTTCTTCGGCCGCACTGTGTAGTGGTTTTGCTTTTGGGTTGAATGAAATTTTTAAATGTGGATTGAATCGAGTGGAGTTGGCGAAGATAGCGCAATATGCAGAGCATGAATTTGTAGGATTGCAATGCGGCATCATGGATCAGTATGCAAGTTTGTTAGGAGTGAAAGATTCGGCTTTGCTCTTAGACTGTCGCGCATTGAGACATGAAGTGATCCCCGTCCAACTGGGTGACTATTCGCTATTGCTTATTGATACGAAAGTAAAGCACAATTTGGCGTCTTCGGCTTATAACGAAAGGCGCGAAACGTGTGAACGAGGTGTTCGGTTGATGCAAGAAAAAAACCCTAGCGTGGTTTCCTTACGGGATGTTTCCCGAGCAATGTTATACGAATACCAAAATGTATTAGGGGAAGATACTTTTGTCAAATGCCTATTCATTGTAGAAGAGATAAGCCGAACACAACGAGCGGCAGCGCATTTGAAAAAAAAGGAATTGAAAGAATTTGGCAAGCTGATGTTTGAAACGCACTGGGGCTTGAGCCAAGCGTATGAAGTGAGTTGTGAGGAATCTGATTTTTTAGTTTCTCTTGCCGAAGAGGAGAAAACTTTTGTGTTGGGCGCGCGCCAGATGGGTGGTGGCTTTGGAGGGTGCACGATTAACCTAATCAGAAAAGATGCCATCAAATCATTTCAAGAAAAAGTGCTCGACCAGTATGTTGCTACTTTCAAAAAAGAACCTAATTTTTACTCCGTTAACTTGACACAAGGAGTGCACCTACTCTCCAAGCCCTAAGTCCCGAGTCCTAATCCCTAAGTTCCAATGCCTACTCCCCAAGTCCTAACCAAAGAAGAAAAAGGAAAACTCTGGTCAGTCATCACCGCCTCATCCGTAGGCACGCTGATCGAGTGGTACGACTTTTTTATTTTCGGTAGCCTCGCTACTATTTTATCAGAACAGTTTTTTCCTAAGACAAATCCTACCGCGGCTTTTCTTTCCACACTCGCCACGTTTGCTGCGGGCTTTATTGTGCGCCCGTTTGGTGCGTTGGTCTTTGGTAGGCTGGGCGATAAGGTTGGAAGGAAATATACTTTTTTAGTTACACTCGTGCTGATGGGTGGTTCGACATTTGCCATCGGCCTTGTGCCCAACTATGAAAGCATTGGAGTGTTCGCACCGATCATTGTGTTGCTGCTTCGCTTGCTACAAGGTCTTGCCCTTGGCGGGGAATATGGCGGTGCCGCTACTTATGTGGCCGAGCACGCACCCGAAGGCAAGCGAGGATTCTACACCAGCTTCATTCAAATCACGGCCACGCTTGGATTGTTTGTTTCATTGGGTGTGATTTTGCTGGTTCGTCAATCAGTAGGAGTAGAGGCATTTTCTAGTTGGGGATGGAGGATTCCATTTATACTCTCTTCATTGTTAGTGGGCGTTTCCATTTTTATCCGCTTGCGCATGAGCGAGTCTCCTTTATTCGCCAAGCTAAAGGCCGAAGGAAAAACATCTGTTAACCCCATCAAAGAAAGTTTTGGCAAGAAAGAAAATTTGAAGCTCGTGTTGATTGCCCTCTTTGGCGCAGCCGCAGGGCAAGGCGTGGTTTGGTACACCGGACAATTCTACGCGCTCTCATTTATTCAAAAGACCTGTCAACTAGAATATGTGCAATCCAACTACATCATGGCAACGGCCTTGCTGATAGGCACACCGTTGTTTGTGTTCTTCGGTGCATTGTCTGATAGGGTAGGGCGAAAATTTATTATGATGGCGGGCATGTTACTGTCAGTTGTGCTCTATCGACCCATTTACAAGCAGATGTATTCACTCACGAATGTTAAGACCAAGCAAGTTGAAGAAGCAAGAACGCAGATTGAACATTCTATATCATTGTTGTCCGACTAAATAATTAAAGGATGGGATTCCTCCCACCCTTTTTTTAATGTCATTTTTGTAGTGCAAACAAACATCAATGACATGGATA
>JAYWHU010000072.1:0-3939 GCA_043777495.1 Cyclobacteriaceae bacterium | reverse complement strand
ACAAATCACAAATCACAAATCACAAATCACAAATCACAAATCACAAATCACAAATCACAAATCACAAATCACAAATCACAAATCACAAATCACGAATCACAAATCCCTGCCCAGCGTTTCGCGGGGACAAATCATTACGGTATTATCTGCTTATAAGTCCTCTCATTCCCTGCTCTATCTTTCACCTTTAACTCAAAGTCTCCTTGCAACAATTTCTTTTTATCTAGTTTTTCGGATTGGAGTATCCCGCTTTTATAGTCGTATTTCAGTAACAACCATTCTCCATTAATGTTTGCTTCAAAGCTGGCGATGCCAGAAAGATTATCCATTGTGCGAAAGCGCACTGAGTTGCCATTGCAATTAATACGGCTGATGGTGGGAGGGATGGTATCAGCCAACAAAGTAAACTCTCCTAGTTCGTGCGTGTTGAATTGAATTCGATTGCTCATCCACTGCCCACCTTGGTACTCAAAGCGTTTGCCCTCTATGTGATAGACGGCAGTTTTGCCATCGGCCTTATATTGCTTCTTTGGTTTCACGGTTACAGAAATAGAATTATGCAGAGGAGTAGTGAGTGAGCCAATAGTGAATTTTTCTCTTTTGCTCAACGTATCGTAACTTGTGTTGAGATAGAGTGTGTCATACAAGTTTCCGTTCTTGAATTTAATATCGAGTAGATCGCTGTAATAATCGTAATCAGTACCAGATGGAATCATGTCTTTAAAGTCAAAACGAATTGAACCCGAACAACTCTTGATGGAATCAGGAAGTGTTTTGCGCAGATCGATCAAGTAAACTTGTTTGTTTGCACTGAAGTAGTTGGGTGTTAATTCTTCTACTTTGTCTTTGGAAAACAATCTGGCGGTTGATGGTTTTTTAGAGGCACATGTTTTTGAGCTTACAATAAGTGTATTTTCTTGAATATCGTAATCAATGGGCTTGAGCATCGGATCTAAGAAAGGGACTTGGTTGGTGATCGGGTCTGTCTTCAGCGAAAATTTTACATTGCTTTCATTGCCAGCGTTATCTCGCAATTTTATCAGCACTTGTCGCTGCCCTTCTTTCATTTCAATTGCACCTTTCGATACCACGCCCTCATAAAATTTAAGAGGATTGCCATCTGCTATATAAAGCCGATTGAAACGACTTCCCTTGGTCTTTAGTGACTTGTAATCCATGAGAGCCACAATATCTGAGGTCTCTTCAAAATTGATCTTACTGATTTGCTGTGTGAAAATACGGGTGCTATCAACCCGCATCTCTATGTGATTGATGCCACAGCGGAATTGTGAGATATCAATTTTATCGTGGGCTAAAATTTCTACCCCAATCTTTCCCGTAGCAAAAATAGGAAAGGGCAGTGATGCTAATTTTCCAGATCGGATCAGGCTAAATTCGTAGCGACCAAACCGATCATTAACCCGTGAATTAATATCAAGCGTAGTTAATGCTACTTTGAAAGCAATAGGAGCTAGGTTGTCGGATACTTCCTTAAACCCAAAAGCTAATGGATTCAATGCCTCATTGTTGGAATCACGGATTTCAAAATGAAGGTGCGGCCCGCTCGATCCTCCTGTATTACCTGATAGTCCTATCGTATCTCCTCGATTGATCTTAAATTGATTGGAGTCAAATTCAAGATTGATTTCAAATGATTTTCTCTTGTACTGTTCTTTTATAATGTGATCTGCTATCGCCCCTTTGAATCTATCGAGATGCCCATACAGCGAAGTGTGCCCGTCAGGGTGCGCAATGAACATGGCATTGCCGTATCCATACGCTCCCACAATTATTCGAGAGATGTATCCTTGCTGGGTAGACAGAATAGGAACTCCAACCATATTATTGGTGCGCACATCAATGCCTGCATGAAAATGGGTGGATCGCAATTCTCCCATTGTGCCAGCCAAAAAATTGGGTTGGCCCGGGTTGACGGGGAAAAGGTAGGGCGAAAGCTCTATGGATTTAGGCGGCAATAGTTTGTCTGCCAAACTGAATTGTGCCATTGCGCCCGCTGAAAAAAAAACAAAAAAAACAGTAAGCAAAAATTTACTTGACCTCAAATTCCAACAACTTCTCATCTTCAATGTATGCGGTTAATTTGTTTCCAATCGACACTGGCCCCACGCCTTTGGGGGTTCCCGTAAAAATCAAATCTCCGGTGCGCAGTGTAAAAAATTTCGATAAATAAGAGATAATATAATCAAACGAAAAAAGTAACAGATTCGTATTGCCTTGTTGTTTTAATTGCCCATCCACTTCCAACTTGAAGTTAATGTTCTTGATATCTTTGAATTGATCAACGGGTATAAACTTGTCTGAGATGGGAGCAGAGCCATTGAATCCTTTGGCAATATCCCATGGCAAGCCTTTGGCTTTCAATTTAGTTTGAATATCGCGCGCGGTAAAGTCGATGCCCACGCCAATAGCATCGTAATATTTTGAGGCAAACTTTTCTTCAATATTCTTTCCTTCTTTACAGATGCGGAGCACTAATTCCACCTCGTGGTGAACATCTGTTGAGAAAGACGGATAATAAAAGGGGGCGTTGTTGCGTAGTACAGCGGTATCTGGCTTGGTAAAAATGACTGGCTCGTCAGGTCGTTCGTTGTTCAGTTCTTGTATATGTTCCGCATAATTGCGGCCGATGGCAAAAATCCTCATGGAAGCAGTTAGTTTCAGCAAATTTATAAACAATCTTAGGCTATTACCTGTTTTCGACTTGTTTTTTCATACTTATTATGATTAACGGTTTTATCTTTGGGTAATGAATACTAAACCTTCTATTATGATTAAAAAAAATATCTCCGTATTTATAGTTGTTCTTTTGCTTTATGGATGTGCCACTGTGCCACTTACAGGTCGCAAGCAACTCGACTTGGTTTCAAGCTCTGAGATTAACGCTATGTCCGCAACACAATATCAAGAGGTATTGAAAAAGGGTCCGCTCTCCACCAATCAAGAACAGGTGGCGATGATCAAACGCGTGGGCGCGAAAATTCAGAAGGGTGTAGAGCAGTATATGGCCAAGATCAACGCATCCGATCAACTGGCTGGTTTTGCATGGGAGTTCAATTTGATTCAAGATGACAAGACAGTAAATGCCTGGTGCATGCCAGGTGGCAAGGTTGCTTTTTATACTGCCATCCTTCCTATCTGCAAAGATGAAACGGGCGTTGCTGTGGTAATGGGCCATGAGGTGGCACACGCCATTGCTAACCACGGGCGCGAGCGCATGAGCCAAGGACTGCTTCAACAATTTGGATTTTCTACACTGGGTGCGGCAATGGGCAGTAACCCAACAATGACGCAGCAGATTTTTATGCAAGCAGTGGGTACGGGAGCTGAATTAGGAATGTTAAAGTTCTCTCGCCAGCATGAATCAGAAGCTGACCATATTGGTTTAATTTTTATGTCGATGGCAGGCTACGACCCGCAGCAAGCACCCAGATTTTGGGAGCGCATGACTGCTGGGGCAACCGGTCAGAAGCCGCCCGAATTTATGTCCACCCACCCATCCGATGATACGCGCATCAGCCAACTGAACGGTTGGATGCCAGAGGCGATGGGGTATTATAAACCTAACTAGAGTTTTGTGATTTGTGATCGCTATTAAGGTCATCTTAAAAACCTAAATAAGAATGTCATACTGAGCTTGTGGCTTCTAGTATACTAAAAGCCACAAGCTGGTTTCGATAGGCTTAACTTGACAAGGTTTGGGGTTTCTTTTATCCCAACATTCAAAGATTTTCTGCCTTAGTAGATAGCCGTATGCTACGGCTTATTACACCTCGTATGTCGAACCATAGGATGTTTGTTCATTTTTATCTCTCTGTTTATTTAGTCGTCCCTTAAAAACTCGGTTTTGGTAAAAAACCAAAAAAAATGGCTTGGCTGTTTTTACAGATCCTGAAAATGTCTTGAAAAATATGAGACAAA
>JAYWHU010000071.1:0-51928 GCA_043777495.1 Cyclobacteriaceae bacterium | reverse complement strand
ATCAGTCGTGCCACGACTGATCCGACTGATTGACTAATTGAGACTTGATGAATGGTTAGATACATTATTTGTTAAGAAGTTTTGATGTGATGAATAGGTACCATCGGCCAGGGATAGTAGCGAAAAGCCCGAAGTGTGTTGGGTTTGTGGGCGGTCGGACTTGTAGCGAATAGCCCGTTGGCCACATCGCCTCGAGTGGCCAGGCCGCCCACCTTCACTAAAGCTTCGGTGGGCAAGCCTCTATATTTTAAAAAATAGTGTTGCACAGGTTAAATCTAACTACTTTTTGGATAGTTAGGAATTTCTATTTCGATTAAATGATTGGGTTTTCTCTACTAAAACGTACCTTGCGGGATAAACCACTAATAAAAACTATGGCTAAATCGCAAGACACCTGGAACAAGAAGGAAATGGAGAAGAAGAGACTGAAGAAGAGACAGGACAAAGAACAGAAGAAGGAGGAGAGAAAGGCTAACGCGAAGGAAGGGACGAGCTTTAATGACATGATTGCGTATGTGGATGAATACGGGAATTTGAGTTCAACACCACCTACGGGCATTAGAAGGGAATCATCGGTGCGGGCGGAAGACATACAGATTGGGGTGCCCAAACGTGTGGATGTGGTGATGGATGTGATACGAAAGGGCATCGTTACTTTTTTCAACGAATCGAAAGGATATGGGTTTATCAAAGACCAAGAAACACAAGAAAGTATTTTTGTGCATGCCAATGGATTGCTCGACCCGATCAAAGACAACAACAAAGTAACTTTTGAAGTGGAGATGGGGCATAAGGGGCCAAATGCGGTGAAGGTGAAGTTGGCGGTTTAAAGATGGTAGATGTGAGATGTGAGATTTGAGATTTTAGATGTGAGATTTGAGATTTGAAAGAGGCGTCTGACACCTGGGAGGTGTCTTGACGCCTGAAGTGAGATTAAGACTTGACAGAGATTAAGATTTGAGAATTAGAAACCCAATACAATGAAAAAAATTGGAATACTTGGTTCAGGACAAGTAGCTCAAGCATTAGGCAATGGTTTTTTAAAATATGGATACGAGGTAATGCTCGGCACACGTGATGCTTCTAAGCTAGCCGAATGGAAATCGAAATCTGCTGGTATTGCAAAGGTTGGTTCTGTAGAAGAGACGGCTAAGTTTGGCGAGATTATTATTCTAGCAGTGAAAGGAAATAGTGCTGAGAGTTTGGTGAAGTCTGTTCATATTCAGTTGAGTGGAAAGACAATCATTGATACCACCAACCCCATTGCAGATGCACCACCTGTAAATGGTGTGTTGAAATATTTTACTGACTTGAATGAATCGCTGATGGAGAAATTGCAGAAAGCTGCACCATCTGCTGGATTTGTAAAAGCATTTAATAGTGTAGGAGCTCACTTGATGGTGAACCCGTCTTACCCGGCTGGAAAGCCATCCATGTTTATCTGCGGCAACAATGATTCTGCAAAAAAGGAAACCAACGAGATACTAGACCTCTTCGGTTGGGAAACGGTGGACATGGGCAAGGTAGAATCTGCCCGTGCAATTGAACCACTTTGCATGCTCTGGTGTATTCCGGGGTTTATCAATAACCAGTGGTCACATTCTTTTAAATTGTTGAAGGGATAGCTTTATTTTTTCTGAGCAACTTAAACAATGTGGTTTTTGGCTACAAGCAGCCTGTAGCATGAGACATGAGGCGCGTAGCCATTTATTAGCGAACTCATTTACCTTCACCGCTCATAACATCTCATTAGTCGATTAATTTGACTGATTAGTCTTCAACTCCTTAATAATCTCGTTATCACCATCTAAGTTCGTATTTCCAAAAGGAAAAAATCTATGAAAAAGATTGTTATTATTTTTCTTGTCGCATTAATCTCAACTGCATCTTTTAGTCAGTCTGCACCAGTTGTGCCTACACCTGATACTAAAACAATGACGTTGCAAGATCGGTATGTCAGTATCAAAAAATCCTCTGAAACTTTTCAAGATTATAAAGTAATCAAAGAAGGAATCTTGGATGGCATGTGGAGAATAACGCTGGACTCCATTAAAAATCAAAAGTCCAAATTTGCGAACGCCAACGAAGTGATCGCTCAATTAGAAAATGAAGTAGCTACACAAAAGGCGGCAGTGGCACAGATACAAGCATCTATGGAAACCGTTGTTTATGATAGCACACATATTTCTTTTTTCGGCATCAATTTCACCAAATCACTTTTCATCACGCTGGTACTGTTGATAGCGGTTGGGCAATTGGTAGCAATTGCCGCCATCACTGGAAAACTAAAACTAATGTACACTTCTATGAAAGAGAAAATGGAAACCGTCAATCTCTTGAGCCACGAGTTTGAAGACTATAAAAAGAGAGCGTTGGAAAAACAAGTAAAGCTTTCGCGTGAGTTACAAACAGAGCGCAACAAGTTAATGACCTTTGAGCCGAGGGGTTCAAGTAAGTCGATACTTTAATAATGAGTTGACGATTGACAAAAAAACAGTTGACAACGCTCGATTGTATTATAACCTACATTTTGTCAATTTCTTATTTGTCAATAAACTATTTATCACCGTATACACTTTCCATTTTCTGGCTTCAATCAGGCGAGGCGCGTGATTGAAGTTCCTTCACAATGCCAGCATGAATTTTTTTTTAGCGAACCTCTCAGCTTTACATCAACAGATTAGTCGATTAGTCTTGCTACGACTCGCAATCGTGGCAAGACTCTTAAAAAGATTTATTGATCATTCGATCTTAAATTTGACTCCCTCCGTAATTCCTTTCCACGTATCTGTGCGGAAGGGCGAAGCAGGAAATCCTTCTTTGTTAAATAGATTGGCGTCTTCTGGATTATCTGCCCATGCATAACGAACGACAATGGGGTTCGCGATGCCTTCGCAAGAGACAATCACCTGATTATTTTCTATCCACGCTTTCGCATACTTAAATTTCTGATCGGTGCCAGCCATTTCAAAACCTTTTAGGTAACCGTATTTATCGCGAGTCCATAGTCCACTTCCCGTTTCAGTAAACGAGAGATTGATTTTGTTTCCGTTTATATTCATTGATTTGAATACGGGACCGCTGTCAACATTTGTTTGAGAGTAAACTCGCTTCAATGCAATAGCCGCCAATCGCTTGCCTACGTCTTGTTTGTTTCGCGGATGGATGTCGGTGGCTTCGCCAATATCAGTTGTTACAGCCATGCCTGTATTGGGCAGCGAAAGTGTTGATGATTGTGCTTCGCGCAATTCGGCCCACGTGCTGCCGTGTTCACTTGTGCCATTATCTGCATTGAAACTTGCCAGTTGTACAAAATAAAATGGAAAATCACCTTGCTTAAAATGGTTGCGCCAATCTTGTATCATCAATGGAAATGCCGTGCGATATTGGTGCGCCCTTCCTGCATTGGATTCGCCTTGGTACCAGATAGCACCTTCAATAGCATAATTTGTAATAGGATTGAGCATGGCATTGAACAGCAAACTTGGGTACTCATTTGGACCAACTGTATTGCCGCCATTCAACACGTCTTCAATGTTAAATGCCCAATTGCCAGTAAGATCAATAACAACATTGGATGCAGTAGTCAATTTCATATCGCTGGCCTCGCCCCACAAACCACCACCGCCACCATAATCTTCCACGCGCACAGCAATCGTATTTTTTCCTTCCTTCAAAATGCCAGCAGGTATTTTATATTTTCTTTTCTCATTGTAGCGTCCTTTGATGGAGCCAACTAGGATTCCATTCACATAACTATCATCCGAATCATCAATCATCCCCAACTCAAGGTTGGCTTCTTTCCCAGCATCAGCAGCAGTTATTGAAACTGTTTTTCTAAACCAGACCAAGCCATCAAAGTCGGCAAGTCCTTGTTCCTCCCATCGATGGGGCAGGGGCATGGTCTTCCAATCAGCATCGCTCCATTCATTCTGCTTCCATTGCTCTACATTTTTGGCAGGTAAAAGAATGTTCATGGCTTTTAATTTTTTCATCATCATTTCACTGCGTTGCTTTGCCAATGCTTCTAAATCAAGTTTGGGCATGGTAGCAATCATGTCTTTGAACTCTGCACTTTGCTCAAAGGCTTCGCGGCTCGTCCATGTTTCAGAGTGAGTGCCTCCCCACGATGTGTTGATAAGCCCAACAGGGATGTTCAATTTTTGATAAAGCTCTCTTGCGAAAAAATAACCGATAGCGGTGAAGTCTCCAACCGTTTGGGGCGAACAGGTTTTCCACTCACCTCCAACTACATCACTTTCTAGATTTGTAGATACTGCTTTTGTTACTGTGAAATGGCGGATGGCAGGATAGTTTGCGTTACGAATTTCCTCAGCGGGATTGTTCGCGCCATGTACAGGCCACTCCATGTTTGATTGCCCAGAGCAAACCCACACTTCACCAATTAAGATGTTGGATAGCGTGATAATATTTTTTCCTTTGATCACTAGTTGAAAAGGGCCGCCCGCCACTTCTGGTGAAAGCACCACACTCCATTTGCCCAACTTATCGCCTTTGGTTATTTTGGATTGCTTGTTGAATTGAACACTGACTTTTTCGTTGGCCTCTGCCCAACCCCAAATAGTAATGGGTTTGTTGCGCTGCAGCACCATGTTATCCCCCAATATTTTTGGCAGCTTAACAATTGAAAATCCACTGAGCGAGAATAAAATGGCAAGGAGTAGTAGTGAAGTCTTTTTCATAATTATATGAATTATTGGATCACAGAATTACGAATAAATTAAAGAACAAGCAAAAGAGGTTCTGGCTACAAGCCACAAGCGGCTTGTGGCTAAGCCTTAAAATTGTAGTCAAGTCAAAAGTAATTTTACTTCATTTCTTTAGCAAAATATAAACTAATCAGTAGATTTGTCTTACAAAATATATACAAATGGCAAAGGAATACTTGGGCGAGTTTGAAGAATTAGTGCTTACTATGGTGGGCATCTTGCAAGAAGACGCGTATGGCAACGCCATTGTCAACGAGATAAAAGAGCGGGTAGGGCGCACGTCCAACCTCAGTGCCGTGCATGTTACGCTGTATAGATTAGAAGACAAAGGTTATGTAAAGTCGAGCATGGGCGGAGCTACCAACGCAAGAGGAGGGAGGCGAAAGAGAATTTTTACCATCACCAATGCAGGGCTGGCGATGTTGCGCGCGATGAAGGAGCAACAACAGCAGTTGTGGAAGTTGATACCTCAATTAAAGGTAGCAGGGAATTAAAAATTGACTCTATGCTAAAATCGATTTAAAAAATCTTTTGGTGAAATGATCGGAATATTTTCAAATGGATGCAGAACTAACAGATCAGGGTCGCCTGTGATGACGCAGTTGGCTTTGCCAGAAAGAGCGAGTTCGAGGTACATGTCATCGTTGGGGTCGCGACAAACCTTAACGCGATGGAAAGGCACAATCAATTCGCACTTACTGGAATATCGAGATATGATCGCAAAGCGAACGTCAATAGGGCGAAAATATTTATCAAATTTAGTTTTGAGCAGGGTGTCAGAAAACTCGCGAAGAGTTTTTTCTGATAAGATTATTTGGTGGAAATCCTCTGCCCGCTTAATGGCTTGTGCAGAGGCACCAGTTTTAGAAAGAGCGGCACTGATGAGCACATTGCAATCAACTACCACTCTCATCTATTCATCTTTCAAAAGTTCTGCAAGTAGCTTATCGTTCATGCCTTGTTGCTCGGCTTGTGAGGCTGAAAATGCGAGCAAGTCGCTCAATGATGAGGAGTCCGTCATTCGATCCACCAGCAGTTTCAGCATCATCTCCCTTTTGATTTTTTCTATGTTGTTAAACTTGTCTGCCAGTTCATCACTCACCTCTAAAGTAATTGTTTTCATAACGCATGATTCAATTAACAAATATAACGAAAACTCTTCGGTAGTATGAAAGACCATCCACCAAAACTCGCATTCCGCTTCCTCGCCTGGTTCTGTCCATCAAGCTTGTACGAAAGCATTGAAGGAGATTTGCTGGAGCAGTTTGATGAAGATGTGAAGTTGGTGGGAGAGAAGAAAGCGAATAGAAAATTAGTGTGGAATACGTTAAAATTTTTCAGACCAGGGATTTTGTTGAGGAATAGGTTTTCAGTAGGACTAAACTCAGGATATATGATCATCAGCAATCTTCGTTTCACCGTGCGGCACTTGCTTAGGCAAAAGGTAAATTCTGGGCTGCATGTAATTGGCTTGACGCTCGGCATGAGCGTGTTCCTCTTGATTGGCCTGTTCGTTCACTATGAATCAAGTTTTGATTCGTATCATACCAAGGCAGATCGCATCTATCGTGTCAACTCATCATTTTTAGATGGAGGAATAAAAATTGACCTCTATGCTACGCCCACTCCGCTAGCAGAAACGATCCGAAGAGAGGTGACGGGGATTGAAAAGGTATCGTTGACGCGTGCACACTTCAAAACGGTAGTGGAAATAAACCCTCAAAAACTTTTTAAGCAAGAGCATGTATTGGTGGTCGAGCCTGAGTTTCTGGATGTTTTCGATATAGATGTGTTGCAAGGTGATGCACGCAAAGCATTGGCAACACCCTATCAAGCATTGCTGACTGAAAGTATCGCGGAAAAATTTTATGGAAAGGAAGACCCAATTGGAAAAACTTTCAAGTACAAAAGTAAATTTATCATTACCGTTGCGGGAGTGATTAGAGATATGCCGCCCAATACTAACCTGCCTTCATCCATGTTAATCTCTTATGTTGACAATGCAGAGTTTTTGGATAATGGAGATATGTGGTACTTCGGTGATTTTGCCTGGACTAAAATCTCAGCTTCTACTTATATTGTTCTAAATGAAAATATAAACCCAAAGGATGTTGAGCGTCAATTGCAAAAGATAGCCAACAAGAATATCAACTCAGCTCCATCATTGAATAAAAAAATCAAAGCTAATTTTGAAATACAGCCTTTGCAAAAAATTCATTTTGATAAAGATCGTTTTGGTGGTGGGCCGTGGGTCAGGGCAATCAGTCGTTCTTGGCTTTGGTTTTTTATTGGCATCGGTGTCATTGTTCTTGTGCTGGCTTGCATCAATTTCTTAAATCTATCTACGGCACAAGCTTTTACAAGAGGCAAGGAAATAGGAATTCGCAAGTCGATTGGCGCACAAAGAAGCCAAGTGATCATTCAGTTTTTGGGGGAGGCAGGGATATTGGTTTTCATTTCTGCCCTTTTAGCAATAGCGATAGCTTACGTGTCCCTTCACGCTGTTAACAATTTATTGGAGAAAGGAATTACACTTCAACCATTGCAGTCCCCTGTAACCATTGCTGTTTTATTCGCGGGTTTACTTTTAACGATCCTATTTGCTGGAATTTATCCAGCTTGGGTGATTGCTAAATTTAATCCTGTTGTTACGCTTAAATCCAATTCCACAGGAGGTGGCGTGCAAGGATCATCGCTGTTACGAAAAATACTGGTGGTTACACAATTTGTTGTTTCCTCTGTATTGTTTATTGCTGTGCTGCTGATTGCACAACAAGCAAGATACGTACATGATAAGGATTTAGGTTTTGAAAAAGACAATATCATTAATGTTGAAATTCTAAACGCCAAGAAAGCGCAAGAATTTGCGAACGGCTTGCAACAGATTGCGAGCGTGAAAGATGCTTCCCTTTCTCGATCATCTCCGATTAGTGATGACCATTGGTGGAACATGATAAGCCAGACTGAAAACGGTGAGAGCCAACCTGTTTGCGCTATTTATGGAGACGATCGATTTTATTCTTTCTATGGCTTGCAACTACTAAGTGGGCGCATTCCACAGCAAGCAGAATATGTTCCAGATTCATTGCGCGACAGTCAGTATGTAAACAAAGTAGTGGTCAATGAAGAATTATTAAGAAAACTTGCTTTGGGTTCGCCTATGGATGCCATTGGTAAACATTTTTGGTGGGGCATCGATACCGAAATTATTGGAGTGGTGAAAGATTTTAATACCGAGCCATTGAGCTATGGTATATCATCAACACTCATCACCCAAGACCCCATTGTTTATGCACAAGCAAATATAAAAATTGAAAAGGGCAGTAACCTAGCTGAAACAATGGCCGCCATTGAATTGGCTTGGAAAAGAAGTTTCCCTGAAGGTGTATTTGAAATCAAATTTTTGGATAGCCAGATTGATAACTTTTATAAATTAGAAATGAAGCTCTATACGCTCTTCAAAATCTTTGCTGCCCTTGCCATTTCGATTTCGTGTCTAGGGCTTTGGGGCTTAGTTGCTTTTACTGCACAACAGCGAACAAAGGAAATAGGGATTCGCAAAGTATTGGGTGCGTCTGTGAATGCCATTGTGATGCTGTTATCCAAAGATTTTCTTGTGATAGTTTCTATTGCGTTTGCAATAGCTACCCCATTGTCTTATTACCTAATGAAAGAGTTGCTATCGAACTTTGCTTATCACGTTGATATCAGTTGGCAGGTATTTGTTTTTACAGGAATGATCTTGCTGTTGATCACTATGCTCACGATTAGCTTTCAAATTATCAGGGCAGCGCTGACAAGCCCTGTAGAAAGTTTAAAGTCAGAATAGTTATAAAGATTTAAAACTTAGTTAAAAATTCTTTAGGTGAGATGATTAGGATATTTTCAAATGGATGCAAGACCAATAAATCTCTGTTGCCAGTGATGATGCAGTCAGCTTTGCCCGAAAGAGCGAGTTCAAGATATGGGTCGTCTTTAGGGTCGCGGCAAACAGACACTTTGTGGGTTACATATATAAGTTCTGCCTCCTTTTCAAACCTCGTTACAAACTCGATTCGCGTTTTTAGATCAACATATTTATCAAATTTTTTATATGGAAGTTTTTCTTTGATCTCTTCCAACACTGATAACGAGGTAAGTAATAGATGTTCATCAAACGCTTTTTCAAAAGCGATGGACGAAACTGAATTCTTCAATAAGAAGGCACTGATTACAAAATTGGCATACA
Organism: Cyclobacteriaceae bacterium; assembly: GCA_043777495.1. Classification (GTDB taxonomy): domain Bacteria; phylum Bacteroidota; class Bacteroidia; order Cytophagales; family Cyclobacteriaceae; genus ELB16-189. The sequence goes on along the minus strand of JAYWHU010000071.1, from coordinate 42,970 downwards.
GTACTATTTTCACTTATTTCAGCTCTTTGAGGATTTCGTCCAATTTGTCTTGTGTCAATCCGTTTTTTTCGGCTTGGTCTTGTGCATCACGCATTATCTCTTTTAGTGGACGCCTGTCGTCCAAAGCGGCTTGCACCATTCCCATGATAGAATCGATTTCTCCTTGGCTCATTTTTGATAAGAGGTTCGCCATTGTGTCGTTCACGGAGAGAGTTACAGTTTTCATATCACTTGCTTTTATTGTTCCCCCAAGATAATAATTTGATTTCATGAAATGAAAAGTAAGTTCTATCCACCCCACCTCGCCCTCCGCTTCCTCGCTTGGTTCTGCCCGCCAAGTTTGTACGAAAGCATTGAAGGCGATTTGTTGGAAAAGTTTGCGGAAGATGTGAAGTTGATGAGCGAGAAGAAAGCAAAAAGAAGGTTTGCGTGGAATGTATTAAAATTCTTTAGGCTAAGTATTTTATTTAGGAATCGGTTTTCGTTTGGATTAAACTCTGGATATATGATAAAAAATCATTTCAAGATTGCCTTCCGTCATTTAATGAAAAGCAAAACGATTACTGCTGTCAATTTGGTGGGGCTTTCGATAGGGATTGCTGCCTTTCTGGTAATCGTTCAATATGTAAGCTTTGAAATGAGCTTTGACCAATTCCATTCAAACAAAAACGAAATTTATCGAATTGGCCTGAACCGATTTGATAACGGAGTTTTTAAAGAAAAGTCAGCCAGAACTTTCTCAGGGGTCAGAGCTTTATTAAAGGAAAATTTCCCAGAGGTAAAAGCCTTTACAGGCTTCTTAAAAATTCCTGCTAATACAGGCTTTCTGTTTCGTTATAATGGAAAAATCTATAATGAAGGAGGGGGAGTTCTAAGCGCGGACTCCTCTTTTTTTAATGTTTTTCCTTCTTTGTTAGCTTCGGGAAATCCATCTAAAGTTCTAAAAGGTAAAAACGATTTATTGATTTCAGAGTCAATGGCTAAAAAATTATTTGGTGAAGATGACGCAATCGGAAAGCACATTGAAAGAATTGATGATTATGACAAGGGTTCGATTATGTTGTGACGGGTGTATTGAAGGATGTGCCCGCTAACTCTCACATTCATGCAAACTTTATCGGCTCTATTGATGATGCTTGGTCTGAACTTGCCAACGAGAAATCGAATTGGAAGCAAAGCGGGGTATCCACTTACGTAACGCTCGCTAAGGGAATAGACTCTAAACAAATTGAGAATAGATTGAATGCTATTTTTAGAAAGTTAGAATCGAAGAACCCAGATTTAATTGGCGCAAATGTATTTCTCCAGCCTATAACTGAAATCCATTTACAATCAAACTTGAAAGATGAACTTGAATCAAACGGTAGCAATCTTATTGTTTATGCCATGGGGTTCATTGGCATTGTTATACTTGCTATTGCTTGGATCAATTACATTAACCTTGAAACGGCCCGGTTTATATCGCGCTTCAAAGAAGTCGGAATAAGGCGCATAGTGGGGTCTTCCAAGTATCAACTACTCTCTCAATTCTTGGTTGAATATTTTTGTTTGGCGTTGGCAGCCATTTGCATTGCTGGATTAATTCTATACTTTTTTACTACTAATCTTAAATCGCTCACTGCAATTTCATTTGAAAATATCTTTAGTTGGGATAATAATGAAGTCATAAGTATGGCTGCCGTTATTTTTATCATTGGCTCAATAATCGTGGGTATTTATCCGGGACTATTCCTTTTGAAATTCAATCCTACGGCAGTTCTGAAAGGTCGCCTCTCTGGTCAAACCAAAGGTGCTTATAGAAAATACTTAGTGGTATTTCAATTTATGGTTTCGATGACACTCATCGCGATTGTTATGGTAATAGATAGGCAGCTAGACTTTATGCGTCTCTCTAACAAAAAAATGGATGTCGAGCATGTAATTGTTTTAAATAATCCAACAGCATACGCTGGCGAAGATCTAAAAGTTAAGCACACTAGCTATGAAGTCTTTAAAAACAAAACCCTTCAAAATACTTTTATTAAAGAGATGACAAGTTCTTCGGCCGTACCTGGTGCTGAGATTGGTTTCAGTTATGTTAATTTAATCAAGAAAGATACCAACGCTTTATTTGACCCCACCATTTACAAAACTTTGTTTGTCGATGATAATTTTATTTCAACTTATGATCTTCACCTAGTCGCAGGACAGAACTTCACTCAGCCTAAAATCAATAATGAATGGATTGAACCTTGGACTGACCCTAATTGGAAAACCATCATTTTGAATAAAAGTGCTATCAAAGAACTAGGTTTTAGTTCTCCAGAGGATGCAATTGACCAGACCATCTATTTTACGCTATTCGATGATTTTCAAAAGTATAAAATCATTGGCGTGATAGATGACTATCATCATGAATCCATCAAGAAACAAATATTCCCAACCATTTTTGCTTCTAACTACAGAACATTTCAGCAGGTTTATTTTTCTGTTAAAATAAATGCCGGAAGCAATCCTGCTGATGCGTTGAATTTTATTGAGAAAACATGGAAAGAATCTTTTCCAGAAAAGCCCTTTGACTATTTTTTTCTCAATGATTATTACGATAAACAATTTAAGTCTGAATATTCAGCAAGTCAGATATTCATATTGTTTGCTGGCATTGCCATACTGATCTCCAGCCTCGGGATTTTTGGAGTGACCTTATATGAAGCCAACGCACGATTAAAGGAAATCAGTATTCGAAAAGTCTTAGGGTCTTCTACAAGGGGAATAATTACTTTGCTTTCAAAAGGTAATTTAAAAATTGTTTTGTTCTCTATGCTTTTAACAACACCTCTAATTTATTTCATCGCCAATGAATGGCTGACTCATTACCCCGTAAGGATTAAAGTTTCCTTTTTCTTTTATTTCATACCGTTCGTTATACTTTTAATCACGGTTGCAATCACCGCGAGTTTTCAAACATTAAAAGCAGCCAATTCAAACCCAGTAGATCACCTGAAAAATGAATAATCCCAATCCACCAAAACTCGCCTTCTGCTTCCTCGCTTGGTTTTGCCCATCAAGTTTGTACGAAAGTATTGAAGGCGATTTACGGGAACGGTTTGAAGAAGATGTGAAGTTGGTGGGGGAGAGGAAAGCTAGAAGAAGATTTATACGGAACGCACTAAATTTTTTTAGACTAGAAATTTTATTGAGGAATAAATTCTCTGTTCAACTAAATCAATTCGATATGCTCTACCATTATTTCAAAATCCTTTTCAGGACTACATTAAAAAACAAGAGCTATGCTTTTATCAATATCACTGGTCTTGACATTGGTATGACCGCATTCGCGCTTATTGGCTTGTATGTACTGCACGAAAGAAGTTACGATGATTTTCATATTAAGAAAGACAGGATATTTCGTGTGAGGCATGATCGTTATAACAATGGAGAACTGAATAGACTTTGGGTGGCTGGCCCAATGGGTATTGGTTCAGACTTAAAAGAGAGCTTCCCAGAAGTCAAGAGTTTTGTCCGTTTGAATAAAGGAGTGAGGCAATACAACGCGATTGCTAATGGCGACATTGTTTTCAAAGAAGATAGAGTGCTTTATGCAAGCGAAGATTTTTTTAAGGTATTCTCTTTCACTTTAATCAATGGAGTTGATTCTCTTGTTTTGCGCAATCCATTTACGATGGTAGTCTCAGAAACATTTGCTAAGCGCTATTTTGGTGAGGCCGACCCAATTGGAAGAACCTTAAAATGCAATGGAAAGGAAGAGTATGAAATTACTGGGATTTTTAATGATGTTCCTGAAAATTCACATTTGAAATTCGATGCTCTCTTTTCATTTGAGAGTTTGTTTAAAATACTTGGGCCAGAAGAGACAAAGGATTTACTTACTAATTGGGGTTGGGAAGGCACTTTTACTTACATCGAATTAAATCTATCAGTAGATGCTCGACAGTTACAAAGTAAGTTTCCCGCATTTGTGGAGAAGAGAATGGGGCCACAACTTCGTTCGTGGAATGAGTGGATGGTTTTTACCCTACAGCCAATTTCCTCCATTCATTTAAACTCTAATGCACCTGATGAGCTGGAATCTAATGGCAGCGCACAAGCAACAAATTTTCTAGCCTTGATTGCAGTACTTATTTTAGTAATGGCATGGATCAATTATGTTAACCTGGCTACGGCCAGATCAATGGAGCGTGCCAAAGAAGTTGGCATTCGTAAAGTATTGGGCGGTTTTCGTTCACAACTGATCAGGCAATTTCTATTGGAATCATTCACATTCAAATTAATAGCCTCGTTAACTACTATCTTACTAGTTGGCTTGTTGCTTCCCTATTTTTCATTGATGATTGGAAGAACAATCAATTGGCAGATTTTCAATAATGTAAATGTTTGGATATTCATCTTGGTTGTGTTTGGTGTTGGGGTGATGTGTACAAGCCTATATCCTGCCTTGGTTATGTCTGCTTTTAAGCCAGTAAGTATTTTAAAGGGAAGATTTCAAAGTTCTTCGAAGGGAATTTGTGTACGAAAAAGTTTGGTGACTGTTCAATTTGTTTCTTCTGTGGTATTAATTGTTGGTGCATTTGTGGTGTACAGTCAAATAAACTTTATGAGAAACATCCCTACTGGCATCGATACAGAGCAAGTCCTTGTTATAAATGGACCAAGTGCCACCGATTCAACCTACTTCAGCAGGTTCAAAACCCTTTGCGAATCCCTTCAGCAATATCTGAGCATCAAAAAAGTTACGGTTTCTACGGACGTACCTGGTCATCATGTGCGATGGGCTAATGGAAATGTTCGTGTGGTCGGTCAAGATGAGAAAATGGGACACTCGTTTGAGGCCATTATGACAGACGAAAATTTCGTTGAGGCATTTGGCTTTTCATTGATGGAGGGGAGAAATTTTTCGGGTAAACTAGAAGAACAATGGAAGGTTGTTGTTGTGAATGAAACCGCAATGAAACTACTTGGATTCACGGAACCCGCAGAAGTAATTGGAAGAAAAATTTACTTGTGGGGAGATGAGCCCGAAATAATTGGTGTAATAAAAGATTATCATCAGGAATCCGTAAAGCAAATAATTAAACCTTTGATTTTAGTTTACGACCAACAAGTATCTGATTTTTATTCTGTAAAAATTGAGACAGATAAATCCATTAGTGAAGCTGTTAAAAGAGTTGAGGCAAAATACAAAGAGACTTTTCCTGGAAATCCATTTAATTATTTTTTCCTTGATGACCACTACAATCAACAATACAAGTCCGATCAGCAGTTTAGCAAAGTATTCGGGCTATTCACCATCATCGGAATAATCATTGCCTGTTTGGGATTGTTCGGGCTTTCTTCTTACTCGGTAGCGAAGCGCACCAAAGAAATCGGCATTCGCAAAGTGTTAGGTGCTTCGGTGAAACAGATCACAATGTTGGTCTCAAAAGAATTTATTCTGATTGTTTTATTGGCCAATGTAGTGGCATGGCCTATTTCATATTTCCTTATGGACAATTGGTTGAGTGGTTTTGCAAGCAGAATAAATTTAGGAATCTTGAGTTTTTTGATACCCGGAGCAATTGCGTTGTTGATAGCTATTTTAACGGTGGCTTCGCAGTCGATAAAAGCGGCTAGTGCCGGTCCAGTAAATAGTTTAAAGTCAGAATAAAATAAATGAGCAGTTAACACGTTCGATCATTGCTAGTGCAGAGATTTTTTTCGGGGAGGGGAAGCTAAATCAATACAACCAAACCTAGAATGAACATGCTTCTCCGTTCCGTATGTTGGCTTCTCTTGGTCATACTTCACGAAAGCGCACACGCCCAAGTAAAAAAGAAAATCCGCGAGTACGAACGCACTTTTCAATTCTCACTTTTCCCTGGCATCAGCACCAATGGCATTTACAGTGGTTCGTACTTCAACAACTACTCTCTCAATTTATTCGGTGGACTTTCCGCAGGCAACCATATTTTAGAAATCAGCCCTATCACCAATGTGAATGTGAAAAGCTCAACGGGTATCCACTTGGCGGGGCTAGCGAATATTATTGGAGCGAATGCCTTTATGAATCTTTCCTTGTCAGAAGAGCGCGAACTCATCAAAGGAGATTTTGAATCCAATGGCAAGGGAATCCAAGTAGCTGGATTTCTCAATTTCGTTCGCAATCATTCTTCGGGCATCCAGTTGGCTGGTGTGTTGAATGCAGTTGGTGGCGATTTTAAAGGAATACAAATTGCGGGAATCGGAAACAGCGCTGGCAATAGCACCAATGGTTTTTCCGAAGGATTGCAAATTGCAAGTATTTATAATATTTCAAGACAGTCTATCGCTGGCTTTCAGGTCAGTAGCTTTTTTAATTATACCGATGGCCAACTCTCTGGCACCCAACTGGGCTTGATAAACAAAGCAAGAAACCTCCCGGGAAAACATTCACAGCCAACGAAGGCTCGAGGCTTTCAGTTTGGCTTGTTTAATTTCAGCAAAGAGATGGACGGCACACAAATCGGCCTGATCAACTTTGGTGGCGCATCACTCGGCAAACAATTTGGGTTAATCAATTTTTTCAGAAGGATTCCCACCACACGAAACACAAGATATAGCACACCGGTAGGATTGTTAAATTTTGGTTCTGTTGGTTCTGTCTTTCGACTTGCCTACAATGAAGTATTTGCCACCAGTATAGAATACACCACTGGCAATTGCCTCAATTGTTCACGTACACAATCGGGTATGCCCTTTGACGACAAGAATCAAATCTACAATCAAAACTCGCTGATCTTAGGCTACGATCCTTTTCAAAAATCGTGGGGCTTTGGTTATGGATTTCAAAAAGTACTCTACAATAAATCGAGCATGTTGCCAACGGATCGCAACAATCGCAAACGAATAATCAGCTATGGAATCAGATTCCTTCACCTCAACAGAGAGTTGAGCTTCGATCGAACATTTAATTTGTTAAACCGCCTTCATGTAGAATACGGAAAGCGATTCATGGGTCGCTATGTTTTTGTTGGTGCCTCCTTCAATTATTTTTTGCGCGATACCGAAGTAGGCGCAGACGTTTACAAAATCAACAGCCTAAAAATTTCTTCTGGCCAACTCTTCAATTTCAATACCGACTTCTGGCCAGGCTATACTTTTGGGTTTCAGATTTGATGACTCCTAGAGTTTTCGTTATCTCCAGCTTTGTCAACTGTCAATTGCCTATTTGTCAACTCTTACTTTGCCTACTGCTACTGCCAATTGCCTTCTTTTTTAACCATTACCTCACCTTCCCCTTATACTTCTTCTTAAACAACTCATACCTCGGTATTGACACACCCATTACATAAGGACTGTATGGATTATGTTCGATGTAATTTTGGTGATAGTCTTCTGCTTTATAAAATGCCGTGAGTGGTTTTATCTCCGACACAATTGGTTTTTTAAATGAAGGAGTATACGATGCTTTTGCTTTCTCTGCCAACTCTTTTTCTTCTGGTGTGCTGTAAAAAATAATCGAGCGGTACGAGTTGCCACGGTCAGGGCCTTGTTGCTCGGGCGTAGTGGGGTCTTGCGAGGTGAAGAACACATTTAGTAATTCGGCATAACTTACTTTCTTTGGGTCGAAGTAAACCAACACCGTTTCCGCATGGCCCGTGGTTTCCGTATTCACCAATTCATACGTGGGGTTGATCGTCTTCCCTCCCGCATAACCCGACACAGCAGAATCAACACCTACCACCGCTTCAAAAATATGTTCTGAGCACCAGAAGCATCCTTCCGCGAAAGCGGCCACGGCCTTGCCTGCTGGTGCAGTCAAATTCAATTTTAAATCACCTTGTTGTTTCTTGCCTGATTGCGCATGGCACGAAACGAGCGCGAAAGAAATTGCTACTGCGAAAATAAACACGAATTGCTTTTTCATAATCTTAGTTATTGTCTGAGAATATACGATGCCTTTCACTTAATGGTTTTATCTAAGCGATTAATATGTCGCACCCGCGTCAAACTAAAAATGGCTTCATGCTACACGCCACAAGCTTGCAGCCTGTAGCCTGCGGCCAATAAACTCACTGATAAACCCTCACCCACTCCACCTCCATCCGCTGCGGCCAAATCGATTCATCAACTCCCTGCATCCCGCCCCAGTTTCCGCCCACGGCCACGTTCAGTATCAAATGAAAACGTTGATCGAACGGCCACTCTTTAAACGTATCGTTCGCGCCTTTGTTCACCGAGTGATAGATCTTATCGTCAACAAGAAATTCCATTTTATCAGCCGTCCAGTTGATGGCGTAAATATGAAAGGCGTCTTGTGCATCAGCAATCGTCACCTTGCCTTCTTTTTGCGTTTGCTTTATGTGATTGTATGATTCGGTATGAATCGTTCCGTGAATGACTCCTTCATCAAAACCCACATGCTCCATAATGTCGATCTCACCGCTCGCGGGCCAGCCACCGTATTTCCAATCGGTCGATAGCATCCATATCGCTGGCCATGTACCTTTGCCGCGCGGCAACTTTGCTTTTATTTCCATGCGCCCATACAGCCAATCACCTTTCAATTTTGTTACCATGCGTGCAGAAGTGTATGCCTTTCCCCCTAGCGAATCTTTTCGCGCCTCAATGATCAATCGACCATTTTCCACCCGCGCATTTTTCACATCGTTCGTGTAGTACTGCACCTCGTTGTTGCCCCAGCCACACACATTCGGGCAACCATCACCAAGGTCATAGTTCCATTTTGTTGTATCAGGCGCGCCCGCGTTTTCAAACTCATCTGACCAAACTAACTTTTGGCCCTGTTCATTTTTACAACCAACAACCTGCATTCCGAAAACGAGTTGACAAAAAAACATTTTTTTCATAGTACAACTTTAGTTTATTTTTTTTAGGCGGCCTGGCCCTGCGAGGCGCAAGGCCACCGGGCTGTCCGCTACAAGTCCTCGCTCTCCCGATAACTATCGGGATCGTTGTGGGCTTGGAGTTTACCCCGCGCTTCGCGGGGCTTCCATCCCTGGCCGATCGCCCGCACGAAAATCTTTACAACTATTTAAATTTCCAAGCGTGCATAATTTTTTACTCTCATGATTAATTTACGAATTAATAAACCTTAGTAGAAAAAGTGTCACATCATCAACTCAACCTTATTATCTTATCCTCTTTGCATTTAAACTTTGCGAGCCTCTGCGCTCTTTGCGTTAAATTTTTTTACGATCAATTTTTCTTTCCCGGCAATCTTTCGTTGGGATCATATTCAGCGTTTAGCCTTTTGGCATTCTCTTCAACCGTTGTTTTGAATCCCATATTTTTCCTTAATTCATTTACACCAGCAGGATTTTCAATCGGCCAAATAAAATTCTTTTTTATGTGGCCTTAGCCCATCGGTAGATTGAGTGCCATAAATTTGCTTCTTGCCTTTCCACTTTAATAATCTATCCTCCATCATTGCACATTGAGTTGGGCTTGCTTCTCCAATCTCTACCTTTCAATAAAAATACTCATATTTCTTTAACCATCCCCAAAATCCGTAGTTTCCCCTTGTGCAGAATTTAATGCCTGATTTGGAAGCGCTTTTGGAAAGCTCATTGACGGTAAAGGTGCGCGATGGCGACCTTGGGTAGGTTCGTCCTGCTATCATTCAACGAAAAAAAAATCCCTTGGATCTACAAGACCCAAGGGATTTTTTTCTCCATTAAGTTTTACATTTTCACAATCACAAACTCTGTTCTGCGGTTGAGTTGGTGTTCTGCTTCTGAGCAATTGGGTTTCACTGCGCCTTCACACGCGCAGCCATTTACCAATTTAGCTTCTCCAAAGCCTTTGCCATAAATTCTATTTTTGTCAACTCCTTTCGAGGTTACATATTGAGCGGATGCCTTGGCGCGTTTATCTGATAATGCCATGTTAAATTGAGCAGTGCTGCGGCAGTCAGTGTGTGAGCCTAACTCAATTACCATGTTAGGATTTTCGGTCATCACTTGCACAATCTTATCCAATTCCTTGGAAGCATCTGGCCTGATATTGGACTTGCCAAGATCAAAGTAGATAGGGTTGATGTTGATGAGCTTGCCTATATCCATACCCAATTCAATCTTATCCATTTTGGTATCTAATAATTCATGTACAGGTATTTCACCGGGCTTTTCTATTTTATGATTGAAGACAACAGTTTTTGACAGATAGCCCTCTCTCTCCAAGTGGATTGTATAGTTTAGTTGATCGCCTACTTTTGCTTCCTCTAACTCTTTGCGCAAATCGCCCGTGGTGGGAGTGGCTTGGTCGATGAGGGGAGCATTGGTATTCTTATTGTCAATTCTTATTTTCACATTCTCTATGGGAGCATTGGAAGCACGATCAGTCACTAGCAGGTACAATGAACTTTTGTAGTCCATAACTAATTTCAGCTCGTTGTCAGTGGCACTTTCTTGAACGGTAATTTTTCCATTGCCATCTGCATAGGGAGATTTTTTTCCGACAAAAGCATATTCTTTTCCTGCCTCTACTTCGTAAGTAACAATGCCTTCTTCATTGGTAGTTGCAGGCGCTAAACCTTGTGTCGGCACTATGCTTGCGTTAGCGATTGGCTTGCCCGTTAATTTATCTATTACCAATAGTTTCAATGTTTGAGAGAAAGAAATGGGTTTGGTCAGTTCAAAGAAATAAATATCATCATCAATACCATCGCGGTTTCTGTTCGAGCTTAGAAAGCCATGCGTGGCTTTATTATCCATCGATACACCAAAATCATCTTTGTTGGTATTGACTGGATAACCAAGGTTTTTAATTTGTCCTTTGAGATTGGTAGCCAGAATATCTAAGCCACCTAAGCCACCGTGTCCATCCGATGAGAAGATGAGTGTGCCATTGTCTGTTATAAATGGAAATAATTCATTGCCATCCGTATTGATTCCAGCACCTACGTTTTCGGGTTTGCCCCACGCACCATTGTCGTAAGAGACTTTGTAAATGTCTGTACCACCTTGCCCACCTGGCATGTCAGAAGCAAAGTACATGGTCTTGCCAGATGCATCAAATGAGGCATGCCCAACGGAATACTCATTACTATTGAAAGGCAATGCTTTTGGTGAAGACCAGTCAGCACTATTTTTGGTAGATGAAAACAGTTTTAATTTGCTTACACCGTCTTTGCTTCTTCCATCGTTGCGAGTGAATACGGCAAAATCTTTGGCGGGAGTGAAGGCAATGGGTCCGTCATGGTACTTTGTATTGAGTTTGGATACAAATGGAACAATGCTGTGGCCCGTTTTAAGCGTATCGCTTTGTCTAGCGTAAGATCCATAGTAGCCGAGTGTGTTTACATCATTGCTTGTCAGCTTTGTTTCATCGGTATGCAAATGTTTGCCAGCATACAACTTATCAGTAGAAGCTACGTATTGTTCTTGTTGTATTTTTTTATTGTAGAGCTTTTTGCCAATACCGGTAGTGTCCATATAAAGTAAGTTGAGGAATGGGGTGTTGTTCCAACCAAATACATTTCTGTGCAGCCCCCCTTTTTTTCGAGAAGAGGCAAATACGATTCCTTTTTCGTAAGGCACAGCAGAAAAATCTGCGTAAGGCGAATTGAAATCCATGAAGTAAATAGCCTTGGCAGATGAGTTGTTCTTCAATGGATTGAAGTCAGTAGCTAAAATACTTTTTGTCTTGGTTTTGGTAAGTGATTTGCCTTGTAGCAAAGTTTTGACTTCATTGTATTTACCGTTTTGCAGTAGACTTTGTGCATATTGATAAAGTACGTCTTCGTCTAGCGCATCTGTTACTTTGGCGTAATACTTCTCTGCGTTTTTGGTATCCTTTATTTTGAAATAGCTATCGGCTAATTTTAGATAGACCGGATTAGAACCTTCACCATGGCCAATGGCTTGTTCATACAACTCGGCCGCATCGGCATAGTGCATGTTCTTGTATTGGCGATCTCCATCGCGTACGGTCAGTGTTTGGGCGTAACTGCATAAGCTCAGTTGGCTTATCAGTAGAGAGAAAAATAAATGGCGTATCTTCATAAGATTAGAAATAACGAGGTGTAATTATTTTTTTCTTTTTGGTAGCAAACTCATAACGCAGCATGAGCTCATGTGTGCCTGCCGTGTAGGCGCCTATGCGGGTGGTGGTTAAATCATAGGCATAGCCAAAGCGAAAGGCAGGTGTAACCTGTAGCTCGAACAGTCCTGCGAATGCATCACCTGTGCGATACAAGACACCAAGTCCTACCCGATCAACTAGCCAGAGATTTGCGTTGACGTCTGCTTGAACAGGCGCGCCTTCTACGGCTTTGATCAGGAATGATGGTTTTAATTTTACACTTGGGTTGATCGTGAATACATAACCTGCTCCAATGAAAAAGTGCTTCCTTGCCAATGAACTTATGCTCGATCCTTGAAGCGTACCTAAATTGCTATTGAGTAGATGTGGCAAGGAAACGGATAAATAAAACTTATCGGTAGAGTAGTACACGCCAAATCCAAAGTTGGGATTGAACTCGCTGATGTTTCCAAAATTTTCTTGTTGAGTGGAAACTGATCCAGCTAAATTGGCGCGGTATTGTGTGAACCCTACGTTGGCGCCAAAACCAAGCGTACCTTTTTTACTTAGCCGCAGGCGATATGCATAAGTACCATACACACCCGTGTTTGCTTCCTTGCCAATCTTATCACTGAATACGCTGAGGCCAATACCCATCCGCTCACGCGCAATGGGGGCATCGGCAGTAACTGTGATGGTAGTGGGTGCACCATCCACATTCACCCATTGATTGCGATAAAGACCTGTTACACTCAATACATCTCTACTACCTGCATAGCCGGGATTGATGGCGAGATAGTTGAACATATATTGTGAGTACATGGCGTCTTGCTGCGCCCGTGTGGTGTGCATTAGCAGAACGAATCCGAATGCAACTAAAATTTTCTTTATCATATTAAAGTGCTTCATGATTTATCTTTTTAAAGTGAACGACTTAGGTTTTTGTTCTACACCATCAACTGAGAGTAGATAGAAGTAAGTACCATCTGGCAGATCGCTTCCGATTACTAACCCTTGCGTAGCCACACCGTTCCACTTCACGTCATCATTGGTATCTACGGTATACACAATGTTACCCCATCGGTTAAACACAGTGAACTTGATCGCTTTCCTTGAAGGATTGCTAATCTCAAAGAAATCATTCACACCATTTCCATCTGGCGAGAAAATTTCGGGTACTGAGATATCCGTTTTGCGCACTTCGCGCCAATCGCGGTCGCCACCTTTCACATTCACATCAGGATAACTGATGGGTGTAGTTGCATTAGTAGGATTGGATGCTGCTGTGTTGGTATCGTATTGATCTAACAACCCGTCACTATCAATGTCAACTGAAGCAGCAGGTGAAGGCTCTGTGCCATCGATCACTCCGTTTCCATTCACATCCCACCCTTCGATGTTATCATTTAGTGAATCATTGTCAGAATCGCTATCCACATAATCATTTGTGCCATCCGTTTCTGTATCCACAGGTATCAATCCATTGAATGAATTGCCACCAAATGTTGACTTCGCATTATCAAAGGCATCATCTAGCCCATCACCATCCGCATCAATTCCGCTAGGTGCCTTGTACGTATCGGTAGGCTGTGCTTCAATGATATCCACAATACCATCATCATCTGAATCAATGTCCAAATAGTTTGGTTTGCCTTTGCCATCTGTGTTGATGAGTGGTAAAGAAGCTAAGCCATCTACCGTGTCGCTCCATCCATCTGCACCACCTGTATCATCGGCAATGCCATTCTTATCACTATCAGGAATTCCGGCTTCGATGGAATCTAAAATTCCATCACTATCAGCATCCAAATCATACGGATTAGGTAATTCGTTTGCATCGGCATTGGCTCGTGGATATGTATTTGGTTTTCCGTCATTATCTGTATCGGTGCCTGTGATGATTAATGCCTTTGCTGTATTCTCGGCCGTTCCATCGTTGCCCACATCACCATCTACTGTATCGGCAAAACCATCGCCATCTGTATCGGTAATACCATCTATTTTCCCATCGTTGTTGGCATCTATTCCTCCTGCTTCAATCACGTCAGGTATACCATCGTTGTCGCTATCGGTATCTCTTCTATTAGGTATGCCATCACCATCCGTATCCAGATCAGCAATTGCTTTTCCGCCTGCTGAAGGATCATACAAATCGATCAGCCCATCTTGGTCAATATCATCTTTACTATCAATTTGGCCATCACCATTAGTATCTACACCACCTGCTTCTACTAAATCAGGGATGCCATCATTGTCTCCATCCAAGTCTAGGGAATTGATAACACCATCAAGATCTGTATCGAAGGCATCACTGATGCCATCGCTATTCGCATCAACAAAAGCTGGGATACCTACACCTGGAGTAGGGTCAAGGTAGTTGACTATGCCATCGCCATCGGCATCTTTCAATGGGTCAATACCATTGCTTTCGGCAGTATCAATAATACCATCGTTATCATCATCTACATCGACTAAGTCTGGTATGCCATCTTTGTCTGTATCCACCTTAGATCGTTCTCTCCAATCTTGATCATCGCCTGGAACCGCAGAGCCGGGGAAAGATAAGATTGCTGTTTGACCACCGTTGGTTGCACCTGCGGTGTTGGTTGTTCCTAAGTCTGCATCAAAAGCATCATCAAGACCATCCTTATCCTTATCACTACCTGTTGGAGTTTTATTTGGCTTGTATCCTTCTTTGATATCCAACAGCGTGTCGTTATCAGAATCCAAGTCAAGGTAATCTGGATTATCTGCGCCATCGGTGTTCACAGGAATGATTGCCGTTCCACTATTGTTTACATCATAGCGATCATCAAGGCCATCGCTATCAGTATCGATACCTAATGGTGCTTGATAGCCAATGGTGCTTTGCGCTTCAATAATATCTACAATGCCATCATTGTCGGCATCAATATCAATGTAGTCACCTTTGCCATCTCCATCGGTATCTCGCTTGTTAGCTATTCCTCCGAATATATTGTTGGTATCCAACCCAGGTTTGTTGATCATACCATCTTGATCAGGATCATCGGTAAGGGGAACACCAGTTACATCCACAGAACCATCATTATTGGCATCCAAATTTGCCAAACCGACCTCGCGTATATCCGTGATTCCATCATTATCAGAATCGATGTCTATGTAATTAGGTATTGGATCACTATCAGAATTCAACGGATCGGCCACCGATGCGCCAAATGTTGAATTGTTATCCAAGAGTGCTACGTTGATCACCCCATCATTATCTGTGTCTGTTCCATTTACTACGCCATCATTATCAGTGTCAAGTGCACCAAGGCCAGCCTCTACCACATCGGCAATGGCATCATTGTCGCTATCTAGGTCTTTGTAGTTGGGCAGTCCGTCTTTATCAGTATCTACTACTGGCAATGGTACGCCAGGTGTTCCACCATTCACTAGATCAACAATATCTGCAATGCCATCTTTATCATTATCTGCAAGGTTATCCAATACGCCATTGCCATCTGTATCTGCACCACCTGCTTCTCTTACATCCATGATGCCATCGTTGTCGCTATCTAGGTCTAAGAAATTAGGCTTTCCGTCTCCGTCAGTATTTGGTGTAGGAAGCGGAGACTTTCCAAGTGTTGGGTCAATAGAATCATCTAGTCCATTAAGATTTGTATCTGTGATAGTTGCCCCTGTGCCTATCGCACCATCATTGTCTGGATCAAGCCCACCTGCTTCAACGATGTCTAAGATTCCATCGTTATCCGAATCGCGATCGAATCGGTTAGGGATTCCGTCCCCGTCAGAATCTCCATTGCCTTCTACTAAGTCAGGGATTCCATCGTTGTCATTATCCAGGTCGTTGCTATCAGCAACACCATCTCCATCAGAATCTTTAGCTTGTCTCCAATCGCGGTCTCCACCTACGTTGGCATTATCGGGGAAGGGATCAGTAGGCAGTTGGCCGTTATTGTCAGCCTTGCCAGCGTTGGTACTGGTTTTTCCATCGGCATCAAAAGCATTATCAAGACCATCGTTGTCTACATCCAATCCGCTTGGCAATGTATTGGCAACGCCATCATTGTTGGTGTCATATCCCTCAATTTGATCTGAGATGGTATCATTATCCGAATCGGTGTCAAGGTAATCTGGATTGTCTGCACCATCGGTATTTACCGCAAAGATGGCCGTTCCTCCATTGGTCGTATCAAAGCGATCGTCCAGACCATCGCCATCCGTATCGCGCCCTAGCGGTGGCTGATAACCTGTGGTGCTTTGTGCTTCAATGATATCAACAATGCCATCTTTATCAGAATCAATATCCACATAATTTTCAAAGTTATCGGTATCGGTATCCAACTTAGGCAGCGGTGTGCCACCATTATCTGAGTCAACTACATCTGAGAGGCCATCGCCATCAGAATCTACAAAAGGTGTATTGCCAATAATACCATCGTTGTTGGGGTCAATGCCATTCATTTCTAATACATCAGGCAAGCCATCGCCATCACTATCTATGTCAAGGTAATTGGCAAGGCCATCGCTATCTGAATCTTTTATAGGAAGAGGTGTTGTAGCCAACAGATCTAACCAACCATCTCTGTTAGCATCTCCAATTAAAGGGTTTTCAGAGCCATCAATACGTCCGTCACCATTGGCATCTGTACCACCTGCTTCACGCGTATCTGTGAGGCCGTCATTATCTGAATCAACATCTAAGAAATTAGGGCGCGCATCTTTGTCTTGGTTATCCGCTAAGTAACTATTTGCAGTTCCATTATTATCTGTATCAGGGCCCGTAGAAGTGAGGGGAATTCCATTTTTAGAAAGGTCATACGCATCGGCCAAGCCATTGCCTGTGTCTGTAAATCCATCTACTCGCCCATCATTGTTCACATCTTTGCCTCCCACTTCAATGATATCGGGGATGCCATCGTTATCAGAATCCAAGTCAATTGAGTTGGGAATGTTATCGCCATCGGAATCTAAATTGGCTAATCCACCAATGGGTAAGCTATCTATCATACCATCGTTGTTGGCATCGGTTCCATCTAAAATACCATCGCCATTTTGATCAACGCCACCCACTTCAACTACATCGGGGATGCCATCGTTGTCTGAATCTAAATCAAACTGATTGATTACACCATCTCCATCTGCATCAAACAAAGGGCAAACGCCATTGACCAAAGCCCCTCCGCCATTGGCCGAACAGTAGTCTGGATCTTTGTAATCAAAAATTAAATCTCCATCGGCATCTAATAAGCCATTGCCACCGGGTTCGTTTACATCAAGGATGCCATCGTTGTCATCATCTGGATCAGTAAGATCACTTACGGCATCGTTATCATTATTCGTACAATTGAATACCGCTACAACGGCCGTAGTCTTTTTAAGGCAACCTGCTAAGTCGGTAATGCTCAATATGTAATTGCCTGCTCCGTTCAATTGAATATTGGGAATGGAGAGGATTGGGCCGTTTACAATGGTGCCCAATGGAGTGGTCCAGACGTACCCTGCTGGGTTGCCGATGCCTGATGGACTGGTTGAAGTTCCATCCAATGTAAGGGTGGCATCTTTGCAGACTTGGGTTACAGGAAGTAGCTGTGCAGGAGGTGTAGTAATATTGGTAGTAGAGCTATTGAATCGTAAGCAAACGTTGCTGCTAATGCCAAACTCGTTAAGAACTTTTAATGTCACCACTTCTGAAAAACATGGAGTAGTGTTGTTCATCGTATAAGTGATGCACGTGCGATTGCCTTGAACAGAAACAGTACCTCCATTACTTGCTATTGCACTGACGATGGCATTGTCTGCGCCACAGCCACCCATGCTTACGCAATGCGTAATAGGTGTACTAGGCGAAACGGTGCCAGCTAAATAAGCAGAAGTGGGGAGCTGCGTGACAGGATCATAGATTTCAACATTTTTTAGATAATCTGAATAGTATGCATAATTCCCCGTGCCTCCTGTAAAAGCCAACACGGCCACTTGCATCTTTTTTTCGCAAGAAACTCGGTTATTGCCACTAGCTAAAATTTGGGCATTTTGAAAAACTACTGTTGAGTAATCGGTGCCTGGTATTGGATTTACTTGCAGTCCGTTAATAGTAGAAGCTAAGGCCGTATATGGCTGCCCATTGAATTGCAAACTAGAAAGACCGCTGTTTGGCACATACACAATAGCTCTTGTTTCAGTCCCTGGCTTGCCAAAATCAACTTTCTTTGTTCCTAGGCAGGGGTCCAGAGCAGGGAGCAGTTCCATTCCATATTCGCCCGCTGTTTGAGAACTTACATGGAAGACATAAACAGGTTGGCTCGCTACTACTGTGTAGGGGGCAAACAATGTGTTTGTGAAATAATAGGTTGCCACTGAACCTGAATTGAGGGTAGTAGGCATCACATTGCCTAATCCATCAGTAGCCCCGGAGGTACCATTGACAGTAAAGTTGGTTCCGTTTTTTACAGCCACAATGATGATGTAATCTTTAGCGCCAGAAGTATTGCCACCATCTATAACAGAATACTTTGTGGCGAGAGCCGTAGTGGGTACCAATTGCGCTAAGCCAGCATCGGCATCTCCACTTTGGCTATTGCGCGTATGCTGGGAGCCCGAGTTTACAACGATCGGCTTGTCGGAAATAATTTTAGTTCCTGAAATAGTTCTATTGGGGTCTTCATTGGCAGTTCCGATCACATAGCTTTGGCCAGTATTCAGGGTAATTGTCCTGCTTCCGTTCCAATCAGTTGTTGTGTTAGCTGTGGCATCTGGAGAGCCTTCCATAGATACAGTAGTGGGCACAGTAAAAGTGATCTGCGTGTTGTCTTCAGTGGCCATTACAGCCGCAAAGTGTTTTTCGGTTGATCCAAAAAAGGTAAAACCATTAGCATCTGTTTGTGTGCCCACAAAAAAAGCATAACCCAGTGCAGGGTTTCCATGGATTTGCATGATGTCTTGATTGTAGTTGTTGCAGCCTGGCCGTGAAAGAAGGCGATACGTAATTTGCAAAGGCTGATCAGAAGTGATAATGAGACCCGCTGAACTGAGCGTTGTATTGATACTTGGATTTAAGACCTGATCACTATTGACACCTGAATTTGGGAAAGGAACACTTACTGGGCTTGCTGCAGGTAATATTACGTTTTGATAGACTGTACCATCACCTCGAGAAATGGTAACAGTTGCTTGGCTATTGAGTGTGGTAAGTACAATATCGTCTGAGCCAAAGATGTCGCATACACTTACTTTATCGCCATAAATGGGCGGCATATAGTAAATGTATGGCTGAGTGCAAGAAGGGGAAATCTTGCACACGCTGCTATTACCACAGTCAGGATCCTGACAATCAATGAGGCCATCGCCATCATCATCAACTCCGTTGGTACAATTTTCTTGTGAAAAACTTGAAAGAGAAAAAAACAAAAGACCTATTAAAAGGGCCAGCGTTTTTACGCTTAATTTTTTTTCTGAAGGTGATAGCTTGGGTGGATAGAAGCTATTTGTCATAGGTAGTAGGTTAATTTATCGTGGGTTAAGGTAGCCGAATCTTTGAAATCTAAATATGCAGAGCCCGATAATTTTAGTTAGGCAAACTTTAAATCCTGCTAAGTGACTAAGCAGTAGTGTGAACCAAACACTTGTTCGCTAAGTCTTTTTCTGAAAACCTTAACTGTAAATGAGCTGGATGCTTAATTTAAGATTGCTTCGCGCAATTCAGGGTGGTTCACAATGAGCTTGAACCAATAAGTATAGTGGTGAGGGTTTAAGTTGATAGAATGCTGTAGTTCTTCTATGCCCATGTATTTCCAATCTTCTACTTCTTCTAAATTAATGGATGGAACTCCATTAAACACGGCTGTGAATACATGATCTATTTCATGCTCAATCAAATTTTTATCTAAGCTGGTGAGGTAAGTAAATTTGTATAGAAACTCGGGTGTCGTATCGATACCCATTTCGTGGCACAATCTTCTACGCACCGTTACTGAAATATTTTCTTGGGGTATTGGGTGACTGCAACACGCATTGGTCCACAATCCCCCACTGTGATATTTTGTTTTGGCGCGTTTCTGAATGAGCATCTCTCCTCTTGAATTGAAAACCAAAACTGAAAACGCCCGATGAAGAACACCTTTTTGATGTGCCTCCATTTTTTCCATGATGCCAATAGCGTTGTCTTCTTGGTCAACTAAAATGACTTGATCCATTAGATCAGATTTAGTTGATGTTTTACAAATGAATAGGCAAGTATGGAAAGCTTTCTCCTATTTCTAACGCGGATGCGCTGTGTTAGCACAGTTTGGCTAGGCGTATTTTTTATTTTCTCAAACAGGGCCAGGTAATAAAGATAAGCAACATACACACCAAACCGTGCAGTGCGTGGAAGTTGTTTGATGCCCTCATACCCTGCTTTAAAATCAATGGCAATATTTTCTTCTATTTGTTTTTTTGTGGCCTCATCAAAATTGGACAAGTCTACACCAGGGAAATAGGTGCGCCCCATCTGGTTATAATCAGCATTTAAGTCGCGCAGGAAATTTATTTTTTGAAAAGCCGAGCCAAGTCTCATGGCAGATGGTCTCAGTCGCTCATACATGGCTTTGTCGTTCTTGCAAAACACACGCAACGACATCAGACCAACTACTTCTGCGGAACCTAATATGTATTCACTGATGCCTTGCTCATCATAATTTGTTTTGAGCAAGTCCATTTCCATGCTTTTCAAAAATTGATTGTAAAGGGCTGGCTCAATACCATAGTCATGAACCGTTTTTTGAAAGCTGTTCAAAATAGGATTTAGCGCTATTTTTTCTTCAATAGCCCGATGCGTTTCTTCTTTGAAGCGAGCAAGTAAAATTTCTTTGTTGTAGTCATGAAATGTATCTACGATCTCATCGGCAAAGCGAACGAACCCATAAATAGAATAGATGGGATCGCGCAATTCTTTTTCCAAGCACTTAATGCCTAACGAGAAAGAAGTACTGTATGCGCGGGTAGTGAGGCGGCTACAACGCAGACAAACTTTATCGAATAACGCTTTACTCATTTTTTTATATTTAAACCTTCAGGGTCTAAAAAACTTTGGATGTTTTTAGACTTAAGATCATCTCTAAAACCTAACAGAATGTCAAACCGAGCTTATCGAAGTTGGTTTTGACAGATTCAACCTCCCCAGATTTTTCAGATTCCCTTAGTAACAAATTTAGCAGTTTAATTTGTTATTACTTTTTCATCCGACTATGCTTTACCACTTCATTGGCCACTACCTGCCCTGAAATGAGCGATGGCGGCACTCCAGGTCCGGGAACAGTAAGTTGACCAGTATAAAACAGATTTTTGACCTTTTTGTTTATAATTGAGGGTTTTAAATTGGCTGTTTGTAAGATAGTATTCGCTAAGCCGTAGGCATTGCCTTTAAAAGCGTGGTAATCTGTAATAAAATCTTGGTGGGCGTAACTCCTTTTGTATACAATGTTATCTCTGAACGAGTCGCCAGTAAGTGATTCGATTCTATCCAGCATCAGATTAAAATGCTTTTCACGTATCGTTTCATTGTCTTCTAGCCCAGGCGCAACGGGCATCAGTAGAAACATATTTTCGTGGCCATCGGGTGCTACGATTGGGTCTGTTTTGGAAGTGACGGAAACGTAAAACAGCGGGTCGGTAGGCCATTGAGGGCTTTCATAAATCTCTTGGGCGTGTCTACCAAAATCGCGATCAAAAAATAAATTATGATGAAGAAGTCCCTTCACTTTTTTATTCACACCCAAATAATAAATCAAACTAGATGGTGCCATTACTCTTTTTTGCCAATAGGCTTCATCATACCTACGATAGGGTGCAGACAGTAGATTTTGCTCTACATGATGGTAATCTGCTCCTGCAATAATGTAATCAAACTCTTTCAGTGTTCCGTTTACTTTCAACCCTTTGGCAGAATCGCCCACCACTTCAATTTTTTCAACTTCACTATTAAATTCAAACTTCACACCTAAGCCTTTAGCAACTTCTACCATGCCTTCTATGATTTTGTGCATGCCACCCATGGGATACCACGTGCCCAAAGCAATGTCAGCATAATTCATTAACGTGTAGAGGGCAGGTGTCTTATCGGCAGGCGCGCCCAAAAAAAGAACAGGGAATTCTAGAAGCTGAATTAGTCTTGGGTCTTTAAAATATTTTTTTACGTAAGCAGATACGGATTCAAATACATGGAGCTTAAATAACCCTTTGGCAAGATCGAGATCAAATAATTCTGAGATTGACAGCCCTGGTTTGTAAACCAATTTATTGATGCCCACATCGTATTTATATTTCCCTTCTACTAAAAATTGTTTTAAGTGAAGGCTGCTGCCTTTCTCTACGTTTTCAAAGAATTGGCATAAGGCTTCTTCCCCTGCGGGAATATCCCATTGATCTTGCTTTGAAAAAAATACACGATAAGATGCATCTAATCTTTTAAGTTGATAGAAATCCGAGGGTGATTTGCCAAACAGTGCAAAGTATTTTTCAAATACATCGGGCATCCAATACCAACTAGGCCCCATATCGAAAAGATAGCCATCGGTTTCAAATTTTCTGGCACGACCACCCGCAGAGGAGTTTTTTTCTAAGATGGTAACGTCAAAGTTGTTTTTGGCTAAGCAAGAGGCTGCCGCCAAACCTGAAAAACCCGAACCTATTACTGCTACTTTTTGCATGAATGAATTTAATCTGCAAGTTACGCAGTCTAAAACAGAAAAATCCTCTCATTGTTGAGAGGATTTTGGAAATTAGATTGACAGGTATTTTTGAGCCTATGAATACCCAGCTAATTTTTTCTGGATTTCCTTTCGTGCATGAAAAATTCTGTTCTTCACCGTGCCGATGGGGAGTTTTAAATGTTCTGCAATCTCATGGTATTTATAACCGGTAGTGTGCATTTTGAAGGGAATCAATAACTCATCTTTCACCGCGTTCACATTTCTCCACACTTCTTTAAACTCTAGGCTTCCCTCAGGGCGATTGAATGTGTGCATGTCTTCTACATTCAAATGGTACAGTTCTTTGGTGCTATCGGTAGAAGTACGCTCTCGTTTTGACTTGCGATAATTATTGATATAGGTGTTGCGCATGATGGTGAACAGCCATCCTTTTAAGTTGGTATCCTCGCGGAATTTATTTCTGTAAGTAAGCGCCTTTAGTATTGTGTCTTGCACCAAGTCAAGAGACTCTTCTCTATCGCGGGTGAATCGGTGTGTGAAACCTCTTAGTGTTGGCCTAAGTGAAGCTAGTTCCCTGTCGAAATCTATGGCTGTCATATTGTTCATACATTAAGGTTAAATGATGAACAAATATAGTCTTTATATGACTACTAGCAATAAAATGTTTAATAATTTATTTTAAATATTAAACAAATTATTTAATCAGTAACACCTTAAGATCCAATACATTAGAAAATAATGAGACATTTTTAGGAGGCTCAACAGCCGCTTTTTTTAATGCGTAGCCTGTCACTAGAATTTGAGCATTTGGTAAATCAACTGATAACTGATTCAAATATTTACCCATTTCAGATGGCTTAGGGCCAGCCGTCAGTGCTGTGATAACCAAATCTGGTTTGTGCTCTTCGCTCGCAGATTTTAGAGACTTATGAGGAACTGTTTGCCCTAAGTAATAAGTGCGGATACCTAATTTTTTTACTACATAATGATAGAACAAGAGACCTAGTTCGTGCAATTCATTTTCAGGAAGAAACAGCACTGCTTTCCTTTCTGTTTTAGGTGCAAGTGGCAACGCATCAATGGCTACGATTATTTTTTGCCTGATTAAATGCGAAATGAAATGCTCTTGGGCTGGCGTAATATTATCGGTAAGCCAAAGCACACCAATTTTTTCCATGAAAGGATAGACTATCTCTAACATGGTTTTTTCAAAGCCGAACTTGAGCGTGAGTGAGCCTAGGAGTTTTTCGAAAGTTTCTTCTTCCATATCGATCATCGCTACAATCATCTGCTCGATATAAATATCAATGTCATTTTTAGTTTCGCTGAGGTTTGCTACATGCTGATTGATTTCTGCCAGGCTTAACTTCACAATTTTGGAGATCTTGACTCCATTATTGTTTAACACCGATACGTTGATGATTTTTTTCAAATCGTCATCTGAATAAAACCGAATATTGGTTTTAGTGCGCTCTGGGGCAATAATCTGATGCCGTTTTTCCCAAATGCGGATGGTATGGGCTTTAATGCCCGAAAGTTTCTCTAATTCTTTGATTGAATATTTGCCCATCTTGTACCTAAAGTTTAAACAAAAACACCTAAAAGCCAGAATTGTTTTTTTATTTCTATCGGGGTCTAGTAAATGGTAGTCGGTAAGCGGTAGTTGGCAAGTGGTCGTACTTGAAACCTATTACTGGTAACTTGAAACCAGTAACCCAGGGCAGACGCATCTAAATTTTTTCTTGGTAATTCCTTACAAAATCAAAGTTTTACATTTAGGGTTTCCAACCTTCTAAAGGTTGGAAACCCTTTGCTAGGCTTTGAAAAGCACTATTACAAATTTAGATGCGTCTGCCCTGACCAGTAACCAGTAACCGCCTAAAGTATTAACTGCTAACAATTAACTTACCGAATAAATGAAGCTAGGGAAAGAGTGGTTCAGTAATCAAGGGTGGCAGCCTTTTGAGTTTCAATTACAAGCGTGGAAGGCTTACTTGGATGGGTATAGTGGGTTGGTAAATACCCCAACAGGCAGCGGAAAAACTTATTCTTTGCTGACTCCAATTTTACTTGAATCGAAATCTGATCCCAATCCAAAATCTAAAGGGCCACGCGCTATTTGGATTACGCCCATTCGCGCATTAGGAAAAGAGATTGAACTTTCTGCCAATCGCGCTATTACAGGAATGGAGATAAAATGGAAAGTAGGAGTTCGCTCAGGGGATACTTCTACAAAAGAAAGAGCGAAGCAAAAAGAAAGCCCGCCCGAGTTTTTGATTACCACACCTGAGAGTCTTCATCTGTTACTTTCGCAGAAAGGCCATGCAGATTATTTCCAACATCTGAAATCTATTGTAATTGACGAGTGGCATGAACTGATCGGCTCTAAGCGCGGAGTGCTGATGGAGTTGGCGCTCTCTCGATTAAAAACAATTTCTCCCCAGTTAAAAGTGTGGGGCATATCGGCCACCATCGGTAATATGGAGCAATCGCTTCAAGTCTTGTTGGGGAATTATTTTGAAAGAAAAAATTTCAAAGTCATCAAAGCAGAGATTGAAAAGAAAGTAGAGATCATTTCCATTTTCCCTGACGAATTGGAGAAGATGCCTTGGTCTGGTCACCTCGGTATTCAACTGCTTGAAAAAATTATTCCCATCATTCACGAAAGTACGAGTACATTGATCTTTACCAACACGCGCTCCTTTGCCGAAATATGGTATCAAAAATTATTGGCGAAAGCACCTGAGCTTTCGGGCGTACTCGCCATGCACCACGGCTCAATTAGTTTGGCATTGCGCAATTGGGTGGAGGAACAATTGCATGAAGGGAAATTGAAAGCTGTGGTGTGTACTTCCAGTTTAGATTTAGGTGTTGATTTCCGTCCTGTGGAAACGATCATTCAAGTGGGCAGCCCCAAAGGAGTGGCGAGATTTTTACAGCGAGCGGGTAGGAGTGGGCATCAGCCCGGTGCGGTCAGTCGCATTTATTTTTTACCGACTAATTCATTAGAGTTGACAGAGGCGGCAGCTTTGCGCGAAGCAATTGATCGAAAAATTGTGGAGGATAGATTACCCTACATTCGTTCGTTTGATGTGCTAGTGCAATACTTGGTTACGCTAGCAGTTGGCGATGGCTTTCGGCCAGAAGAAATTTTAGATGAAGTGAGGGGCACGGCCAGCTACTCATCTATTACTGATGAAGAATGGAACTGGTGCTTGAATTTTATTTCCACAGGTGGGCAGGCACTCACTGCGTATGATGAATATAGAAAAGTAATTGTAGAAAATGGAATTTATAAAGTAGAAAGCAGACAGATTGCAATGAAGCATCGACTTAGCATCGGCACGATTGTAGGTGATGCATTAATGCATGTTAAATATGTGTCGGGCAAATACCTTGGCACGATCGAAGAATATTTTATTTCGAGCTTGCATGTGGGCGATGTGTTTTGGTTTGCGGGCCAAAGTTTGGAGCTGGTGCGCATCAAAGAGATGGAAGCGCATGTGCGGAAATCAAAAAAGAAATCTGGCAAAGTACCATCTTGGCAAGGCGGGCGGATGCCGCTCTCCTCTCAGTTGAGTGAAATGATTCGTTTGAAAATTGATGAGGCTGCAAGGGGAAAAGAAACAGATGAAGAAATGAAATTTCTCCGTCCACTCATGGACCTGCAAAAAAACCGCTCGCACCTGCCCATGCAGAATGAATTTTTGATCGAATATTTTCAAAGCACCGAAGGCTATCATGTGGTAATGTATCCGTTTGAAGGGCGAAATGTGCATGAAGGACTAGGCGCAATCGTGGCTTATCGCATGGCTAAAATTATGCCCATCACTTTTTCTATTGCCATGAATGATTATGGTTTTGAGCTGCTATCAGATCAGCCCATTCCAATTTTCGAAGCCGTGGAAACCAATGTATTGGGTATAGAAAATTTATCTACAGACATTTTAGCTAGCATCAACTCTACTGAAATGGCGCGCAGAAAATTTCGAGACATTGCAGCGATCTCTGGATTGGTCTTTAAAGGAATGCCCGGCAAAAAAATAAAAGACAAACACCTGCAATCTTCCTCTCAACTTTTCTTCAACGTGTTCCATGAATATGAATCGGATAATCTTTTGTTGCTTCAGGCATTTGAAGAAGTGATGGATTTTCAATTGGAAGATGCACGATTGCGGCAAGCGTTAGAAAGAATATCTGCACAAAAAATAGTAATTACTCAACCTGAAAAACCGACACCATTTTCATTTCCCATCATTGTAGATAGAACGAGAGAGAAACTGACTTCAGAGAAATTGGAGGATAGGATTAGGAAAATGAAGATGGAGTATGGGGATTAAGCGAGTTATTCTTCTTTAGAAATTTAAAAGCTCTGATCGAACCCCATTGTAAAAACCGTTGATGAAATCAAAAAGAGCTAACCCAACTATAAGACCAAGAGTGAATTTAACTGGATTAACCTTAACAATCTGATATAATACTCGAAAACTTTTCATCGTTGACTTAGCAATGATTCTAATCAAAAGATCGCCCTAAAGATCAAGAACAATGTCCCCGCCATCAACATCACCACAGGCAAAGTGAGAAACCAAGCAAGTAAAATATTTCTAACTGTATCGGGCTGTAGATTTTTCACCCCTTTGTTGGCCACCATACTGCCTGCAATGCCCGAAGACAAAACATGTGTGGTACTCACAGGCCATCCATAACTGGTAGAAAGCCCGATGGTCAAAGCGGCTACCATTTCGGCACTGGCGCCTTGTGCATAGGTAAGATGTTCCTTTCCAATTTTTTCGCCCACTGTTTTTACTATTCTTTTCCAGCCGATGGTGGTACCAAGCCCCAGCGAAATTGAGATCATGATAATCACCCACGTAGGAGAGTAGTCAGTCACTTTTCGTACGTCCTTTAATCCACTGGATAATTTTTTCTTATCACTGTCGCTCAATCGCACTTCCTCTTTCTTGATCAATGATTTGATATTGCGATCCATGATCATAATATCTTTGCGCACTTCAAATTTTTGAGCCTTTGGTATGGAGCCAGCACTATTTATTAAGCTAAATGTTGCTTGAAGCTGATCGGTCTTAGTTTTAACATCGGCCAGTTTGATGCGGTCTGGTTTTGATAAAACGGTTGAGTCAATAGTACTGATCACTTCTTCAACTTTTGCAAGCGAAGAAGGAAACCTGGATGTATCTAAGCTATTATTCAGTGCAAAGTAAGTTGGCACAATGCCAATCAATACCAACATCGCTAAGCCAACTCCCTTTTGTCCATCATTTTGTCCATGAAAAAAACTTACTAATGTGCAAGTGATAAAAAGTATAGTTCTGATCCACCATGGTGGTGGTTGATTTTTCTTAGGTTCTTTGAATAATGCATCCCCAGTCTCTGTTTTTTTAGTGGCTGTGCGTATGAGGTACATTAAAATGATTGTGACCGAGAAGCCAAACAATGGGGACAATAACAATGAAGTGCCGATTTCTTGGGCTTTGCCCCAGTTTACTGCATCTCCAGTAGCCTCTGGTAAAAAAGAAAATGCTAGACCAACCCCTAAGATGGACCCGATCAAGGTATGCGAGCTGGAGCAAGGTATGCCCATATACCATGTGAGTAAATTCCAGAAGATTGCTGTAAGCAACAAAGCAGCTACCATAGATATGCTATGGGCTATATTTTGATCAACCAACGTTTCAACGGGAAGTAGATTTACAATACCCATTGCTACGGTGATTCCACCTAAAAGCACCCCCAAAAAATTCCAAGCACCAGACCAAATCACCGCCACCCAAGGCTTCAATGTATTGGTATAAATTACAGTGGCTACTGCGTTGGCTGTATCGTGAAAACCATTGACAAATTCAAAGGCACAAACTGCAAAAAGGCATAGAAGTAATAAGATGGTGTAAGAGGTCTCTAATTCAAACATGGGCCAATCATGGATTTTAGGTATTGATTTAACTACTTTGGGGCTTCAAGATGCCTTTTCTTAAACTAATGTGCAACCAAAGGTATAATCTCTTTTTTGACTCTATATTATGTTATTGTTACGCTTTCAAAATCAACTAATTAGGACACATTTTGCACTCTTTGGTATCTAAAGCTATGAAAATGGATTTTTGGATAGAAGGAGAGCCAATTACTTTATTGCCCGAAAAAGTTCTATACCTACCCAAACACAAAACAGTTTTGGTTGCCGATCTCCATTTTGGTAAGGTCAACCACTTTCGTAAATCGGGCATAGCCGTGCCAGCAAAGGCGAATGATAAAAATGCCGATACCCTCATCAACGTCATCAATACAACCAAGCCCATCCGTGTTATTTTCTTGGGAGATTTGTTTCACAGCCACTACAATGAAGAGTGGGAAACCGTAGGACAAATTCTCAAACACTTTTCTGCATGCTCGTTTGAATTGGTGTTGGGCAATCACGATATATTAAGTGTGCAACAATACCAATGGCACAGTATCAAAGTTTTTGAAAATCAATTGGTCATTGGGCAATGGCTGCTCACGCACGAGCCACTGACTATCACCCCAGAAAATTTTTATAATCTCTCGGGTCATATCCATCCAGGCGCTAGGCTTACAGGTAGTGGACGACAATCCATGATGCTACCGTGTTTTTATTTTGGTAAACGGCAGGGCATTCTTCCCGCATTCGGTTCATTCACTGGCTTGGCTGCCATCCATCCTAAAAAAGATGAAAATGTATTTGTGATTGCAGAGGGAAGGGTCTTGGAAATACAAAATCGACAATAGGCAAATAGGCAATTGACAAAGTGAGGAGTGATCAATTGAACGATCCCACCAATTACCTCTCACCAACTACCTTTTACTATGAACTTCATTTTGTCAATTGCCAATTTGTCAACTTTCAACTTATCTACCTCCTTTTCTTCGCCTTCGGTCTTCCACCACCTCCACTAGAAAAAATCAAACCGATTGAAAACTCTAGCCCCGTGAAATCTATCTTCGCGTCTTTGTAATCTACAGCAACAGTTTGATTTGTTCCATTGAGCGTGCCGCCAGAATAACTTCCCTTCAATGGAAATTTTGAAGTGCCCATCAGGTAATTGGTTTCCAACGAAACACTCACTTGCGCGGTGACGGGTATTGTCAACTCTGCACCAAAGTGATAGCCAAAGCCTGGATTGTTTTCATACGATAGATTTGAATTGACCACATCCCAACTTTGATATTGCCGCAGCGCGCGATCAATATTTCCATTATTCAAATGTTGATCAAACCCATAAAAGAAAAAGCCACCCCCTTTTATATCAAACTCTACTCGTTGACCTTTCAATTGAAAAACCAATTCTGCAGGAACCAAGATAGTGAAGTTCGGGCCGATCAGCGAGTTCTTCGATTCAAAAGGCAGATCGATCATGCCCATCCCGGACATTCTATAAAGAGATGCACCTGTTTCAATAGCAATGAATTGATTCAAATTAAAACCAAGACCGCGGATAGAAAACGGGCTGATGGGCGTAGAGAAATCGCCATTGCGCGGAATAAAGTATGAGAACGACAGGCCAACATCTTGTGCCCAAGTGGAGCTAATAGTTCCACCCAACAGACAAATACAAATCAATATTTTTTTCATGCTTATTAAATAACCCCCGAAGATAAGGAACTATTGTTTTAGGCAACAGGAGATTGTGCAGGATATGCGAACCTTTAGTAGATTTGTAAAGTTGGGGTATACGAATCCTTCGTATACCTAACATTGCTGATCATTAATTGAGCAAATGAGATTACCAAAACCATTTTTACTGACCGCGCTGATTATAAGTTCGTGTTCGACATCTAAGAACAAGACCGATACTGTTGACAAGCCGATGACCTTCAACAAGTCAAGATATTTCAATGAGGTATTCCTAAAAAAATTTAAGGTAATAGAACTTCCACTGACTTTAAGGCCACTCGAAACTGGAGAGAGAATGAGAACAAATCCAGAGTCGGCCGACACACTTTTCTTCAAGGGAGGAGTGACATATGCAATATGCTACGGTCTATTGCCAGATACTTCTAAATATTATGGACTAATTTGGCAAGGGATTGCAGACTTTGAGCCGCCATACTTAGCAACGTATACTAAACATGGAGACATGATTGATGAGAACGAACTTTTTGTTGGACAATGCGGTGGTGCAGACTGCGGTTGGTCGTGCTCAGAGACAATTAAGATAAGTGACGATTACAAGATATTCTCAATAGACAGCGTAACGGTTAGGGACTGTGGCAATATAATTGGAAGTGTGAAGAAAACTATTTTTTATAAATCGGGGCGTATAGACGAAAAAGGACACATCATTATGATTGATACGAAAGAGGAGTTAATAAAATGACAACGACAATCGACATACAGAAAACGGAGTTAGAAATTAGGCAATTGCAACAGACAATTTTAAGTGCGACCAATTTGAAAGCCAAAGAAGAAATAACAAAAAAGATAAAGCAACTTGATTTTGATCAAGAGACTGCCATTATGAATGTCCTTGAAAAAACAAATAAATCGTATGACTCGATTGTTCAAGAGAATTTTGATCTTTTAATGAATGATAGAATAGAATTTAATGTGATAAGAGAAGAGGTTGAAATTTTTAAGTCCCATGCAATAAAACTTGACGGGAAAATTCTCGATGATGGATTTTTTTATTGTCATACCAACGAAACGGATTCTTCAATAATTAATTTTTACCCTTTCAGTTACGTAGGTCTCATTAATTATTTTGGAGAGGCAGACATTTACATGGATAAAAAGAAGTATATATTTTTCAACAATCGAGTTCCAAAGAAATTCATCGGTTCGATTAATGCAAACGGAGGATTATCTTTAGAGGCAACAGAAAGCTTTTGGGAAAACTCCAAGAAAGTGTATGTGAATAAAGTTAGCGCAGACTTATTTTCTGGAGATTCAGAAAAAGGAAAAAACTTCTTAAAGAACAAGCGGGACCTCAAAAAAAGAATTATCGACTTTAGAGATAACTTGAATTAGCTGCCAACATAGGTAGTTAGCTGTTGCCCCAGTCCCTATCTTTGCCTCTTTCTACAGCACATGATCAACCCCACCGAGCAAGAAGAACGCGAATCACTGGAGCGCATTAAGGAAACATTGTTGCAAGCGATCAGGCGTGCAGATGAAAATGTGAAGCACTATGCCGAAGAACTGCGGCAGAAAAAAGAATACATGTACGAGCACCAGTCGGGCATGGATGAAGCCGATAAAGTGTCGGCAGGGCAATCGGTGAACCGCATGGCCTCTACGGGAGAAAGCGCGGTGGCGCGGAAGCGCAAAATGCTGAAGTTGATTGCGTCACCATACTTTGGTCGCATCGATTTTACAAATGGTGAAACACGCACTGCCATTTACATTGGCATTTATACTTTCTTTGACGATTTGCAAAAGGCCAACCTTGTGTATGATTGGCGCGCACCCATCTCTTCCATGTTTTATGATTTTGAGTTGGGCGAAGCATTTTATCAAACACCTTCAGGAAAAATCACAGGCGAGATTGCTTTGAAGCGACAATATAAAATCCGCGAAGGCAAGATGGAGTTTATGATAGAGAATGCGGTGAACATCCACGATGAGGTGCTGCAACAAGAACTCAGCAAATCGGCAGACGACAAGATGAAAAATATTGTCGCCACTATTCAGCGCGACCAAAACGCGGTGATACGAAATGAGTCCGCCTCGGTGATGATTATACAAGGCGTGGCTGGCTCTGGCAAGACTTCCATCGCACTGCACCGCATTGCTTTTTTATTGTATCGATTCAGAGATGAGATACGCGCCAAAGACATTCTCATTCTTTCGCCCAACAAAGTATTTTCAGATTACATCAGCAACGTGCTACCCGAGTTGGGCGAAGAGCATATTCCAGAAATGGGCATGGAAGAGTTGGCCGCCAACTTGCTCGAAGACAAATATCAGTTGCAAACTTTCTTCCAACAAGTTGCTTTGTTGCTTGAGAAGTCCGATGCCGCGTATATCGAGCGCATCCGCTTCAAGGCATCGTTTGAATTTTTGCGACAGCTCAACCGCTACCTCATTCATATTGAGAATAATTATTTTACGTTCACCGAGTTGCGTGTGGGCAACACCGTCATTCCGTTCCCATTTATCCAAGAACGCTTCCGCGCCTATCACCGCATTCCATTATTAAAGCGTTTCACCGAAGTGGTGAAAGATGTACAAAATCATTTACGCAACCAAGTACAGCGAAAACTCACCGGCCAAGAGAAATCAAAAATCTCGGAGGCCGTGCCGCGAATGTTCAAAATAGGAAATGTATTTGGTTTGTATCAAGATTTTTACGCGTGGCTCGGCAAGCCCGAAATGTTTCGCATGATGGAAGGTGAGAAGCTCGAATATGCTGATGTATTTCCGCTTATCTATTTCACCATGCGGCTCGAGGGATTTCAGGCAAACGATTATGTAAAACATTTGCTCATAGATGAAATGCAAGACTACACGCCCGTGCAGTATGCCGTGCTGTCGCGGATGTTCACGTGCAAAAAAACCATACTTGGAGATGTCGGCCAAACAGTAAATCCATACAGTGCCTCTTCTGCCGAAGGCATCGAAGAAGTTTTTCCGCAAGCAGAAATAGTAAAACTTTTCCGCAGTTATCGGTCAACATACGAGATCACCAAGTTCGCGCAGCAAATCTCCACCAACCCAAACGTGATTGCCATGGAGCGGCACGGAGCGCAACCGACCCTCATAGGCTACAACAGCAATGCCGAAGAACTCGAAGCCATCAGCACACTCATCACCACATTCAAAAACTCCGCGCACCAGTCGCTGGGCATCCTTTGCAAAACTGCCGACCAAGCAACGTTTGTATTCGACTCATTGAAAAAAATGCACATCGTACATTTGCTCACGGCCGATAGCACCACTTTCCACGAAGGCATCATCATCACCACCGCCCACCTTGCCAAAGGCTTAGAGTTTGACGAAGTCATCATCCCGTTTGCCTCTTCGCGCAACTACCACACCGCGGTGGACAAGAGCATGCTCTACATCGCCTGCACCCGCGCCATGCACCTACTCTCGCTCACGTTTACAGGAGAGAAGACGGGGTTGATTGAGAAGTAGTGAAATGTTAGCTTTTCAATTAGTACAAATCTGACAGTCCAATGCATGATTTGTACTAATTGATATTGATTTTTAGCTTAAAAAGGACTATTTTTACGTAAACATAAAAAATACTTATCAAGTGATGTATTTTTAGTTGATGTAAAATGATATCTCGAAACGCTGAAAAATGGTTGCGCCTATTGGCAAAAGAGTTTCGCTCAGTGGCGGTGGTAGGCCCACGCCAAAGCGGTAAAACTACACTGGCTAAAAATGTATTTCCCAAAAAACCTTACGTATCATTAGAAGATCCAGATGAGCGCCTACAAGTAGAAAATGACCCACGCGCTTTCTTGGCTCGGTTCAAAAATGGAGCCATCAT
This sequence comes from Cyclobacteriaceae bacterium, assembly GCA_043777495.1. Classification (GTDB taxonomy): domain Bacteria; phylum Bacteroidota; class Bacteroidia; order Cytophagales; family Cyclobacteriaceae; genus ELB16-189. The sequence continues at coordinate 8,823 of JAYWHU010000071.1, read as the reverse complement.
CGATGAAGCGCAACGTGTGCCTTCGCTCTTTAGTTACTTACAAAAGGTTTTGGATAACACAAAGAAAGATGGCTTGTTCATACTCACAGGCAGTAATAATTTTTTACTGCAAGAGTCTATATCACAAACACTCGCGGGTCGCATTGGCTATATCGACTTATTGCCCTTTTGCTACAGCGAGTTGGAGAAATTAAATCTGAAAAATATTTCCACCAATCAATTGCTTTGGAGAGGCAGCTACCCAGAAATCTACGACCGCAACCGCAACCCTTCGTTGTGGTATCCTGCCTACATCCGCACGTATGTGGAGCGCGATGTGCGGCAATTGAAAAATATTACAGACACGATTTTATTCACACGTTTTTTACAATTATGCGCTGGGCGAATAGGACAGCAGCTAAATACAGCCGCGCTCGCCAATGAGTGCGGCATTGATGTGCGCACGGTAAATAATTGGTTGAGTATTTTAGAAAGTAGTTACATTATCTTTTTGCTAAAACCCCATCACAAAAATTTTAATAAGCGATTGGTGAAAACACCCAAGCTTTATTTTTATGATACGGGTTTAGCGTGCTCGCTATTGGGCATCAAAACCGAAAACGAAGTCGTGAACTCACACTTTCGTGGGGCATTGTTCGAAAACCATGTGATTGCAGAATGTTTTAAGAATAAATTCAACTCAGGTAGCCAAGTGAATTATTATTATTGGCGAGACAACAAAGGGGTTGAAATTGATTTGTTGGTAGAGAGCGGAAAAAAATTATTACCAGTAGAAATAAAATCAGCACAAACCTACCGAGACGATTATCTCACCAACATGCACAAGTGGAACGACTATGCAGAGCAAAAAGGCGGACTGCTTTTGTATGACGGACCTCAAAGCTTTACGCGCAGCGATAAAATATCAGTGGCGAATTGGAGGGAGATTGGTTCGCTGAAACGCCTAACGAAATAAATCTAAGGCGAGTAATAGAGTTGTCATTGTAAGATATAGCCTGTTAAAAAATAGTTGGCGGCATGGCCACTCGATGCGAGGTGGCCACCGGGCTATCCGTTACAAGTCCGGCCGACACACAAACCCATCTCACTTCGGGCTTTCCACTGCTATCCCTTGCCGAATCCCGCACGAAGTTTTGCTTTACTACCGAATTTACGTTTAAAAGAAATAAGAAGTCAACCTTTTGAAAAGATACGCAAACTTTATTTTTAGGAAAGGTTCGTATATTCGCTCGTTGATCATAATCTCATTTTGCAAGGGAATAGATTGGAATTGATTGAATAGACGTTGGAAATAAAAAAGAATGAATAGCAAAAATTTACAAATACGAAACAGCACGGCTGAGTTTTTGATTTTTACTTCACAGGCAAACGAAAATACCATTGAAGTAATGGTGCAGGATGAAACCGTTTGGCTTACCCAAAAAATGATTTCGACACTTTTTGAAGTAGAGGTAAATACCATTAACTACCATCTTAAAGAAATCTATAAGAGTAGCGAATTGCAGGAAGCGGCAACTATTCGAAGTTTTCGAATAGTTCAAACGGAAGGCAAAAGAGAGGTAGCTCGAGATGTCGAGTTTTACAACTTAGATGTAATTATTTCAGTTGGTTATCGTGTCAACTCTCAAAGAGCAACACAGTTCAGGCAATGGGCCACTTCTGTGCTGAGAGATTTTGCCATTCGTGGTTATGTGCTGGATAAAGAAAGGTTGAAGAACGGGGCATTTTTGAGTAAAACATACTTCAATGATTTACTTGCAGAGATTCGTGAGATACGTGCAAGTGAACGAAACTTTTACCAGAAGATAACCGACATCTATGCAACGGCCATGGATTATAAAACAGAGGATGGTGTAACACGGAATTTTTTCGCATCCATTCAAAGCAAATTGCATTTTGCTATTCATGAATACACAGCAGCCGAATTGATAGTAAGTCGTGCAGACAGTAAGAAAGAGCGAATGGGATTAACCACTTGGAAAAATGCACCATCAGGAAAAATCATCAAGACGGATGTTTCATTTGCAAAAAATTATCTCACCGAAAAAGAAATCAAAAACCTTGACCGTTTTGTAACCATGTATCTGGACTATGCCGAAACACAGGCAGAACGAAACATTCCAATGACCATGAAGGATTGGGCTGGAAAGCTCAATGCCTTTTTACAGTTTAATGAAAAAGATATTTTGAGCAATGCTGGCAAAGTAACACAAGCCATTGCCAAATCATTTGCCGAAAGTGAATTTGAAAAGTACCGCATTGTGCAGGACAAATTTTTTGAGAGTGATTTTGACAAAGCGGTAAAAGCACTCTCTTCGCCAAAAAAAACTGCTAAGAAGAAATAGTGATAAAATACTTGCGGTTCTAGCGAGATGTAAAAGATGCAGCGCACCGAAATAGTAAATGATGTTTCGGTGCGCTGCACCTTTAAAATTCTACTTTGACAATCAGTACAAATAGTTAGGGTGCGCTGCACCATTCTTTCTTAAAGGAATCTGCTTCTTGATGGGGGCCTCATAATAACTCAGCGAAATTATCCTAAGCTTCCATCAATTCAAGTTTAGGCCAAAGGCAAGGCCCACCCAAGGCTGTGATTCGTAAATCCAGTGTTTTCCATTGCTGTCCAACAGATTGTCAAAGCCGACTGCAAGGCCCACGGTAAAATTATTGACAGCAATGATGCCCGCCATTCCCTTCGTAAAAGCGACTCCATCATATTCAATGGTCAAATAGTTATTGGTGGTTGTTGGGGTGATGGCAGAATTGCCCAAGCCACCAAACAAACCAACTGAAAACCCATAATGGTTTATCACTCTTTCAGATTTCTTTAGAGGGTTGGCAATGTAATTCACAATGTATTTATCTGTGCGGTAGCCAAAGTAGGCAGATCCATTTAACGTAGTGTTCAATTGTGGTGGCACTCCATTTTGAGAAGGTCTGTAGCGAAGTGGCATGGTCAAGAAGTCAACGTCAAAACTATTTTTTTTAAAAATAGCCACCTTGCTATTTCCTACGCTCCGTTCTTTAGGGTAAGCCTCCGCAGAAGTGGTATCGACACTTACCAGGTTATTATCTTTTCTTAGTTGGTGGATTTTTAGCAGGTCTTCTTGAATATCAATATACACTTGCTGCCTGCGCCCTTGAATAGTTTGCGTGTAGTAACCATCGTTGAACTCCGTCTTGGGGGTTTTGCGAATTGCCCCACAACTACTTAGTGTTAGTATGGCAAGAAGGAAGGTTGCACGTTTAAGATTCATTTTAGTTTTTCTTCGTGTTGCGCTATCATTCAATCTAAGGAGTCTAACGCTTTTGAAAGTGTCTTGACACCTAACTCCTCCAAGGTTGGTGTTCTTCACTGTCATAATGTTATTTGATTAAGTCAATATGCCCACGCAATGACAGCCAACTTGTAAATATACAAAACTCAATTTTTGAAATTTTTATAAATTCACCCCAAAATGGTCGCTTTACGAAACTACTTTTTTCTCAACCCCAAATTCTAAAATTAAAAACTCTGTACTGGCATCGGGCAGGGATAGAAGTGGAAAGCCCACAGCGATCCCGATAGCTATCGGGAGAGCGAGGACTTGTAACGGATAGCCCGGTGGCCGCTGCGCCTCGCGCGGCCAGCCCGCCAATCATAAAACTAAAATCGTTTCAAATATTCTTGATCCAACTATTACAACGCCTAAATAAAAACATTCTTCAGGTACTTATTTCTGATATCACGATAAATATAAAAATCTGAATCAACGCTGGCAATCTTGGTAATCCCTTTGGCTTCGGAGGCCACAATCAATGTAGCATCCGCCAGATCCATTGGCACATCGGTAAATTTTTCGCTGAGCTCAATCAATCGGATCAAATGATAAAATTCCAATTCAAAAATTTGAAGACCCCCGCGGTTAATCCATTTTAAAAAATTGATTTGGGTTTTAGTGCTAAAGTCGAGCATGTGAGATACTTCCGTAATCACGGGCCACGTGGTAATCAAATATCCTTGGCTGTGCCTAAGAAAAGATACTGCTCTCTCATGGTAGCTATCGCTCTTGTCAAACAGGGCGATGAGCGGCCCGGCATCAACGAGCGTGCTTTGCATGGAGCTTTGCTTTTAACTTTTTCTTGTAAGAAACAGACACATCTTTGAAGCCGCTCCCTTCCTGCCCAAATAGATCAGCACCTGCCTCAAAAGCACTTCGGGTTTTTCTCCGTTGGCCGAGGTAAGCCTCTAGTGCTTCTTTTACTACCATGGACTTAGAAACACCCTCATCTAGGCAATATCTTACCAGTTCTTTTTCGGTATCATCTGAAAGCCTGACGTTTAGCATATAATTATATTGTAATACAAATGTAATACAATAATATAAACAGGCAAGTTTAGGTAATCTTTTTTTTGAATGCTCAGTAGAAGATTTTGAGCTTGACACTATTCTAGCTGCCCCTCAATGCCAACCAAAAAGCCATAGCCAAGACTTCACTACAATCAATTGTTGATTTTTGAGATGACTTTAGAATTAAGAAAAGATTGATGGAACAGGATCTAACTCACAACTCCGCCTCCTTCGCTTCAACCGCTTGCTGCTGCCCTTCTACAAAACCCTCTGCCCAAAAGCGATACTTATCTAAAATGGAGATCACCGCATTGCGCAAGTGACGCTGGTTGTTGAAATCGATGTTGCCATAGAGTGTAGTGGCGTAGCCTTGCCATACAGATCGGTTTTGCCGCCTGTCATAAAGTTGAATGAGCAATGTGCCGCTTTTCATATTCAACTTCTTGGGACTGTAATCAAGATTTTCGTTTTGACTTTTCACCCATTCTTCAATGGCAGGTTGTTCGTAGCCATTGAACTTCAAGCTATCTGAGTACATTTTAAAACCCACAATTAGGTGTGGGCGCGTTTCGGCTTGCTTGTACCCTAAAAATTTCATGCGAGAGATGATGGATTTTTCAATCACTTCATTGGTCATGGTGGTATCTTCCAAGCCAATCGGTTTCATGATACTAAAAGTCCGGTAACGTTTGAAATTGCCCCTGTAACTATAATCGTATTCAACGGGTAATTCTTTTAGGCCAAAGCAAGAAGAAAGCAGCACAAACAAACAGCCATACAAGTAGATTTTCTTCATAGGTGTATTGATTAGGAAGCAAAAGTTAAGCTAAATTGTCGCGAAGTGCAAGTGCTTGCATGTGTCTGACAGCTCTAAGCAGGTCAGATGCCTATAAAAAGCAGTAAAAAGCCTAAAAGAGAATGTTAAATTATGATCAAATAGTTGGTTCGCGCTATCATATTTATAATAGCTTGTTCCTCAACCTGCCATTTAGAACGGTAGCCCGCACGGGTACTTTGTTGCCGTTGCTTCAACAATATTGCGTAGATGGTTTTCAAAAGGGCGACTCGGCCAATGAGATTTTGGAATTATTTTTCAAGGAATTAGTGCCTCATGCCAACCGAGAAGAGCAATTTGATTTGCTGTTTAGTTTTATCCAATACATTGAGCGACAAGTAGCGTTGTTTGATTCCATAGAGGACTCTGCCTTTGAGCAAATCAATGACTTGAATGGCAAAGGCACAGTGCCTGCGTTGCTGCTCCGCACGAAATATGAAAACAAGACGGAAGAGCTTAAAGCTAAGTTGGAAGAATTTAGTTTGCGCATTGTACTCACTGCGCATCCTACCCAATTTTATCCTGGGTATGTGCTGGGCATTCTCACAGACTTAGAGACCTCCATTCGGCAAAATGATTTGAATCAGATCAATTCACTGCTACAGCAGTTGGGCAAAACAGGTTTCATCAATCAAAATAAACCAACGCCCTATGATGAGGCGCTGAGCTTGTGCTGGTATTTGGAAAATGTTTTCTACCATTCTATCCCTGAAATTATTTCTTCTATGGCCGCGGGGCTAGATATGCGTTTGTCTGAGTGGAAAAACGATCGACTAGTCGTGATCGGCTTTTGGCCTGGAGGTGATAGAGATGGAAACCCCTTCGTGACCAGCGAAATTACCCTCAAAGTAGCAGCGCGATTGCAAGAGTCTATTTTGAAATGTTACTATCGTGATGTCCGTTTACTGAGAAGAAGGCTTACGTTTCATGGTGTGAGTGAGCGCGTTACTTCTATTGAGCAAAAGATTTATGGGTTGGTATTCAGAAAAGAAAAGAATTATAACGATGCCAATGAACTTATTCATGAATTGACTGAAGTGCGAAGCAGATTGATTTCAGATCACGATGGATTGTTTTTGGAATTACTCGATGCATTTATTTTAAAAGTTCGGATTTTCGGTTTTCATTTTGCGTGCTTAGACATTCGGCAAGACAGCCGCAAGCACGATTCGGTATGGGAGTCTATTTTGACAAAACTTCATGCAGATAGAAAAAGTATTTCGTTTGAAGAGTATGAAAAACTTTCTCAGGCAGAAAAGATCAATTATCTACTATCATTAAAAGCGAATTTGATCTTTGTTGATTTTGATGATGCCTTGGTGAACGAAACCATCCAAAGCATTTCAGCCATTGCGAAAATCCAAAAGGATAACGGAATAGCTGGCAGCCATCGTTACGTGATTAGTAATTGCCAACATGCGTTGCACATTATAGAAGTATATGTGTTAGCGAAATTACTGATTGGCAAAACGGATAGTTTGGAATTAGACATCGTTCCTCTTTTTGAAACGATTGATGATTTGGCACACGCTCCTAAGATCATGGAGGAGTTGTATTCTATTCCTGAATATCGCGCGCATTTAGAAAGAAGAAAAAACCATCAATCCATCATGCTTGGTTTTTCGGATGGCACAAAAGATGGAGGCTACTTGCGAGCCAATTGGTCGATATTCCGCGCGAAAGAAAATTTAACGAAAGTCTCGCGCACATTTGGATTGAAGGCACTGTTCTTTGATGGTCGTGGTGGGCCGCCAGCGCGCGGTGGTGGGAACACGCACGACTTCTATGCTTCCCTTGGCGACACCATTGAACATGAAGAAGTGCAAGTGACTATTCAAGGGCAAACGATCAGCTCAAATTTTGGCAAGATCGCGTCAAGTAAATTTAATTTAGAGCAGTTGTTGTCGGCTGGCTTGGAAGGAGCTGTGTTCAAACGCTCTGAAAATCAATTAACAGAAGAAGATAAACTCTTGCTGGATTCATTGGCAGAAGAAGCCTACAAAGCATATTTAGATTTGAAGCTCGATAAAAAATTTGTCCATTATTTAGAAAAAGTGACACCACTTTCATTTTTTGGTGATACTAACATTGGCTCACGACCAGTAAAGCGTAGTGGCTCAGATGGATTAAGATTTGAAGACTTGCGAGCCATTCCATTTGTGGGTTCTTGGGCGATGATGAAGCAGAATATTCCGGGATTTTATGGAATGGGAAGTGCGGTGCTTGCATTGGAGAAAAAGGGCAAGGGCGATCAACTGAAAAGCTTGTATCAAAACTCGTTGTTCTTCCGCACCTTGTTGGGAAATAGCATGATGTCACTGACCAAAACATTTTATGAGGCCACCACTTACTTAGGTGAAGATCCTGAGTTTGGTGACTTTTGGAAGAAGATGTATAATGAGTTTTTATTGTCAAAAACAAAGACGCTAGAAATTTCTGGATTGAGTGAACTGATGGGCAATAATCCAAACAATAAACAGTCAGTGCATTTGCGCGAGCGAATTGTGTTGCCACTGATTGCCATTCAACAATTTGCTTTGATGAACTTGCGCAACATGAAAGACGAAAATAAAATGTTTGAGTTGCGCTACCGCAAGCTGATTATCAGAAGTATGTTTGGGATTATTAATGCAGCGAGGAATTCTGCGTAAAGCAAGTTGACAAAGAAGTAATTGACAGTTGACAAAATTGGCTTTGTGACGGATACGGTGGGTAAAGTGAAAGCCCTATTCAATAGGTGCTATTTGTGCAAGGCTTTACCTTAGTAGAAATTTTCTATCTGGGAACTCTAACCTCATTACCTTATTCTAATCGCATGAAAATAAGGTAATAGGGTTGAGAATGGTTTCATAAAAATAATTTTTCTACTAAGGTTAATGCCTATGCATAAAATTGGCGAATAAAATCTTACCCAATCTATCCGTCAGAGAGCCACAAAATGGTTACTAAACTGACAACAAACAGGAAATGAACTAAGTAATTTATCAACCGCAAGATTAAGCTAACCCATAATTGTCAATTGCCTACTTGCCAACTGTCAACTTGCTCGCAAGATGAACCTAAAATCCTTCAACGATACCTCCAAGAGCAAAGCTGCTGAGAATAAAAAATTCCTTCAAGGCTTAAAAAAGAAGAATGCGCGAAAAATAGATGATGCTTTTCATCAGTTGCATGATGAAGTTTTTGAAGAGATCGATTGCCTCAGCTGTGCCAACTGTTGCAAAACCACCAGTCCAATTTTTTACCAAACCGATATTGAACGTGTAGCAAAAGCCTTGCGACTCAAACCAGGTGATTTTATTGAAAAGTATCTGCGCATTGATGAAGACAAAGATTATGTTTTGAAATCCTCACCTTGTCCTTTCTTGGATAGCGAAAACTATTGCAGTGTTTATGAAGATCGGCCCAAAGCTTGCCGCGAATATCCGCATACCAATCGGAAGAAGATGGTGCAAATCATGGACTTGACTTATAAGAATACATTGGTTTGCCCTGCGGTATCGGAGATGGTGGAGCGGTTGAAGAAAATTTAAGTGGCCACGGCCTTTAGGCCGTGGTCTGGAGTTTGGCTATAAGACCCAACAGAATAAAAAAAATGCCGAAGTATCAGATATTTCGGTTTTTTTGCGTTATTTTATATCTAGTTAAATTACTAGA
>JAYWHU010000070.1:0-52270 GCA_043777495.1 Cyclobacteriaceae bacterium | reverse complement strand
CAACCCTGTTAGATAATGCATCTGTCCATTTGTTTTGATGACGATACAATGTAAAAACATTTCTTCGTTTTCACACAGCCTCGCAAACGCGCGCCAACTCAGGGAAGAAATTCCACTTTACTGATACTCAGGGACGTAGTTGGTCCTAATTACGTACCATGTCGAGCCCAAGTGATGGATTTTAATTAAAGCATACTTTTTATCAATTTTGAAAGCAGTATAAACTTTTGATTGGGGTAGGACAATTACAAGATTAGGTCTTTTATTTTTAAGTTTCTTAAAATCAATCTTAGCTGAAGCACATGTATAACCTCTTCCTAATGAATCTGATTTAACAACCCCACCTAGGTAAAGCGACCCATCAACATAAAAATATAAAGAATCCGAAAATCCCTCATTGAAACTAACAACTACGTCTTCATTACTTGATCTATTAAATCTCTTTTTCACTTTATCCTTTCCTCCTTTAAAAATTTGAACTTCGGATTCTTCTTTCATAAATGAAGGATCTATAGATTGAGCCGTTAACTCAATCTTCGAAAAGCAAGCACATAAAAAGAATATTTTTATAAGCACCAATCTCATTTCTGTTTTGGCTGTTGTTTGGACACGATTTGAATAATTGCCCTTATCTGATCTTGGGTGACTTGCGCTCCTTTAGTACTTCCCATTGCTGAACTTGGATTCTCATCAGAGTTCATCAAGTTATTTTTTACCGTCTGCTTATTTGCCTTGTTACTCTGATCAGCATCTTTGATCTTAAGTGCAGCATTTTCCGAAGCCATCCAAGGATGAGGTAGCCCACCTGAGTGACCTAACTCATGAGTCCCTGCTCTAGAATATCCACTCGGATTAGTCTTTACACCATCTACCGAAACAGCCAAATGGATTAAGTTATGTTGAGTATAACCAGGTACATAACCAGGTATTGAGGCTCCCGCTACCAACTCCTGATTACCCGTTACTGGATTGGTTGTTGTCTTTTGATCCTCAAGTACCATGAAGAATCCAGTAGTGGCACTTAATGTTTCGTTTGGTCCCAATGGTGCTTGATCAAACTTAATATTTAAAAAAGTCTCTTCAATTACGTCATTATCCTCATCCTTTTCAATCCTAGTAGATTTAAAATCCTTTTCAGCTTCTTGCTTTACGTTGCTTAAGATCAAATCTATGTCCGGTTGAGACGATACAATCTTTGATTGATTGACCACTCTGATCTTAATATCTAACTTATTAACTATATGAACACTACTTCCAGTCTGACCAGATTCAATAGAGGTCTCCCATTCCAAACCATCCAAATCGATCCCATCAATCGGTCTATTACTGGCAAACTGATAGGGTGTAAGCATAGAGTACTTCATCGTCAACGGATCCACGCTCAAGAACTTCGCTATCCTTGGGTTGTATATCCTAAAACCGTAGTCGTACACGGCATCGCCCATGGCATCTTTCTCTTTGCCATTAAAGCCGTAGCGGTATGTGGTATCGCTAAACGTGCGATCTTTCATGGCCAAACCAAATGGATAGTAGTCGGTGGCGCTTACCACAGTAGCCCACACGCTGTCGGGTTTCATGCCGGCATTGTCGGTGATCACGCTGAGTACGTTGCCCAAGTGGTTGGTGAGCTCGTAGTTTTTCTTGCCCAGTATGCGCTGGCCTTCTTTGCGGCCGCCTTTGTACATACCGAGGCGGGAGCTGCCGTAGAGGGGCTGCTCTAGCAAGGCCTCAACCCCTGCCCCCTCTCCTTCAGAGAGGGGAGTTTTGTAGATGGCCATTACGTTGCCAGAGGCATCTCTCAAATAGTTTGTGACCACCTCACCCCGGCCCTCTCCGGAGGAGAGGGAGACAGCCTTCGCAAAGAGTGAACGAACGCGTTTCTCCACTCTATTGCCTGCGGCATCGTAGCGGTAGCTCACCACTATGCTATCGTTTTTGGTTTTTACTTCGCGCACCTTGCCGTAAGGGGTCCAACTTATTTTTACGCCTTCGGTTTCATCGGCTATCAAATTACCAATGGCATCGTATTGGTACGGGCCGTCTGCACCCACGTAGGCACGGAAGGATTTGCCGTTGGCTTTGAATAGCCGCCAGCCTTGAGGTGATGCCTCATCATGCCGCCAAAAATCTTTTACTACACTCATAATTTCCTAATCTCCCAATATCCTATACAACTCTGTATTCAAATAATAATGATGGCCTTCCATGGTTTTCTTTTCCAGCACACGAAGGTCGCATAATTTATTGAGGTAATCACGGGCTGTAGTTTCAGAATAAATTTTAGCAGCCTGTAGATGTTTTACTTTGGTGAACGGCTGGGCAAAAATCATTTCCACCAGTTCATCAGATTTTCGAATCTCTTTTGCTTCCTTCCTGATGTGAGTCAGTATCGATTCCCTGGCCGCCACTATATCGTTTATTTTATGATACGTGATGGCCGAAGTTGTTTCTACTGCCCGCAACATATACAATATCCATGTTTTCCAATCACCTCGTTGCGACACGCCCATCAGCCCAGAGTAGTATTCATCTTTGTTATTCAAAATATAGCGGCTCAGAAAAAGGATAGGCAAATCAAGCAACCCCTTTTTTGTGAGGTAATGGATATTGAACACTCTGCCCGTGCGTCCGTTGCCATCGCGAAAGGAATGGATGGCTTCAAACTGATAGTGGGCAATTGCCATTTTGAGTAAATAGTCTATGCGGTATTGTTCATCATCATTGACAAACTCAATCAGGTTATCCAATTTTGAATCAATTACTTCAATTCCTTTTGGTGGAGTGTAAACAACTTGCCCTGCATTCGGTCCGCTTCCGCCTTGTGTAATCCTAGTGTTGATAAAATCGGGGCGCACCTCATCCCTTGTTTGCTTTATCTCCTGAAATACATTGATGAAGTATTGACGATTGAATTCTGGTTGCTGTTTTAAATAGGTGTGGCCCGCCCACAAGGCTTCGCGGTACCGCAGCACTTCTTTGGAAGCCCCTTGCGCTTCGTTGTTGTTTTCACTGAATGCCTTGTACAGTTCATCATCCGTTGTGAAAATATTTTCGATGGCGCTCGATGCTTTTGCCTCCTGCAAACTGATGGTATTGATAAGCACGCCTTGATTGGGGATCACAATACTTCGGCCTTGCAATCGGGCAATCGCGGCTTTGGCCTCGCCCAATTTCTCGAATATCTCTGTGGTGCGATAGAGTTCTTCATGAATAGGCAAAAGAGGCAAGTTATTCCACGGAATCGTCCTGTCTGGGTTGATCTGGTACAGGATTTCTGGCATTACTTATTTGATTTTTTAGTGTTTGCTATGTATCTAGGCATCAAAAGTAGTGTCTAAAAGCATAGTAAACATCATTTAATTGAAATTTTAGTGTTTACTCAAATTCTGACACTAAAAGTTGAATTCCTAACCCCAGAGCGAAAAGAGAGAACTTCTTTGCGAACCTTTGCGCTCTCTGCGTTTTACCTCCTAAATTATTTCAAAATACCTTTTAAACTCCCAATCCGTCACCGCATTTAAGTGTTGCCTCCACTCCCACTCTCTTGTTTGAGTAAAATGTTCAACAAACTTTTCTCCTAGAATTTCCTTTGCTACCGAAGAATCTTTCATCTGTTTTGTTGCTTCGTGTAAGTTACTTGGTAAAACTCCGTTGGAAAAATCGCGGTAGCCGTTGCCCATGGTGGCGGGTTGTTTCAGCTTTAATTTTTTCTTGATGCCATACAATCCAGAGGCCAGTGCTGCGGACATCGCTAAATAGGGATTGGCATCTGAGCCGATCACTCGCGTTTCTAATCTGCACGATTTACTTCCGCCAGATAAAACTCGCAACGCCACTGTGCGATTGTCAACTCCCCACGTTAATGTGGTTGGTGCCCAAGCTCCTTCCACCAAGCGTTTGTAACTATTAATGGTGGGTGCGTACATGGGAAGAAGATGAGGCAAACAAAACAATTGCCCTGCGATATAACTCTTCATCACTTCACTCATGTGATGTTTATCTTTTGTGTCATAAAAAAGATTTTTCTTTGCGGCCTTGTCCCACAAGCTTTGGTGCAAGTGACCGCCACACCCTGGAAGGTTCTCATTAATCTTTGCCATGAAGGTGGCCATGATGCCATGCTTGTAGGCAATTTCTTTCACAGCCGTTTTAAATAAGGTAGCACGATCGGCTGCCTCCATCACACCTGCATATTGAATGGCTGCCTCTAAAACACCAGGCCCCGTTTCCGTGTGAAGTCCTTCTATTGGCACACCAAATTTTTTAAGCAGACTAAATAAATCAGTGAAGAAAGGATTCTCTAGCGAAGTGCGTAAAATGGAATATCCAAACATGCCGGGCGTGAGGGGCGTTAGATTCTTATAATTTTTTTCTTGCGCACTGTGTGGAGTCTCTTGAAAATTAAACCACTCAAACTCTTGTGCAAAGAATGGGGTGAAGCCTTCGCGGTTGGCATCGCCCAATACTTTTTTTAATAATTGCCGTGGACAAACAAAGGAAGGGGTTCCTTTTTTATCCATGACCTCTCCCAAAAAAAATGGAACGTTATTTTCCCAAGGGATTTTTCGGAAGGTAGTGAAGTCTATTCTTGCGGGTGCATCAGGGTAGCCAGTGTGCCAGCCTGTGTATTGGCCATTGTCGTACGCTACATCATTGGCATCCCAACCAAAGATCACATCGCAAAAAGTGGTTTCGCCATTGGAGAAGGAAAGAAATTTTTCTGCGGAAATATATTTGCCGCGCAAGATGCCATCAATATCTGCATACGCAACCTTTACTTTCCCTGAAGGGTGATTTTTTACGTAATCAAAAATTGCTTTGGTTGTCATGGGCAGTTTAGTTTTTTATTTTTGAACCATATCTATAACTGGCATACTTCCATATCCAGCGTATTGATGGCGTGCCAAAAAAAGATTCGCTCTGATTGAGATTACCTTTGGCACGCTTTAATCTTCTACCCTTTAATCCCCAGGTTAAAACCTGGGGCTACTAACATTGAACCCCCCTGGGGTTCGTTGTAAATATAAAATTGTTGCGCCTCAAAAATTAATTCAAAAACCAATGAATAATAAAAGGAGGCATATTGAAACATTGATCTCTTTTCCATATAGTTGTTATGAACCATCCTTTTGTAAGATGACTGCACTTCGGCAAGGGATAGAAGCGGAAAGCCCGAAGAGCGTTGGATTAGTGCGTTGGCCGGACTCGTAGCGGATAGCCCGGTGGCGCCTCGCCATGCCGCCAAAAAATATTCTACACAACTGTTGTACACTGTAAATATTTTTGGGTTATCTATTTTTTACTGTTCAATACGTTTATTATTCGACACCTTAAATATCCCATAACTTATCCCAATTATCAAAAAATAAATTATCACCAATTTCAAATTGTAAATGGCCATGGCTACAAAAGAGAAAGAAGCGATGACCAACGCCACGATTGGGAAAATTGGATAGAGAGGAACGCGAAACGGTCTTGGTAAATTTGGTTCAGCTTTGCGAAGGCGGATCAATGATAACATAGAAATAATGTAGAGCGTGAGTGCGCCAAAGACTGAAATGGTGATGATCTCGCCCGTCTTGCCAGAAAATAATGCGAGCAGTCCCAAACCCATATTTACCATTAAAGCGTTGGCAGGTGTTTGAAATTTGGAATGCACTCTTCCAAGAAATGCGGGCGCGTAGCCAACTCTTCCAAATTCATACGTTGATCTTCCTGCGGCCAACATCAAACCATGAAATGATGCGATCAACCCAAACAGCCCAACCACCAAAAGGATGCGATAGCTCCACGAAGTTGGTTCAACGATAAACCCCAACGCCAATGGCAAAGGAGAATCGGAAGTGGTGCCATCTGCCTTGAATACAATCGCTTCCCATCCTGCTACTCCAACAGAACTAACAAATGTTATCAAACACAAAATCACTAGCGTAATAATTGCAGAACCAAACCCAATTAATATTGTGCGCTTGGGGTTGATGGCTTCTTCAGCGAGATTCGCCACTCCCTCAATGCCCAGAAAAAACCAAATCGCAAACGGGATGGCCGCCATCACGCCTGCGTACCCAAAAGGAAAAGCATTCTGTTGCAAATGACTGAATTGAAATTTTGGAAATGTGAGCGTACTAAAAAATAATAAAGCTGCCACTGCTAATATTGTAATTACCAATTCAAAAGTAGCGGCCACTTTCACACCTGAAATATTTAACGCTACGAAAACAAAATAGGCGATAACAGAAAAAACCAATACCGATACATCAGGAAAAAAAATGTTTCCGTACGAACCGATTGCGAAGGCAATGGCGGGTGGGGCAAAAATAAATTCAATGTTCTGAGCCATGCCTGTGATAAAACCTACATCTCTACCGAAAGCACGATTAGCATAGTCGAACGCTCCGCCTGATTTAGGAATGGAGCAAGCCAACTCGGTATAACTAAACGTGAACGTGATGTAGAGAATGATGATAAAGAAAATCGCAATGGCCAAGCCAAGTGTTCCGCCTTTTTCTAATCCCAAATTCCAACCAAAATAATTTCCTGAAATAACGTAGCCTACGCCCAAGCCCCAAACCATAGCGGGGGTAAGCGAGCGTTTGAGTTGGGGCTGCATTTTGTTACATATTATTTTTCAGAACAAGATACCACATGATGGCAGCCCATGCCCACAGAATGAATGCATAAATTCCGTACAGTAGTATTTTTGATTCGATCACTTTTCCTAAATAATGGGTAGCAATCCCACCAAAAACAAAACCCAACGACCAAAACATACCGACTGAAATAGTTGCCGGCCACACCCAGTCACCACGCCAATCATTTAGGGTAGGATAATTTCTAAACAGAAAAGAGACAGGATAGTAGAGTAATCCACCGAGTAACCCCATGCTAATTAACCCCAAGACGGCTGTCACAAAAAAAGCAATGACAGAGAATCTATCGTTGCTCCAAATTGATTTCATAAACTCTATCATCATTCAAAGATAGAACATTCTACTCTTTTTCTTTGGAGATTTAACCAGCAGATTTCTAAAAACTCATATCATTTATCTGATCGCCTTCTCATAAGCCTCCTCATAATACTTGATCAAATTCTCCCAATCAAAAGCGGCAGAATAGTTTTCTACTTGGTTGCGTTGTTGAATTCGATTCCTGCGGTCTTGCGTTAAAAATTTATACAAGAAGGCTGAGAGTTGCTTCGCGCTCCAATCGAATGTGCGCTTGCCCCGTTCCACCACAAACATTCCGCCCTTCTCGTGGTCGGGCATGTTGCGCAATAGATAATCTCCAAAACCACTGAGGTCGCTCGTTACGGCAGGCACACCACTGGCCATACATTCCAAAGGTGTGTAGCCCCACGGTTCGTAATAGCTGGGGAAAATGCCGAGGTGACAACCACGCACAAACTGACTGTAGTCCATACCGAAAAGTGGATTGGTGGAATTGATAAAATCAGGATGATAGACAATCTTTACTTTGTCTTCTTCGCGGTTTAATAAATTTCTGCGCAGCAAAAATTGAATGATCTCATCTTGTTCTTCGTTCACGAGTTTGTGCGTAACGGGCAGCGGCAATTTGTCTCCTCCTTTCCACGATTGGATGGTTCTGCGGTAGCGAAGTTTCCAATACTCATCAACAAAATCGTTGAGCTGTGGCAACTTGTGATCTTGTCTCATGGTGCTTTCAAAAAATAAACGCTTGCCCACTTGCCGCTCAATGGCTTCGCAGGTCTGACGAATTTCTTCCATTACCGCCCTCGACTGCAACACTTCTGGCTTGATGCTGTAGAACTCGCGCTTCGTAACAAAGAACATGACTACGGTGTATTCTGATTTCTCGCGCTTGAGTTGCTCATTCAAATGAACGAGGGCTTCGAGCGTTAAATCAAACCCTTTGTTTTTGTATTCATATCGACCAGAAGTAAAAAAATAAATAGTTTTATCGAGGTTGAACGAATATGAATGAAAAAAATGCCCCATCACAAATTGATGGATCTGCTCTTTGTGGCGCGCGTGCATGTTTTGAAACTCGTGCAGCGCTTCAAAGCGTTGGATGTTCAACCCGTTCGGTAAAATCACATCAGGTTTTCTCCTGAGCAAGTGCTTGCATTCACGCGCTGTTACATCACTCACGGTGGTCATCACATCGCAACTCTGCGCACAACCATATTCAATAGATGCCTCAGTGGCTACGCCAAATTTATGTGCTTCATCTTCCCACTTAAAAAAAGGAAGGTGGGCATAAAACAAAGGCGAATTGATAGCAAGATGCCTTCCGAGTTGAGTAGCATGTGTAGTGAAAACGGTTTTCACGGGCATCTTCTCTCGCTTCATATCCAATATGGGTAAGCCCGCCATCCACTCATGAAAATGGCCAATGATTTTTTGATCAGTCGAAATCAATTTCGCTACTTCATCAAAAAAGAGTTTGGTCAAATACGCAAAGCCAATCACTTGGTCTATCAACTTATTTCCATCAGGTATAGTGATGCTGTGATTTTTCCATAAAAGATATTTCACTACGCTCATTGTTTTTTCTGCAACGGCATTGGGGTTGAGCAACACCACGCGAGGCTTGCCTGTAATGAGCCACTCGGCATACATCACATCAAATCCTTTCTTGTTCAAGTTAGCAGCGGCCATCCCAAAAATATCAGCCGTATCTTCTAGCGGCTCTAACTCTGCTAAAATATTTTTATTCAAGTATGGCCCTACCATACAATAATGCCCGCTATGGTTTTCCATCATGGCTGGTGCCTTTGATCGGATAACGGTGTAGATGCCGCCCACTTGGTTGCACACTTCCCACGCTACTTCTATGAGCAGAGTGGTTGAAGTTTCTGATGATTTTTTTAATGCGTTTTTTGGCATAGATTAAGTCATAATGACCGAACGAACTCTAATCACCCTCAATTTAGTGTCATTTTTTCTTAAAAACATAAACTAATTGCAGTGGATGTTAATTTGATGACTATGTAGAAAAATTCAACTTATGAACTTCGACAAATTCACCATAAAATCGCAAGAGGCTTTACAGAAGTCGGCAGAGATGGCCACAGCTATGCAGCAACAAGCCATTGAGCCTGGGCATTTGTTGAAAGCCATATTGGAAACCGATGAGAATGTATCCAACTATCTTTTTAAAAAGCTCAACATCAACGAGCAGATTTTAGAAAGTAAATTGGAAGAGATTGTCAACTCGTACCCAAAAGTATCAGGGCAGCAATCTTATCTATCAAACAACTCTAACACAGTATTGCAAAATGCAGAGAAAGAACTGCGCGAATTCAAAGATGAATATGTGGCCGTGGAACATTTGTTATTGGCATTGCTTGCTACCAAAGACAAAGTAGCCTCGTTGATGAAAGATGTGGGCTTCGATCGCAACAGTTTGATCAAAGCAATTAAAGAATTGCGCGGAGGCGCGAGTGTGAAAGATCAAAATGCGGAAGCAAAATACAAATCGCTGGAACGCTATTCAAAGAATTTGAATGATCTCGCCAAGAAAGGAAAAATAGATCCTGTGATTGGGCGCGATGAAGAAATCAGGCGCGTGTTGCAAATCTTGGCGCGCAGAACAAAAAACAATCCGATTCTTTTGGGCGAACCAGGTGTTGGCAAGACAGCTATTGTAGAAGGTTTAGCACAACGCATTGTAAACGGTGACGTACCAGAAAATTTAAAATCCAAACTATTGATCTCCCTCGATATGGGTTTGTTGGTAGCGGGTGCGAAATACAAAGGCGAATTTGAAGAAAGGCTGAAGTCCGTTATCAAAGAAGTGACTGATTCAGATGGTGAAATTATTTTGTTCATCGATGAGATACACACGTTGATTGGCGCAGGCGGTGGAGAAGGCGCGATGGATGCCGCCAATTTATTGAAGCCAGCATTGGCGCGAGGAGAACTTCATGCCATCGGTGCGACCACATTAAAAGAATACCAAAAATACATTGAGAAAGATAAAGCATTAGAGCGTAGGTTTCAATCTGTGATGGTAGATGAACCTTCGGTAGAAGATTCAATTTCTATCCTTCGCGGAATCAAAGACAAATATGAATTGCATCACGGTGTGCGCATAAAAGACGATGCCGTGATTGCCTCCGTGGAATTATCGAGTCGTTATATTTCTGATCGCTTCCTTCCCGACAAAGCCATTGACTTGATGGATGAAGCCGCTTCTAAGTTGAGATTGGAAATGGATTCGTTGCCCATAGAATTAGATGAGATGAATCGCAAGATCATGCAATTGGAAATCGAGCGCGAGGCCATCCGCAGGGAAAAAGATAAAGACAAAGAAGCTGTGTTGAGCAAAGACATTGCAGAACTTTCTGGCAAGCGCAATTCGCTCAAAGCAAAATGGGAAAGTGAAAAAGAAGTAGTGCAAGGCATTCGCTGGGAAAAAGAGGCGATGGACAAATTGAAATTTGAAGCCGAGCAAGCAGAAAAATCGGGTGACTATGGAAAGGTGGCCGAAATACGATACGGAAAAATCACTGAAGCTGAAAAAAGATTGGCTGGCTTGGAGGCAAAAATGAAAGAGATGCAAGGCGAGCATTCTTTGATGAAAGAAGAAGTAGATAGCGAAGACATCGCAGAAATTGTAGCGAAGTGGACAGGCATACCCGTTTCTAAAATGCTACAAAGCGAGCGTGAAAAATTATTAACACTGGAAGATGAACTGAGCAAACGCGTGGCAGGGCAGGAGGAAGCCATCAAAGCATTGAGCGATGCTGTGCGCAGAAGCCGTGCGGGGTTGCAAGATCCAAAGCGGCCAATTGGTTCGTTTATATTCATGGGCACGACAGGTGTGGGCAAAACAGAATTGTCGAAAGCGTTGGCCGATTATTTATTCAACGATGACAATGCCATGGTACGTATTGACATGAGCGAGTACCAAGAGCGGCACAGCGTGAGTAGATTGATTGGTGCGCCTCCTGGCTATGTTGGTTACGATGAAGGTGGACAGTTAACAGAAGCGGTTCGCAGAAAACCGTACTCAGTTATTTTGCTAGATGAAATTGAAAAAGCGCATCCTGATGTGTTCAATATTTTGTTACAAGTGTTGGATGATGGTCGCCTAACTGACAATAAGGGTAGAACAGCAAATTTCAAGAACACCATTATAATAATGACCACTAATATTGGGTCAGCCATCATTCAAGAGAATTTTGAAAAAATTACAGACGCTAATTATTTTGAAGTGATTGAAGATACGAAAGAGCAAGTGCTAGAGATTTTGAGAAAGTCCGTGCGGCCAGAATTTATCAACCGCATAGATGAAATCATTATGTTCCGCCCACTAAGCAAAAATGATATTAGAAAAATTGTGGAGATACAATTTCATCTAATACAAAATCGTTTAACGGAAAGTGGCGTTAAATTAGATATTTCGAGCAAAGCGTTAGACAGATTGGCGAAATTAGGTTATGACCCACAATTTGGGGCACGACCTTTGAAGCGTGTATTGCAGAAAGAAATTTTAAATGAACTGTCCAAACAAATATTATCGGGCAAAGTGAACAAGGACTCGATAATTTATGTTGATATGAAAAACGATGTAGAACTAGATTTCATCAATCGTGATGAAACAAAAGTGAAGAAATAAATCAAGATAGTGAGGTTGGTTCATGTGGGGTTCTTCCGCCTAAGGCGGAGGAGTTTTGGGGTAAGGCGGGCTGAGGAGCCCGCCTTTTTCGTTTTAAACTTTTGCGAGCCACCAAAAGTTTTTCATACTCGCTTCCATTTCCTTAAATTTACCATACAACCACGAGACGCTGCGGCTTTCTAGTCCCTTATAAACATGGAAACAAACGAATCAAGTATACTCATCTATCAAACCGAAGATGGAGCGACCAAAATAGAAACCCGTTTGGAGGGGGAAACGGTTTGGCTGACACAGACGCAGCTTTGCGAGCTTTTTCAAAAATCAAAATCAAGTGTTAGTGAACATATAAAACATATTTTCGAAGAGGGTGAGCTACTCGAAAAGCGAACTGTTCGGAAATTCCGAACAGTTCAATCAGAAGGAAACCGAGAAGTGGAAAGGGAAATAGACTATTATAATCTGGACGTAATAATTTCGGTAGGTTATCGCGTAAAATCCCACCGAGGCACACAATTTAGGATATGGGCTACGCAGAGGCTCAAGGAATATATCGTAAAGGGTTTTACGATGAACGATGAACTGCTCAAGCAAGCGGGTGGAGGAAACTATTTTGAAGAACTGCTTGCGCGCATCCGCGACATACGAAGCTCTGAAAAAGTTTTTTGGCGCAAGGTACTTGACATCTACGCTACGAGCATTGACTACAACCCTAATGAGGAAGTTTCCATTAATCTTTTCAAAACCGTTCAAAACAAAATGCACTGGGCAGCCCACGGGCATACGGCTGCGGAAATTGTTTACAATAGAATTGATGCAGCCAAACCAAACTTTGGATTAACCAATTTTAAAGGCAAGAGCCCAACTCTGCAAGAAACTGAAATCGCCAAAAACTATTTGAACGAGCAAGAGTTGAACATTTTAAATAGAATGGTCACGGCTTACCTGGAAGTAGCTGAAATACAAGCGCTGAATCAACTGCCGATGTACATGAAGGATTGGGTGGAAAGATTGAATGATTTCTTAAAAATGACTGGCAAAGAAATACTCAATCACGCTGGCACCATTAGCCATCAGCAAGCCATTGAAAAGGCAAAGGTGGAATACGATAAATTTAAGGATCAAACAAAAAATGAATTATCGAAAGTAGAAGAAGATTTTATAAAGCAAATGGAAGGAACTGCGAAGAAAATAAAAAAAATAGCCTTATAGTGGGGTTTTCTTTTGCTTCAGTTGAAACACATTTCCTTCAGGGTCTTCGCCATCGCAAAGCTAATAGTCTTGGCTATGCCATGCTTTTGTTTCTCGTAGGTTTATACCTTCACTAATCAACCATTCCTGCAGTCACATAAGACACTTCAATTCCTCAACCACTTTTGTGGATCAAGGGGAGTAGTATTTTGATAAATCATAAATCGAAGCTCTGAGATGCCTTCGTTGCTAGAGATCACTTTTCCAATGCCTGCATTGGGCTCTATGTGTTGGCCTATCTTAACAGTTACATCTTTCAGTCCTGCGTACACGGTAAAAAATTCTCCGTGGCCTACAATCACCGTGGTGCCAATACCGCCAATGAAGGCTACCTTTTTTACTTCGCCACCAAAAATGGATTTTACCTGCTCGCCTTGCTTGGTTTGAATATTCACGCCATCGTTTTGTATTTCTATTCCTTTCAGCACAGGATGCATTTGCCTACCAAATCGTTGCGAAACAAAACCCGCTACTGGCCAAGCAAACTTTGACTTATTTTCTTCAAAGGATGCCGATATAGCCACGCGTTCATCCGCTACTTCCACTTCTTCCACTTTTTTCTTCTCTGCTCGTGCCTTCGCTTCGCGTAGTCGCTTGGCCTCCAAGGCCGCTCGTTCTATTTCTTCTCTAATGATTTTTGCAATCAGGTTATCAAGTTCCGCTACGGCCTTACGAGTTTCATTTAAGTCGCGCTTCAATCGCTTCTCTTCTTTCACCAACGATTTCACCAAGGTTTTCTTCTTCTGCTTGAACCCTGCTAACTGATTGTTTTCTTTTTCTTCTTCATCGAGTAGCGTTTGCTTTTCGTTGCGCTTGATTTCAATCTGGCGCACTTGCTCAGATAAAATCTGCTGTACTTTGGCAATCGCCTCAGCTTGCTCTTGGCGAGATTTGCCGTATTGCTCCATGTACTTCAATCGCATCAGCAATTGATCGAACGAGGATGCTGAAAACAAAAAAGTGAGTTTGTCGACTTTGCCACTTGCTTTTTGTGCCGCAAAAACCATAGAGGCGTACTCTTCTTTCAGCTTATCAACATCTTTTTCTAGGGCTACATTGATCTCGTTGTTCTCATCAATGTTGTAGTCCAGTAACTCAATTTCAGATTTGATGGAAATCATCAGCACCTCTTGCTGCTCGATGCGTCTGTTGAGGGCACTCAATTCGCCAATGGAATTTTTCTTTTCGGTGGTGGTCTCACCCAAGATTTTTTCTGTCTCCTTGATTTTCTCTAGGTTCTCTTGCTTTTCTCTTTGAAGCTGCGATTTAGACTTCTGTGCATACACTAAGGTGGACAGAAGGAAGGCACCGATGAGAAATAGAATTTTTTTATCTGCGATCATACCGCTTGGGGATGTTGAACGGGAACCGCAGTTCCTTATCGCCCACTTCCGCTTTGTTGTATTCAAACACAATCGTGTTATTAACGATGCCCTTCGCTGTTTTGTATAAAATATCGATCACTCCTTTGAAGGGAAACAGTTTATCGCCCACAGGTTGAAAATCAGAATAATCCAATTTCAATTTATTTCCAGTACTTGTTTCAGATAACTCGACCAACTCTAGTTTTTTAGACTCTTTGTTGATGAGGTTAGTAATGTTGACAGAACCTTGCTTTTGATTGAGTCTATTGAATTTTTCTTCTTGCAATACCTCATCACTTTGGCCTTTCGCCATTACTAAGTTACCCAACATGGCAGATTGAATTACATTAAAATCAATTTTGAAATTGAACCGCCTTGAAAGTTCTTCGTAATCAAAGACATAATATTCTTTATCTACAGAACTTACAATGGTGATAGAATCTTTGTTGATCAACGCTTTTCCACCTTGCACACCAATCACCGAAAAGGTCATCCAGATCACGCTGTCTTTGCGCATACGAATGTGCGCTTTCACTTCTCTTTCTTTCGTATTGTCGCGAAAGTTGAGGCGTGCTTTGCCGTGCATATATTCAAAATCTATTTCTTGTATTTCAATGGATGCTGGGGGTGACGGGGGCATGGGTACTAACTTCTTGCTGCACGCTGTAGAGAGTGCAGCAAAAAAAAGAAATCCTGTAAAACGAAATAGATTTTTAAGCACAGTAGTTGACGGTTATAATTATCAATTAGGTTCTGCTTTGTTTTTTTTATTAATTCACAACTTAACAAACCTTAGTAGAAAGAAATTACATCAATCGTTCAACCTTATTACCTTATTGTTCTGGTAAGATAAACAAAATAAGGCAATAAGGTTATAGGGTTTATATCAAGGTTATTTTCTACTAAGGTTAATGCGTCTGCTGTATTCATGCAATAATAATGGCTATAAATATTGGTTGTCAATCTTCAATATATCTTTCGGTTAGCAATTTTCTTATCAATCATTTCATTAGAATTATCCAATGATTTTGCTTTGCGCCACTGCGTTACCGCCTCATCAATATTACCCAATTGAAACAATATATCTCCATAATGTTCAAAATGAATGGCCGAAGCATTGCCCGTGGCAATGGCGCGCTCCATCACTTTCTTCGCCTCGCGATATTTTTCTCTGCTGTATAGCACCCACGCATGAGTGTCCAAATAAGCCGCATTATCGGGATGGTTTTTTACAAGTAGAGACGACATCTTTTCAGCTTTTTCTAAATCTGCTTTGCGCAGTGATAGATAATAGCTGTAATTATTCAACACAATATCGTTAAGCGGATTGACAGTCAATGCTTCGTCATAAGCCTTATCCGATTTATCGTATTCTTTCAAGGCTTGGTAGGCATCGCCCAACATGCTGTTCATCTCAGCCACTAGGTTTGTATTAGCGGTTGATAATTTTTTTGCTTGCTCTAAAGAAGACACGGCAGGGCGATAATCTCTTTTTCTAAGATGAGCGTACCCATTAAAATAATAAATCATTCCTTGATTGGGGAAAACTTCCAATGCTTCTTCGGAGTGAATGATCACACTATCGTATTGTTGTGCTTGTGTTTCTAGAAATAATAAATTTTGCCACGATTCAAAACTGTTTGCTCCTTTTCGCACGGCCTTCATGTATTGTTTTTTGGCCTCTTCGCCTTTTTCTAATGTCATGAAAAGATCTCCGCCCACTACATGCACGGCTGCTTCATTAGGGTGAGTGATTTCCAGTTTTTCAAAAAGCTCCAACACAAAAACTTCCAAGCCTACATCTTCTTTGCCCTTGCTTTTGTTTTGAGCTAACGTGGTGTTGTAAGTACTTATCATGATCACTTTACTGTTCACGGTCACTTGTGGGTCATTGAACAAATCTGTCACATAGTCTCTCGATTTTTTTTCTTGACCACTATCTCGGTACAAACCACCCAACAACATTTTCGCACTGGGCGAGTCAGGGTTGTCTTTCAAAAAAAATTCAATGTTGCTGATCGCTTTGTCGGTTTGTTTGTTCTGTGAAAGTAACTCGGCCAAGGCCAACACATACCGCTCTTCTTCAGGATACGCTTGGATCAATTTTTCACCTTCGGCAATCGCTTCCGGCACCTTGCCCTTGTCTAAATAAATTCGTTGCTTTTGCAAGGATGATGGCTCGTTGATGCCCAACGCACTCTCTGCGCGATTGTAAACTTTTAGTGCTTCGTCTTCTTTCTTATCAAAAAGATAAATGGTTGCCAGCTCATAAAGGTATTCTTCCGTCTCTGGCACTTCTTTCAACATCGTCTCTAGCAAGCTTGCCGACTTAGTAAATTGGCCGAGGCTACTGTTGATATTGGTCGCGAGCAAATAATAATATTTATTTTTCTTATCTAGTTTGATGGCCTGATCAGCGGCCACACTTGCTTTCTTCAGGTCTTCCTCTTTGCTGCTCTTGGCAAGTACTTCTGCTAGCTTGTAATGGATAGTTGGGTTATCAGGATTCAACTCCGAGGCGCGCAAAAAATATAGCAATGCCTTGGAATAATCTTCTAGAATAAAAAATTTCTCGCCTTCGGTAAACACCGACTCCGCCTCGCTCAATCGTGCCGATGAAAGCTGACCCGCATCGAGTTTGCGTTTTTTATCGCGCTGCGCAAAAGAAGGCGCGGCAAGCCCGACTAAAAAGCAACCTAACAAAGTTAATTTGGCAAGAAAACGGATCAATTGCTTTGGTTTCAAATGGTGAATCTCAAAATTAATTCATTTTTTCCGATTAACCTGCTAAAATAATTGTCCAACGATTTGCCACGCAGGCATGGAAAAAGGCATTGCAAATTTTTCTATTGACGGCCTGACCACTCGAGGCGAGGTGGCCATCAAGCCCCGATTAAACGAGGGCTCTCGCAAAGCGGAGCTATTCGCTACAAGTCTGACCGCGCACAAACCAAACACACTTCGGGCTTGGAGTTTACCCAGCGCTTCGCGGGGTTACTATCCTTGGCCGATCGCCAGCACGAAGGGCTGCAAATCTTTTAAGGACGCACAGGGTTGCCAACCTTCTCAAGGTTGGCAACCCTTAGCTCAACTGCCTCAACGATTTCCGTTCAATCAAATAAACAGCCCCGATAAAGACTATCACCACCACAATATGAAATGAAGTAGCCAGCCACTGATTGGGGATAGTGACTGCTTGAACAATGTAAACCAACGTGATTGTGGCAATAATGTAGCCCAAGCCCTGGGCAATTTGATATGGCACAGGAAAATATTTTTGTCCAAAGAAATAGCAAGCAATAGCCATAAAACTATAACAAAGTAATGCTGCCCAACTGCTGCCCGTGTAGCCTCCAATCGGAATCAAAAAATAATTTCCCGCTACGGTGATGAGCGCACCACCAACAGTAATGATCGTTCCGAAATAAGTTTTGTCCGTTAACTTAAACCACACACTGAAATTATAATACACACCCAAAAACAAATACGCCAACAATAAAATCGGCACAATAGAAATACCCGAACGAAAATCGGTACCAATCAAGAATTGTAAAATATCTAAGTTGATGCTGATGCCCAGCAGAACGATGCAACACGTGATCACAAAATAATGATTGATCTTGGCGAACAGTTCAGGTGAGTTCTTATCTAAAGCATTGGAAAAAAAGAAAGGTTCTGCCGCATAGCGAAAAGCTTGGATGCCCAAGTTCATCAGCACAGCAAATTTGTAGCACGCCCCAAAAATTCCCATCGCAGCTTTGTTGCTCACCGTTCCATAAAAATTGGGTGGAAGCCATGACTCTAACATTTGCCTAGAGAACATTTCGTTGGTCACACCCGCTACTCCTGTCAACATTACAGGGTAGGCATAGCTCAACATCACTGGTGAAATCTCTTTGTCGTAGAGCGGTCTCCAACTCAACAATGTTTTCAGAAAAAAGAAAATAAAAAAGGAATTGGCGATCAAGTTTGCTAAAAAAACATAGCCGATATTGATAGCTGGGTCATACGCAAATTTTAAAAAATAATAATTTAAGCCAATCAAAATAATTACGTTGATGATCTTGGCCAACGCAAATTGAAGAGCTTTTTTTTCTAATCGCAGTTTTGCAAAAGGAATCGCCACGCCCGCATCTATGAGCATGATCACCGCAATCCAAATTATAAATTGTGAGTGATTGGCTACCTCCAACACAACCGAAATGGGCGAGGCTAACGCAATAAATAAAATTGATAAAGGCACACTAACAAGCAGTACACAGGTTTGTGCGATATTAAAAATCTTTTCCGCATCGCTTCCTGGTTTAGTGGCAAAGCGGAAGAAGGCGGTCTCCATCCCAAACGTGAACACCACATTGATAAATGCCACCCACGCCATGAGTTTGGTGAACAGACCATACTCTTCGGGGCTGAACATATTCTTCGTATGTAGAAACACTAGCAAAAAATTCAGCATCCGAGGAAGGATACTTCCTAGTCCATATAAAACTGTTTCGCCCGCTAACCGCTTGATCTTACTCATTTATTTTTTTTGCCTTATAACCAATATGTCTTCCACTTGCTCATTTATATTCCCACTTGCACCTTTAAATTTCCCAAAAATGACCAATTTTGGCGGCAGAACTACAAAAGTGGCTTTTTTTTGAAATTTCGAGCATTGGCCTTCAAATTGCATAGAGAAAACGCAGGGGGGTTCTCACTTTTTGCATTAAACGAGTATAAAATACACAATGACGATCATTCATGATCAAAAGTTGATATAGAACGAAGATAAAAATTATGAGAAAGTATTTATTATTGGTGCTACTATTTGTAAGCATGAGTTTTGTGGGGCTAGCACAAACCAATACAACCACCTCGGGCACGTGGAATGACCCTTCCGTTTGGTCGGCAGGTGTGCCTACAGGGGCTATTACGGCAAATGTGAATAATACAATTGAAATCAATACTAATATCACCGTAGCGGCAGGCGCCACCTACAATATTTTTCAAAGTGCTACCGACTTTCCGGGTGGTAGCGCTTACACCTTATTAGTGAACGGTGCATTGGACGTGCAAGGAGGCACAACTTATTTTGGTGGAGCCTTAGGAACTATGACAGGTGGTGGTGGTTCGTCTATTAGGGTACGGAATGGAGCCACGCTTATTGTTACAGGGCCGACCAGTTTTGCTAACGGAACGGTTGTTTTAATTGACGCAGGCGGAACTCTCATTGTCAATGGTAATTTTGACAATAATATTACGGGTTCAGGCTCATTCACAGTGCAAGGTTTAGTTCAAATAAATGGAAACTATACATCTAATGGGAATGTCGATATTTTAGGTGGTGGCGATTTTATTACAACAGGAACTATTACAACAACAGGTGCATCTGGTACGGTCTTTGGATCATCCAATGATTGTTCTCCAGGTCCT
Organism: Cyclobacteriaceae bacterium; assembly: GCA_043777495.1. Classification (GTDB taxonomy): domain Bacteria; phylum Bacteroidota; class Bacteroidia; order Cytophagales; family Cyclobacteriaceae; genus ELB16-189. The sequence continues at coordinate 32,639 of JAYWHU010000070.1, read as the reverse complement.
TGCTCTGGGCAAAACCTGTGCTTGGGTTCTGGAACAATAAATACTATTGCCGCAAATCAATTTATCTGTTCTGGAAATAGTGCAGTTGGGTTAACAGGCGATGCTATTGCAAGTGTATTATCGTATCAATGGCAAAGCAGCATTACATCTTCATCAAGTGGCTTTACCAATATTAGTGGGGCTACCTCGCAAAATTATAATCCTGGAACGCCTACTCAAACAACTTGGTATAAAAGAATAGCTAGTATAACTGGATGTACAGGCACTTCTTCAGCCGTTGTAATAGCGATCATACCAAGTGCAAGTTGGCGCGGAACAACTAGCACAGATTGGAACGTAACCTCCAACTGGTGCAGTAATACCTTGCCCACAACTGCAACGGATGTGGTTATTCCTGCCGGTGTTCCATTTCAACCAACCGTAAGTGCCGCAACTGTAGCACTCTGTAGAAACTTAACTATAAATAGTGGGGCAACTGTAACGGTCAATGCTACACGGCAAATAAATGTCAGTGGAAATCTTACCAACAATGGAACGCTATCTGCAAACGGCACGATTCAATTCAATGGGACTGTAGCTCAATCCATAAGTGGCAGCGGATTTGGTTCATACAGCTCGGTAACTATAAATAATTCATCAGGGGCAACCCCGGCATTTACCATCCCAAGTACCGGAATAAATATTGTTACTCAACTGACTTTGACTGCGGGAAAAGTGAACCTGTCAAGTGCTAACCTTACCATTGGCACTAGTGCCGGTGCGGGCACTCTTAGCTATACCGCTGGTTGGTTGTATGGTGGTAACATCACTAGATGGATTGGGACCGGTGCTTTAACGTTAGGAAACGCCCCAGGACATTTCCCAATTGGCAGTTCTACCGATTATAGACCTGCATTTTTTGGAAATTCAAATGTTACTACAGGAGGCACTATTCGAGTAAACCACACCGCTGTTACAGGTTCAAGCGCAGTATCATTCAGCGATGGAGCTACCCCCATTCAAGTGAGGTCTAATTCTTTTTGGACAGTGGCGACAGGGAATTTACTCGCTACTGCAAATACCTTTTCCTTGCGAACGGAGGGTACTGGCTTTGGAACAGTTGGGGCGGTAACAGACCTTCGATTAACCCAAGTTGGCAGCGCATCTTTCGGCACACCGGGAATAAATTCAGGTTCACTTATAAACCCACAAGTGAATAGAACAGCTATATCTACCGCGAACCTCTCCAATAATTTTTATTGGGGTTCTATCAATGCCGCGGCCACGCCTCTTCCCATTAGCCTTATTTCGTTCAGCGGCCAACAGTTGTCAGAACAAATTAAATTAAATTGGAAAACAGCTTCAGAATTAAATTTTCATTTTTTCTCGCTTGAGAAATCAATTGATGGAAAAGAGTTTTCTGAGATTGCTAGAATAGATGGACATGGTACTACGCAAGAAGAACACACCTATGAATCAATAGACAAAGCTCCTCTGATTGGAAAAAACTATTATCGGTTGAAGTCCGTTGACTTTGATGGTTACACGGAATATTTTTCAGTTATCTCAGTGGATTTTTCAAAGGAGAAACAGTTTTATGTTTACCCAAATCCTACCAATGGAGAATCCATCAATGCTAAGATTAATTTTCTTACAGATGAACTATCAACACTAATTCTTATTGATAATTTAGGAGTCATAGTAGGACGTTATGATTTTACTCAAGCAGAAATCTTGATCAAATTTCCTTCAGAACTTCCCAAAGGTATTTACTACGCCAAGTTTTTTTCGCCAAGCTTTTCAAAAGTATCACGCTTTGTAGTAAAGTAATAGATAAGGATTTTTACTTAAGCAAATGAGGATTTGTTTTCAGGTTTTTCAAAATCTCATTGGTCATCTCCTCCAATCCAAATTTATGCTGCCATCCCCAATCTTGCCTTGCGGGTGAATCATCAATCGACTTAGGCCATGAGTCGGCAATGGCCTGACGAAAATCAGGTTTGTAGGTAATGGAAAAATCAGGGATATGTTTTTTAATGGTAGAGGCCACTTGAGCGGGGCAGAAACTCATCGCTGATACATTGTAGCTCGTGCGCACTTTCACTTTTTCGGCAGGGGCCTCCATCAAATCAATAGTGGCTTTCACGGCATCATCCATGTACATCATGGGCAAGTAGGTGTCTGCCGCGAGGAAACATTCGTATTTTTTTTCTTTCAACGCTTTAAAATAAATATCCACTGCATAGTCCGTTGTGCCTCCACCGGGCGGTGTTTTGTAACCGATCAATCCTGGGTAGCGAAGGCTGCGCACATCCACGCCATATCTTCTAAAATAGTATTCGCACCAAAGTTCTCCCGCTAGTTTAGTGATTCCATACACAGTAGTAGGATCCATGATGGTATCCTGTGGTGTATTTTGTTTGGGTGTAGTTGGCCCAAATGCCGCAATGGAACTTGGCCAATACACTTTATGTAGTTTCAGTTCGTGTGCAGCTTCGAGTACAAAAAGTAAACTCTCCATATTCAACTTCCATGCCCACCTAGGATCTTTTTCGCCTGTGGCCGAAAGCAGAGCCGCTAAATGATATACCTGAGTGACCTCGTGTTTTTTGATCAATTCAAAAAGTCGATCGCGCTGCATCACATCAAATTTTTCGTAAGGGCCTTCTTTCAAAATGCCTTGGGCATCTTTTACGTCAGAGGCAATTACATTTTCCTGTCCGTAGATACGCCACAAGCCTTGGGTCAGCTCAGAGCCTAGCTGCCCTCCTGCCCCTATCAATAAAATCTTGGTTTTTTTCATGCTACATCGAATGCGGGCGCGAAGTTATGGAAAATTACGATGTACGAATTACGAACTACGATTTGTAGATTTGTGGCAAACCAAAAAGCCATGTACAAGAAGTTGCAACCTGTTTTAGAAAAAGAACTGAATGCCATCCGCGAAGCGGGGCTTTTCAAAAAAGAACGAATCATTGAAACGCCACAAGGGGCTGATATAAGGGCAAACCATAAAGATGTTATTAACTTTTGTGCGAATAATTACTTGGGGCTATCCTCACACCCACGCGTGATTGCCGCTGCAAAGAAAGCAATCGATACCCACGGCTTTGGGATGTCATCCGTTCGATTTATCTGTGGCACACAAGACATCCACAAAGAATTGGAAAAAAAGATTTCTGAGTTCCTTCATACGGAAGACACGATTTTATACGCGGCTGCTTTTGATGCGAACGGTGGCGTGTTCGAACCGTTATTTGGCGAGCAGGATGCAATTATATCTGATGAACTAAACCACGCTTCTATCATTGATGGTGTGCGTCTTTGCAAAGCCATGCGTTATCGCTACAAGCACAACGATATGGAGGATTTGAAAGCTCAATTGGAGGATGCCAGAAAAGCTGGTGCCAATCAAATCATTATCGTGACTGATGGCGCCTTCTCTATGGACGGCACCATTGCGCAGCTTGACAAAATTTGTGACTTGGCTGATCAGTATGAGGCATTGGTAATGACAGACGAATGCCATTCGTCTGGCTTCATTGGCAAAACAGGGCGCGGAGTGCCTGAGCATTGTGGCGTGATGGATCGAGTTGATATTATCACAGGAACATTGGGCAAAGCATTGGGGGGTGCTTCTGGCGGATTTACTTCCGGCAAAAAGGAAATCATTGAGATGCTCCGTCAACGCTCTCGGCCTTACTTGTTTTCAAATACGTTGGCTCCTTCTATAGTGGGTGCATCTATTGAAGTTTTTAACATGCTAACGGAGACAACAGCACTTCGTGATAAGCTGGAAGCCAACACAAAATATTTCCGTGAGGCAATGACCAAGGCTGGGTTCGATATCAAACCAGGCATTCATCCCATCGTACCAATTATGCTGTATGAAGCACCTCTTGCTCAAAAGTTTGCCGAGCTGCTTTTGGAAAAGGGAATTTATGTGATTGGGTTTTTCTTTCCTGTGGTAGCGAAAGGAAAAGCGCGCATTCGCGTGCAAATTTCTGCTGGGCATGAAAAGCATCATTTAGATAAAGCCATTCAGGCGTTTACGGAAGTGGGGAAAGAGTTGGGGGTACTTAAATAAATTGGCAATTGACAATAGGCAATTGACAAAACCTGTTAGCCAATTAAAATGTAATCGCCTACAAAATTCCAAGCCAATTGCCTATTTGTCAATTGCTTTTTTCTTTCACGCCTTACTTACCTTCTTAGGAAGAAAATCTGTTTTAGTGGTGAACAATCCAAACAAGGCTTCGCTGTTTTGATCTGATAGAAAATAAATTCGTTCCTTCCCCTTAAGCTTGAGACTATACATGTTCAGGAATGGTAAAAATTTCATTTCTTTTACCTCATCCCAATGGTAGCTTTTGGTTTTGTGTGGGTACAGCACCGTTACTTTCTTTTTGTTGATAGCCACTCGCTTTATTTTGTTGCTAAATAAAAAATGCAACGATAGACAGATCATGCTGAACGCAGCGAAGAAAAAAACAACTGACCTGTTTTTAGGTGTATCCTCAAATTGGAGGATCAAGAGCAATGCGGCCAAGCCTTGAAGCACTGAAAGTGCCAGAAAAAAATACTTGGCTAGATAAAATTTAAACCGATTGGGTTCTTCCATCTAACATAAAAAGTTGTTTATGGATACGAATATAACCGTTTTGGTAACAATTTGGTAACAATGGCAAAGCATAGCAGTGTAAAATAAAAATACTTTGGCAACTCAGTTTAACACGAAGTATTCGTGCTACGAAAAAAATTGCAAAATGAAATAGCCAACTAAGCTTAACAAAATCATATACCCCAAAACGCGGGCTCTTTGATAGTAGAATTTAACAGGAATCATTTTCATAACTCATTGATTTTAAATTATTTAATTTAAATATACAAATTAAAACTTAAATTAAGTATTGTCTGCGATGATTAAACTGAAATAAGGGTTCAATTGACTTCGCTTTCGTGGAACAAAGGTGAGTAGACCTAAAAAAGAACGTACTTTTCTATCAACTGGTGATCTAACCTTTGTTGCTTGGCTTCTTTGGTTTGCTTGCGTAGAATGAACTCAAAAATGCTCATCCATCCGGGCAAATTGCTTTCACTGATTTCAAACAGCCAAGCTAGCGCTAATCTATTTTTGGAAAGCCTTTGTTATTGGTTTGACCATCGCGCGCTAGGCCATAGCCTATTTGCAATGATTGCTCAAAGCCGCGACTGGCTGGCTTTATCTCTACTTTAAACTTACAAACTTTGTTGGACGCATTAAAGAGCCGATGATGGATGTCCGGTTGAGCTGTGATTGTTTGGCCGCGGGAAAGCGTATGAACTGTTTTGCTTGCTTGTACTTTCAGTTCGCCTTCTAGGCAATCAAATTTTTCTGAATACGTTTTGTGATAGTGAAGACCCACACCTCCTTTGGGGGCTAACTCAACTTCCACTAAAGTAAATGCTCCGTTTGTTTCTTCCGAGGTTTTGAGAAATGTGACGTAATCTTTTTGAACTGGGTTGTAGACGCGCCTGGGGTTTTCCATGGCGATAATTACGAACTACTGACCAGCTTTGGATTTCTTGGCCTTGTACGTTTTGGTTGTGATAATGACTACACCATTTTTTCCTTTTTCACCGTAGGGTTCAACAGCCTTTTTCTCTTTAAGAACAGTTACGGATTCAATATCCTCTGATTTTATAGAACCCAAATCATTGCTGGGCATTTCTACATCATCTAGAATGTAAAGTGGCGTTGGTAGATTTTTCTGAGTGGCCTTTTGGTTTATCAGCTTTATAGCTCCTTCCTCTTTTGTTTCTTGAGCAAAGCTTGCAGCGCTAACGAACAATAATAACGCGAAAGTATTAATGAGTTTTTTCATGTGATTGAATGGCTTGCGCCATTGGTTTAGTAACCAAAGGTAGGATTTTTCTTATTTAGAGGGCTAATCGTCTTATTGATACCTATCCACAATATGCTGGCTAACTATTTTATAAATCTCGGCTACAGCTTCATCGTCTTTTAAAAACGCTAAATGCTTATCCAAAATTTCTAAATCGCCTCTTTTGGCCGGGCCTGTTTGAGCGCGTTCCGGATCCAGGCTCAAGCTTTTTTGAATGGTTTCTAAAATGAGTGGTTTCAGCCAATCGTAATCCAAACCATTTTGCTCCATGATGTTTTTTGAAATCGTCAGGATGTGGTTAGTAAAATTGGAAGCAAACACTGCGGCCACGTGCAATGCCATGCGTTCTCCAGATGCGATTCTTCTTACCTGATCGCTGATCGATTTACCAATGAGCATCAGTGCTTCTTCTGTTTCTTCATTGTTGCTCTCTATGAAGATGGGCGTATTTTTAAAATCAATTTTCTTTTGCTTGCTGAAAGTCTGGAGCGGGTAGAAAACTCCAATATTGGTGGTGGCAGAAAATTCTAATTCACTCAAGGGTTGACTTCCCGAGGTGTGAACCAAGATTGCCTCATCGGGTAGAATGATTTCTTGTGCAATGCTTTTGATGGCGTCATCGCTGGTAGCTATTATAAACAAAGAAGAGTCACTGGTAGAGAAATCTAGCGTGGCTTTTACTTCTGCTTGGTATAAACGGTCAGTAAGGCTCTCCGCATGTTGTGGGTTGCGACTGTAAACTTCTTTTACTACAAAACCTACGTTATCAAGGGCAGGTGCAAGGTGCCAAGCTAGATTGCCAGAGCCGATGATGGAGACATTCATTAGGCTGTTACATGAAATACTTCAGCGAGCTTTTGAATGGTAAAGTCGATCTCCTCTATCGTGTTGTACTTACTAAATGAAAAGCGAATGGCTCCTCTTTTTGAGTTAGGATATAACGCGCCCAAGACATGAGAGCCTGTTGAGGCTCCGCTGGAGCAAGCACTTCCACCCGAGGCAGAGATACCCTGCATATCTAAATTGAAGAGTAGCATTTCGTTCTCTTCTGATTCGGGTAAGCATACATTGAGCACCGTGTATAAACTTTTTTCTAAGTTCGCAGAATCGCCATGAAAATCAACACCCTGTATGTTGGCTTTTAGTTTTTCGATCATGTACGATTTTAATTTTTTGATATGGTTTTCATGCTCCGCCATTTCACGGTAACTGATTTCCAAAGCTTTCGCTAAACCAATAATGCCATAGACATTTTCAGTGCCACCACGCATGTTGCGCTCTTGTGCACCTCCGTGTATGAACTGATGGATTTTTTTGTCTTTGTTGATGTACATAAATCCAACACCTTTAGGCCCGTGAAATTTATGCGCACCAGCCGTCATGCCATGCACTTTCAATTTCTTCATATCATGGCGATAGTGGCCCATCGTCTGTACGGTGTCCGATTGAAAGTAAGCTTGGTATTGTTGACACAAGTCACCCACTTTTTCCAAATCAAGGATATTTCCTATTTCGTTGTTGGCGTGCATGAGAGAGACCACTGCCTTGGGATGTGCCTTCAATAAATTTTCTAAGTGTGCGTAATCCACATGGCCTTTGTCATTCAAGTTTACATGGTGCAAATGAATTTTATTTTCTTTTGCTAATGTCTCAAGTGTATGGGTTACCGCATGATGTTCGATGGGTGTAGAGATGGCGTGTTGTAGATGATACGTATCGATGCCGCAACGAATCAATGTATTATCTGCTTCCGTGCCACCCGATGTAAAAATGATTTCACCAGGAGTGCAGTTGAGCAGCTCGGCCACTTTTTTTCTTGCAGACTCAATGGCTGCACGCACTTTGCGGCCATGCGCATGTGTAGATGATGGATTGCCAAAGTCTTCCAACATGAATGGTTTCATTGCCTCGAACACTTCGGGGTCGAGCGGGGTGGTGGCAGCGTTGTCGAGATAGACTCTCATTTCTATATAGGTGATTTAAGGGGCGAATTTACGGTTTTACAATTTGAATTATATGTTTGGTCATATCTGTTTTTCTCAGTGCATCTATTGCGCGCCAATAAAAACTCACTTCGATTGAGTTTAGCTGTGGCGCACTTTAAGCCTTTTGCTCATTTATCCACGGGTTTAAACCCGTGGCTACTAACAGTGAACCCCGCTGGGGTTCGTCAAAGAATTTTTACAAAGAGATCACTTCCTGAATATCCTTTATAATCCGCTTCGCTAACTCGTCAGCCTTTTTTTTATTTTGTGATTCGGCAGAAACGTGAATGATGAGGTCTGGGGCGTGGCAGCGTTATCGAAGTACTTGTGACTTATTCAAAACCCAAATATAAGGCATATATCAATTTGAAGTGGCTTTTTACCTAAATCTCTGCAACCTTGCAGTACTTGGCTACTCCTAAAACACTGCTTATTTTTAAGCAAACTTAACGCGATTTATGATTTTGAATTTCCTAAAGAGGCTAAGACAAGGTAAGAAAAAGCTTCCTGTACCAGAATCAAGGAGACTTGAACAACTAAATAGCTTTAATTATCAGCTTATTTTTGTGGATGACCAAAACTCCAGCTTCCTATCAAAGGAGATTTTAAGAAACCTAGATAGAGTAAAGTCTGTTTGTGAAAAAAATGGATACGAGTTTGTATGTTACACAGATCACTTTAGACAACAATTTAATGAGATTGACTTAAATGCCCTTTACTATAAATATCCTTTTCTAAAGTCTTACACCCTCACACACGAAGAAGAAATCAATGAACAATTGTATTATGCGACTTTGACCGAAAAGTATGAATTAAAAGGAGTGCAACTGCCAGCTATTTTGTTTGTAACCAGTGCTGTTCAAGAAATCTTTGAGTTAAGTGATTCAGTTCCTTTGGGAGATCAGCTCAACAGAATATTAAAGGAAGTTTATACAATAACTCATACCTATTATTCAATAGTTCAAAGCAAGAATGCGCCTACCGATCCTACTCTTGAAAATAAGCGGGAAGCGGAAGTAGATGCTTCTTTTATTATGGAGCTTCCATTTATTAGAAATGAAATCTACAACGAGATTGATATGCTGGTATCGTCTGGCAATAAAAAGCTAATGGAAGAAGTCTATCAATTCTTAGTTAAGAAAAAGTACAATTTGAAAATCGAAACAAGCAGTAGACTAAAAATTGATTCTGCATTTAAACTCTGGCTACTAGATTATGGAAATCTCGAGATAGTCCTCACCCCTTTACAAAAGACGGTTTACCTTTTCTTTTTAAATCATCCGGACGGAGTTTATTTACACGATTTGATAGACTTCAAAGACGAATTCTTGCAATTGTATAAACTAATTGGAAAAAATACAGACGAAACGGATCTTGAAGCGCGAATTGACGATTTGGTAGATATGGGAAGTAACTCGATTAACGAGAAATGCTCGCGAATTAAAGAGGCTTTTATTAAAGTGATAAATCCTGATTTGGCGAAGTACTATTACATCACAGGTGAACGCGGCCAAAAAAAAGGAATAAAACTGGCTGAGGAATTTATTTTGAATGAATCACCTTATCAAAAGCAATGAGAAGATTATTCTTTTTAATAATAGGTTTGGTGCTTACAATCAAAATTTCTTTTGCCTCACCAAGCGATACGATCAACCATTGCGTACTTCTAAAAGTTAAAAGTAAGTATCGACTGGTCAATGAGAAAGCATTTGAAGCAGTAAAGTCTGTTGCTGATAGTGTTTGTTTGCAAAACATGACCGTAAAAGAATTCAAAATAATTTTAGGCACGCTTGAATCAGGAAATAACTATTATCAAGTTAATCAATTTGGCTTCAAAGGTAAATACGCATTCTCTGATTACTTGATTGAAAAAATAACAAGACTTACGCCTAAAGCATTCTTAAATAGCCCTTCGGAGCAGGAAGAAGCCATGAACAAAGCCATTTATTATTATCTTAGATTTATAAAGCGTGAGAAGTTTTTGAAATATATAAATCAGAAAGTTGGTGGGGTGACTATTACACTTGAAGCGTTATTGGCGGGATGCCATTTTTCACCTACTTACTTGGAGTTGTTTTTGACTTCCAATGGGTCTACTAACAATACAAATGGAAGGATCTCAATTGCAGCGTATATGGCTTCATTTTAGGTATTTGAAAATAAAGGGCTTTGAGGAGATTTAGGCGCTAGTGATAAGGTAAGGCTGTATTAACGAGCAGGTGATTGCGAATTTATTATTACCTTAGATTTGTAAAGCTTAGAAGTTATTGAGTACATGAATCAGAAAGACGGTGCTAATGCTCTAGAAGAAATAGAATTATTATAGCTAGAAAAAAGACGATGAGTAGACGACTTCCCTATATTGGATTTACATTATTGATGTGGTATTTTCTCTATGATAACCGAAATGGATCTGAAAATGTTAATTACATTATCGGTGTACTTCTTTTAGTTGGAGCATGGTGCAGTCTGATTGGCGGCTTTCTCTATGTACCAACAAAAGATAAATCGGACAACTGACTATGGTGGCTATAATTGAGAAAACTACAACAAAACTGACGAGACTGACTTGTCTGAATGACGATGATTGGTCTGTTCAAAAAAGTAGATTTTCAGTTTTACTTGAGACTGGGAAAATTCAGATCCACCTAGTTAATGATTTTGACGATGCAAAAGGCTTAGTTATACCTCACCGACTTGCATTCAAAGAGTATGTTTCAAGTAGTAACAAATTCGATCTCATTATTGAGATAGTTGAAAAACAAAGTTGAAAAACTAATTTTCGAATTTGATATGCCTCATGAATTGAGATTAGGTCTATTGGGGACAAGATCGTTTTTGCGGAAATGACCAGTTGAGTATTTTTTTTTATGAGTATAATAAAAAAAGTTTTTGAATTTTGGAAATATGATCAAGCGCAAATAGCACTTTTATTAGAAAACAACGAGAAACCTTACTTTTTGAGATTGGAAAAGCTGATTCAGATCACACAACTCCCAATCCAACTCTTGCCTGCTTTAGTCGGTTCTGAAGTTGTTCCAATTTTTTATGAGGTCGGAGAAGCAACAGACCTCGGGTTTGTTGCATACAAGAAAAATACTTTCGTTAAAGATCTTCAATTTCAGTATTCAAAGTCGGCAAGTGTTTTCAGGTTTGAATTAGGAAGTGTTCCATTGAAAATTGGCGATTTTATAGTAGTCAATGGTACAACCATCGACCCAAGCGGTGCGCAGAGCGATGCCTTTGGGTCAGATGATTATTGGATCAATTATATTGGTGAAAATACGATGCAAGTAGATCGTTTCGCGTTGGTTGGCGATGAGAAGCGCTTTGCATTAGTTTGCTCAGCATTTGTTAGTGAGCAAGAACAATTGACCAATCAGTCGTTCGAACGTGTATATTACAAACCCGAGTACTACATTGAATATCAAAGTTGTAGACTTGCGACAATTGAAGAAATAAATGAGTTTGAAGTTAAACAATTAGAGCACCGTGAGTCAATTAGAGAGTCAACCCGCGAACAGATCTACCAAACCGAATATGAAAAAGATACTTTTGATGCGCTGACAGATGGACAAATAGGGGATTTTGATGAATTCGAGTCTGCCAACTCGTCTTTAAGGGATTATCTCGGTCTTTAAATTTCAAAAAAATATACTGTGGATTGTTACATCTATTTCCGGTAGCCGCCTATGCAACTATGTCCCTGATTTTCTTGATGTCCTGTATTATTTTCTTCGCCAACTCATCCGCCTTTTTTTTATTTTGTGATTCGGCATAGATGCGGATGATGGACTCGGTGTTGCTCTTGCGCAGGTGAACCCATTCCTTTTCTTTTTCAAAATCAATCTTCACTCCATCGGCAGTGTTGATTTTTTCGCGCGCGTATTTTGATTTTATCTTTTCAAGCACTTCATCCACATTGATTTGCGGAGTCAGTTCAATTTTGTTTTTGGAGATGAAATAATTTGGATAGCTGGCACGTAACTCAGACACTTTCATTTTTGATTTTGCTAAATGAGTTAAAAACAATGCAATGCCCATGAGAGCGTCACGGCCATAATGCAGTTCTGGAAAAATTACTCCGCCATTGCCTTCGCCCCCAATTACGGCTTCAGTTGCCTTCATCATATTCACCACATTCACCTCACCAACTGAAGCAGCAGTATAAGTACCTTTTGCTTTTTCTGTCACATCGCGTAAGGCACGGGTAGAGGAAAGATTGGAAACAGTGTTACCTTTTTTCTTACTCAATACATAATCGGCCACAGCCACTAAAGTATACTCTTCGCCAAATGGTTTTCCATCTTCTTGAATCAACGCGAGCCTATCCACATCAGGGTCAACCACAATGCCCAAATCATATTTTCCTTTTTTGACTTCTCTGCAAATGGCTTTTATGTTTTCGGGAAGTGGCTCTGGGTTGTGAGGGAATTTTCCAGTTGGTTCGCAAAATAGTTTTTTTACTTTTTTCACACCCAATGCCTTCAATAACTCTGGTACTGAAATCCCGCCAGTTGAATTAACGGCATCCACCACAATCTTGAACTTTGAATTTTTGATTGCCTTTACATCTACCAACTTATTTTTCAAAATCAACTCGATGTGCTTTTTGATGTATTTGTGATTTTTATTATAGCTGCCTAATTTTTCTAATGGGGCAAAATCAAAATTTTCTTCTTGGGCGATTTTTAAAATCAACGCGCCATCTTCGGCTGAAATAAATTCACCTTTTTCGTTCAAGAGTTTTAGCGCATTCCATTGAATGGGGTTGTGACTCGCTGTTAATATTATTCCGCCACCAGCCTTTTCTAACGGGACTGCAATTTCAACAGTTGGCGTAGTAGATAAGCCAAGGTCGATAATGTGCAGACCGAGACCTTGCAAAGTGGAGCAAACTAAGTTGTTGACCATCTCGCCAGAGATTCGCGCATCACGGCCTATAACTATTTTTTTCCCTTGGCGAGATTTTACCCACGTGCCAAAGGCAGCAGCAAATTTTACTGTATCAACAGGAGTGAGGGCATCGCCAGGCTTGCCGCCAATAGTGCCGCGAATGCCGGAAATGGATTTTATTAGAGTCATTTCTAAGATTAAGCTGCGAATTTAAGCAATATTATTTTTGCTGGTTAGGTAAATAATTATTTACCTTTGCTTACCATTTTTTAAACTTCGCATAACAAAACACAAATGAAAAAGAATGAAATGTTCAGAATTGTATCGGATGCTAACTCAGGATGGTTGGTATTCGGTATCGCAAAAAGGGTCTCACATAAAAATGAGGCATCAAACTAAATCTGGGGTAATTATTTTTCCGAATCACGGCAATAGTGAGGTAGGAAAAGGACTTGAAAAGAAACTTTTGAAACAAGCAGGATTAAGAAAGTAACATGATTAAACAACAGCTTAAAAAGAAAATAGCAGTGAAAGTAGAGAAGACTAAAACAGGATTCTCTGCTTTTGCTGTTGACTATCCCGTTTTTACAACTGGAAAAACAATGTCAGAGCTATCCAAGAATAGTGTTGAAGCACTTAATTTTTACTTTGAAGACGATGGAATTGAAGTGGATGAAAAGGATGTTAAATTAGAAATAGAATTGAAACAGTTCTTTCAATTTTATAAAGTACTCAATGCTAAATTTTTAGCTGATCGAATTGAGATGAACCCCACGCTTTTATCTCAATACGTACAAGGAAGAAAAAAGCCTTCGTCTGTTCAGACTGAGAAAATTTTAAAGGGGATTCGAGAGATCGGGAAAGAGCTTTCTGGCTTAACTCTTAATTAGTTAAACGATACGATTCTATTTTTTAATTTCTGGAAGGGCTTCCGCTTTTTCAGGATCGCCACAAGCTTCGCCCTCTCCCACTATTTTTCCGCAATAGCCACAGGTAATTCCTTCTTTGGCAAGAAATGGACTTTGCGTTGCGCAAGTGCCACGAAATTCTCCGTTCTTTATAAACAGCAATCGCACAGACATGAGCACAAAAAAGAGTGCAAAGATGCCGAGGGTGAGAAGAAAAACTGTCATGAAATAGTTATTTACGATGATTGAATGACGAATTTTACAGCGTGTGCAAAGATAACCAAAGATTGTTTGATTTAGTTTAGAAATGATTAGAGTTTAGCACGAACTAATAAAATCGCACACACTCGGCCAGGGATAGAAGTGGAAAGCCCGAAGCGCGTGGATTTCGTGTGTCGGCCGGACTTGGAACGGATAGCCCGCCCGGCCGCCAAAAATTTAAAAAAATTATCGAATGAAAAAACCATACTCAACACCTGACCTTCAACGAGAAGAAAAACTAAAAGCGTTTGACCGATTGCTGACGGTAATGGATGAACTGCGCGAGAATTGTCCGTGGGATAAAAAGCAAACGCTGGAAAGTTTGCGCCACTTGACTGTGGAAGAGACGTATGAACTTTCTGATGCGATATTGGAAGGCGACCTGAACGAAGTAAAAAAAGAATTGGGCGATGTGATGCTGCACTTGGCATTTTATTCGCGCATTGCCAGTGAGTTAAAAGCGTTTGACATGGCCGATGTGTTGAATGGTATCTGTGAAAAATTAATTGAGCGGCATCCGCATGTATATGGAGATGTAGTGGCGACCGATGAGAAAACGGTGAAGGAGAATTGGGAGAAAATAAAATTACGCACGGGAAATAAATCGGTATTGGAAGGCGTACCCAAATCGTTACCCGCGATGACCAAGGCCATTCGCATACAAGACAAGGCGCGTGGTGTGGGTTTTGATTGGGAACGCAAAGAGCAGGTGTGGGAAAAGGTGGAAGAAGAGATGGGCGAATTTAAAAGTGAATTTGATGGCAAGCCTGTGGAGGCAATCGACAAAGAAAAAGTTTTGGCGGAGTTTGGTGATTTACTTTTTTCGTTGGTGAACTACGCCCGCTTCATCAACCTCGACCCAGAAGAGGCACTGGAGCGAACGAACAAAAAATTCATCAAGCGTTTTCAATATTTGGAAAGTGAGTCGGCCAAGGATGGGAAGAAGATGGGTGAGATGAGTTTGGCTGAGATGGATGTGTATTGGAATAGGGCGAAGGGTCTTTAAAAATAAGAAGTTGACAGTATGCAAATTGGCAATTGACAAAGTGCCATCTCTATTTTTTACATAAATAATACTTGATCGGGTATATTTTTCAAATGAAAATTAAATTTATACCCTATAAGGTACAAATATTTATAATTAAACTATATTGCACCCGAAAGGGTATAATATGAGCTTTGGATCATTGAATTTGGCTGAATTTGTCAAGCTAAAAAGAAAGAAACTTTATTTGACTCAACCTGAATTAGCTTCAAAAGCAGGGGTTGGCCTTCGGTTTATCCGCGAGATAGAGCAAGGGAAAACTACACTTCGAGTAGATAAAGTGAACCAAGTATTACAACTTTTTGGACAAGAACTTGGCCCTGTGCCGATGAATAGAACTAAACTAAGCAATGAGAAAGGCTAAGATTTTTTTTGGTGATGACCTTGCGGGAAAACTGGTAGAAGATGAGGAAGGGTATGCCTTTTTTTATGAGACAAGTTATTTGAATGCTCAACATACAGAACCTGTAAGCCTCACACTTCCGCTCTCAGATAAACCTTACAGAAGCCAAGTGCTGTTTCCTTTTTTTGATGGGCTAATACCTGAAGGCTGGCTGCTTGATATTGCAGAGAAAAATTGGAAGTTAGATGAACGCGACCGAATGGGATTGCTACTTGCTTGTTGTAGGGATTGTATCGGGGCAGTAAGTGTGGTAGAAGAAAAGTGAACAGATGAAGAAAAAGTGTCTTTATTGCTACAAAGAATTAGATGAGTCTGCGCTCGACTTTCATGAAGCATGCAGCAAAAAATTCTTTGGCAAGAAACTACCCCCCGATTTTCCATACACAGAAGCACAATTGAAAGAATTGGGAGAGAAAGTGATTCAAAGTCAGATTGCAGTTACAGGCGTCCAGGCAAAACTCTCATTAGATATTGCCAAGCAGGAGAGGAAAGATAGTCCAACTAAATTTACAATAGTTGGTTTGTGGGGCGGATATATTTTGAAGTTACCTTCATCGACCTATCCACAATTGCCCGAGTTGGAAGATGTAACCATGCACTTGGCCGAGTTGTGCCATATCCAGACTGTACCACACACCTTGTTTCGTTTGCAATCTGGAAAACTGGCTTATGTAACAAAACGCATCGACCGAACAAAGAAAGGGAAATTGCACATGGAAGATATGTGCCAACTAACCGAACGACTTACAGAGCACAAGTACCGCGGCTCGTATGAGCAAATAGGAAAAGCGATTGTGAAATATTCATCACATCCGGGTTTGGATATTGTTAATTTTTTTGAGCAGGTTATTTTCTCTTTCCTTACGGGGAATGCGGACATGCATTTGAAAAACTTTTCGCTGTTGAATAAACCAGAGTGGGGCTACAGTTTAAGCCCTGCTTATGATATGGTGGCCACTGCGTTGGTGGTAAAGGGGGATGACGAAGAATTAGCTTTGACATTGAATGGAAAAAAAAGAAAATTGAAAAAGGAAGACTTCGATATAGCCATGGATCATTTTAGGATAGATGAAAAAGTGAAGAATACTATTTTTAAAAAATTTCAATCGGCAATGCCTACGTGGTTCAATTTTATAAATAATAGCTTTTTAGAAAAGGAGATGAAATTAGAATACATTGAGTTGATTAAGGAAAAAATGAAGCAGTTGCAACTTATCAACGAATAGTATGGGCAGAATCCTCGCTATCGACTATGGCACGAAACGCACAGGCTTGGCCGTGACTGACCCACTGCGCATTATTGCTACAGCTTTAGAAACAGTAGAAACAAATTTGCTCATTGACTATTTAAAAAAATACTTTTTAAAGGAAACAATTGACGAGGTGGTTATCGGCATGCCGAAGCAACTTAACAACCAAGATTCTGAAACAGCCCCGCTAGTACGTAAGTTTGTAGAGGTTTTTAAAACTACTTTTCCGGAAAAGCCAATTTTTTTGGCCGATGAGCGATTCACCAGCGCGCAAGCGCAGCGCACGATGATTGCCGGAGGAATGAAAAAAAAAGACAGACAGGTGAAGGGCAACGTAGATAAAATAAGCGCTACGTTGATTTTGCAGAATTATTTGCAAACACGAGGGTAAGCTTGCTACTCTGAAGACTTAAAAAAACAAGTGTAGACTGTGCAAAGCGGCTGCTATCGCTTCCAAACTTTAAATACTATGTTTCTTCCATAGCCTTGCATCATCGCGAGGTTGATCCAACTCAAGGCGAACTGCTCCAGCAAGTTAAATTTATCGCTGTCTCCAAAGTTATAAACATTTTCAAAGCCAATATCTTAGGCCAATTGCTCTGCCACTTTTTTTGCTTTGTCGCTACATATTTATGAACCAGCCTATCCTTTCCGCGAAAGGATAATTTTCTCGTCAGAAAAAATAGACAGATTCGTTTCATATTGTACGTAAATAGTTTATTATTGTGTACAATTAACGCATTGATATGACTACCAGAAGAACATTCATTAAAAATTCAGGCCTTACCCTTGGTGGAATCGCTCTTTCGCAAGAAATATTTGCGTTTGCCTATGCGAAAACCAGTAAGCGCATGGGAGTGCAGTTGTTTACTTTCTTTAATGAGATTGATAACGATGTGATTGGCACGCTGAAGAAAATCGCAGCAGTAGGTTATACTGAAATAGAATCGGCCTTTAGTAAAAAGGGGGGCTATTATGGAATGAAGCCCAAGGAATTTAACTCTTTGTTAAAAGACATGGGGCTATCTTGGAAATCTCACCATGTGTTGGGCGCGCCATTTAAACTTCCTGCTGGCGCGAAGTTACCTACAGATGCTGATGGGAAATCCATAGTGATTCCGCCCATGCGAAATTTAAAAGACAATATGCAGCAATTAGTAGATGAGGTGGCAGAGGGAGGAGTGCCTTATTTGGTTTGCGCTAACACACCTATTTCTACATTAGATAATGTTAAAAATTCGATTGATGTAATGAACAAAACAGGTGAAGCTGCAAAGAAAGCAGGACCCACATTCGCTTTTCATAATCACGATGCTGAGTTCAGAGCAGTGGAGGGTCAGATACCTTATGATTTATTTTTGACACAGGTAGATGCCAGCTTGATGAAGATGGAACTTGATCTGGCGTGGGCCATTAAAGGTGGCAAAGACCCTGTGGAATTATTCGCTAAGAACCCAGGTCGCTTTCCATTATGGCATGTGAAAGACTTGACAAAAGATTTTCAAAAAATCGAAGCCGTAGGCAACGGAACGATTGACTTCAAAAAGATTTTTGCCAATGCCTCCACTGCGGGAATGAAACACTTTTTTGTGGAGCATGACATGCCTGCCAATCCATTAGAGAGCATCACTACCAGCTTTGCCAATTTAAAGAAGATTATTTAATGATTTGATAGAAGTACATTTGTCATCTCTTGAAAGAAAAAACATGACCAATTCTCCAGTAAAGATTTCTCGATTGGTAACGCTAGTCATCCTTCTTTTCAGCACTTCTGCTTTTGGGCAAGCTAGCGGCACAAAGTCAATTGTACTTTTTGTGTGCGAACATGGAGCTGCCCGAAGTGTGATTGCCTCTGCGTACTTCAATAAATTAGCGAAAGAAAAAAAGCTTAACTATCAAGCTATTTTTCGAGGAACTACCCCTGACTCTACGCTATCTGCGGCAACAACTATGGGCTTAACCAAAGATGGTTTTAATACAATAGCGTGGAAGCCTCTACTTGTTACCCAAGCTGATTTGAATGCAGCATCTCAACTAATCACCTTTGATTGTACGTTGCCTTTTGAGTCAAGCAAGCCCGTTGCCAAATGGGACGGTGTACCCTCGATAAACAAAGACTATGATGTGGCACGGAACGAAATACTGAAACACATTCAGCTTCTCATTCAAGATTTGGAGAAGAAGAAATAGGAACTACTTATACAAAGCAATCATCGCTTTCAAAATCGAATTGATTTTTTTCACAGGAATGTCTTTGGTATGGTCAACCAAAAGTATTTTCATTCTGGCTCTTTTCTCTTGCAATAAATCGGAGTGGTTGATTTTATTGCCTTCCACTATACCGATGTAGGGTTGCTTGTATTTTTTGTGCACCCACAGGTAGCAAAACATTTTTCCATCGTAACAGAAGAAAGGCATTCCATACTTCCATGCTTCTGCAATGTGAGGGCTTTGCTTGAGGATATGCTCGCGTAAAAATTGGAGGCACTCTTTTACTAGTTCGTCCTGCTGCAAATAATAATGGTCGATGGGGTTCATAGTTGAAACTCACAATTGATTACCTAAAGATAATTATCTTTGGCTATCTCATTCAAAAAAGTAAGATGGCCTTCAACGAAAAATTAGCCGACCGAGTAGGAAAAGCATTGCCGATCTACCAAAAGTGAAAGAGAAGATAATGTTTCGAGGTGTTACGTTTATGGTCAATGGGAAGATGTGCATTAGCATAGGCAATAACGAACTCACCTGCCGGCAGGAAGGCGTGCCGCATATAAGTAAGAACTCCATTTTTATATTCTATTACAGAATCTGAATATGCTCTCTAAAAGAAGTGTTTCAAATCTCCGCTTATCAATCAAAGGATGCACTTTGTCGTTTCAAGTGGGTAAGTCATCAATCTAATTAACAATTCAATAATCGAGAGGGTATTTTTGGTCAACTAAGGCCAATAAATTCCTCCATCATGAAAACAAGTTGTCTCCCTCTACTCGTTTTGCTTTTTAGCGCTTGCTCAATAAAAAATCCAACCGATAAAATATCTTTTGATGCGGTCGAGCAGCGAATCAAAAAACTAACTGAAGAAATCACCGAATTAGAAAAGAAAGATGACTTAGAGGGTTTCTTGCTGCACTATGATAAGGCAATCATCAGTATACCTGAATACCAACTCACGCTTACTGGCTCAACTGAAGTTAGAATATTTTACAAAGAAATTTTTGCAAGACAGAAAATAAAAACTTTTAAAAGGAACACAGAAGAAATCGTAATGATTGACAGCATTGCCATCGAGATTGGGACTTTTGAAAAAGAATACCAAGATTCCAAAACTGATTCGACCTTTACACAAAACGGAAAATATTGGAATATCTGGTCTGTTAAGCCAGATGCCCGCTTCAAAATCAAAGCAGAAGCGTTCGGTTATTTTCATCCTATCAAAAATTCGGAAACTCTTGTAGTCAAATCAAACAATAAGCAACCCGATGAGTCTGAGATTCTTTTAACCAAGCAAATTCCCTTTGAATTAAAAGCCTACAATGCGCTGATGGAAAAAGGCGTTAGAAATAGAGACGGAATTCTAAGGTCAGAATTTTTTACAGATGATGCGCAGGTTATGCCTTTTGCTGATTCTACAAAAAGGGGAATCGAAAAAATAAAACCCTACTTGATAGCATACAATGCAGGCCCTGTAACAATAGATTCGATAATGGTTTATACCTATCACTACGAAAAATTTAAAGACTATGTGGTAGAGTACACAATGTTTAAAGTTATGTGGACTATCCCTCAACTTTCTGGACGAACTGAAGGAAAAGGCATTCGGATTTGGAAGCGTCAAGAAGACAACTCATTGAAATTGTTTCGAGAAATAGGAACACATAATATCAACCAATAATCGAAACCATTTTAAGAGCAACTCTAAAAACCTTGTCAGGTTGAGCCTGTCGAAACCGACTTCGACAGGCTCAGTCTGACAGACAGTTATGGTTTTTAGAGTTGCCCTTAACTCATATAAATTACTTCAAACAGTATCACAATGAATTCAACTAAACTCGTTTGCCATCTTATTTTATTTAGCGTACTACCCATTTCCAATACTCATGCACAACCAACTATAAAAGCCAGTGATAAGACGGCTACCTATTTAAGTAAGTTCCGAGCGGACTATGCTAAAAGTATATTGGGCAAAACTGAATTGCTTGAAAACTATCTTTCAGAAAACATACGACTGATGCCTGAGTTTCAAAAAACGATTTTGGGCAAAGTAAATGCGTTGGGCTATTATAAAGCTTTTTCGTCCCGATTTATTGTTACTGATTATAGAAGAAACGAAATGGAGATTCTCGACTTAGGAACAAGAGTGATAGAGATTGGAAATTTTATTGAAAAAATAAAACTGAAAAATGGCGATAAAGAATACAACATAGATGGAAAATACTTGAGCCTTTGGGAAAGATTGGAGAACGGCAATCTTACATTAATTACGGAAGCTTGGAATTACAATCATCAACTCGATATAGAGCCGCTCTTGAAGTTTGAGGAAATAAAAGGAGTGGATATTGCTCTCCAATCTCATCTACCAATTGATAGCCCTGTTCGGTTTGAATTGGCTGCTCTCAATAAATTGATGGAAGCTACAGTGAGTCAACATGATTCAAAACTTTGGAAACAGTTTTATACCGATGATGGAATGTTCCTTTACAGTAGGAACCCCATCTACCAAGGTAGAAAGGCGATAGATAAATTTCTGGAAGAACACACTAAAGATTTGCCTATTTTTGAAAAACTGGACATACGCAATGACCGTATCGATGAGTTGGATAATTATGTGATTGAATATGCCAGCCATATTGCCATCATAAGAAATGGAGAGTTTTCGGGTGTGTTTACAGGAAAAGATTTGGCTATTTGGCGAAGAGGCTCACAAGGCTCACTTAAAATTTTCAGGCATATTGGCATGTATGACTAACCCTCAGATTCATTCTTTACAATCTAACAGTAAATGACGCTTAACAATTTGAATATCCTATCTAAGTCAAAATATGAATGGTTATTCAAGTACAAGTTGTATCACTTGCCTTTTTGGTTTGTCTATCATTATTCGTGGTGGGTATTAACTATTGGAGCATGGGAAGCCACTAACAATTTATTTTTCTCAGTCTATTCCATTAAGTTTCTCTTTTATGTAGCCTTCCAAGCCATTGGCGTTTATTTCAATCTCTATTTTTTACTCCCGCGCTTTTTGGAGAAGGGTAAATATGTTGAATATATTGTTCTATTGGGTATCACCATTGCGTGTAATGCTTCATTCATTGTGCTCGGTTATTATGTAAGCTCATGGTGGGCTGGAAAGGCTCTTCAAGAATTATATTACGTACAAGCGCCAAATTATTTTCTTTACTTACTCAAAACCAACTCCCTTCCTTCTACCGCAGCCAGCATGACATTGGCAATGAGTGTGAAGCTGGCCAAGAATTGGATACAGTCCAAGCAGAAAGAACAACTTTTAGAAAAAGAAAAATTAGAGGCTGAATTGAAATTTCTCAAATCACAGTTCAATCCACATTTTCTATTCAATACCATCAATTCAATTTTTGTTTTGATTAATAAAAATCCAGCTATGGCCACCGAAGCCCTTGCGAAATTTTCAGACCTATTACGTTATCAACTATACGAATGCAACGACTCACAAGTACCTATTGCCCGTGAGTTGGCATACATTAAAGATGTTGTCGAATTGGAGAAATTAAGACAAGACCATCACATCGATGTGACTTTAGAAATGCAAAATCAATCTGCTAATGATTTTACCATTGCACCATTCATTCTTATGCCTTTTGTAGAAAACGCTTTTAAGCATGTATCCAAATTAAAAAATCAACCGAATTGGATTAAAATGGATTTTCAAATTGATAAGAATCAATTGACTGTGAACGTTTGCAATAGTACAGATTCTAAAAGTCAGGGGTCAGATAATTTACTTTCGACCAACGGTATTGGATTAAAGAATGTGCAACGCAGATTGGATTTACTTTATCCTGAAGCGCATCAGTTGCTGATTAAGAAAGAACAGAATCAATTTCAGGTGATTCTCAAGTTAGAACCCCACAATCAAGAGAAGAAAGTAGTATGATTGTGTAAATTTATGAGCCAATGAATTTGAAATGCGCCATTATTGATGATGAGCCCCTCGCCAGAGAGTGCATAAGCAACTATGTAAAAGAAATAGATTTTTTAGAATCTGTTGGAATAGCTAGCAATCCCATAGAGCTTACTCAATTATTAAAGCAGCATAGAATCGACCTTATCTTTCTTGATATACAAATGCCCACTATGAGCGGTATCGATTTTTTGAAGATAACTCCAAACCTGCCAATGGTCATCATCACCACTGCTTACCCGAGTTACGCACTGGATGGTTTTCAACTTGATGTGCTGGACTATCTGGTCAAACCGATTACGTTCAATCGTTTTTTCAAAGCTGTAACGAAAGCAAAAGACTACAACGAACTGATTATCAAATCGGAAGCATCAAAGTTAACCAAATCCAGTATAAATTATTTCTTCATTAAATGTGATCATCGCTACGAAAAAATACTATTTGACGACCTTCTTTACGTTGAGGCCATGCAGAATTATGTCACCCTCTTTACACAAAACGGTAAATACATCACACTACTGACATTAAAAAGTGTTGAACAGAATCTAGATGCCGAACATTTTGTGCGTGTTCATAAATCATATATTGTTTCCACTTCAAAAATTGAAGCTATTGAAGACAATACCATCATCATCCAATCTTTTCGAATACCCATTAGCAGAAGTTATTATGATGAAGTAGTGGAGAAAGTAATGAAAGGAAAGCTGTGGCGAAAAAATAATGGAAAGGAGAGTATCTAAAATTAAGACTGCTTCATTTATCCTTCCAATTCCACCATTTCAATTTTTCTGGGTCTTGCTTTTTTGCAAGAGTACTTGCGTAATAGACCGCACATTTAAAAACGTACAAGAGGCATCGGTCTTGCGTACAACCAGCAAATTTATTTGATTGATGATAGAGTAGTTCAGGGTCTTTCGCTTTCAAGTCATTGATGGAGGTTATACCGATATTCCACAGGTCGGTGGCTATGGAGATACCAACGCCAGGGATTTGTTTCAATTCCTTAATCGCTTGATTCTTAGAATCAAACTTCAACATTTTCTTTTCCCCAATTGCATAGTCCATGCAATAAAATTAACAATTTTTTACCACTGGCAGATAAATGATATTCTACTTTCAAAGGCACTTGCTGATAAATCGTTTTGGTGAGGAGTTCAGCTTTTATCAATTCGTTTAGGTTAGCGGATAATACATTATCTGAAATGCCTTTGAGGTTAGCCTTGAGTTGAGAAAAACGATTGACGTCATTTTCAATCAACAAAAGTATCTCTGCCAACCAACGCTTACCTGTTAGTTTCAAAACTTTGTTCAACACGCAGCGCTCTTCCAATAGTAGTTCGTTGACTTGATTGGTTGAATTTGATTTTTTGGCCATACTCATTTATTTATTAGTAGCTCAGAAGTAATGCGCATGTTATAAATGTAAGCCAAACTAGATAGTTTTACCAAAAAAAATTGCTGCAAGGCAAAAGTAAATTAGTTATAAATAAAAAACTTAGCGTCTTTGTAGTTACTCAAAGAAAGGGTCTATGACGGATGAGTGGATAGATAGTGAAAGTCCTATTATTTAGGTACTATTTGCGAAAGGTAATGAAGGCGATTAAAATCTTACCCATTTTATTCATAGATCTTAAAAAAATAAATATGAAAGAAGTAATCTTAAAAATTGTGTACGCCTTTAGCATCGGTGGTACAGGTGGCAATCCAGCAGGTGTCGTTTTAAATGCTGACGCCCTTTCGAATAAAGAAAAACAATCCATCGCTGCCAAAGCGGGGCTTTCAGAAGTAGCTTTTGTTTCAAAATCCAAAGTGGCTGAATTCAAATTGGAGTTTTTTACGCCCGCACGTCAAATTGCTCACTGCGGTCACGCCACCATTGCCACGTTTACTTATTTAAAACAACAAGGTTTGATAAAAGGTGAACGTTCTTCCAAAGAAACCATCGATGGCAATCGAGACATTTATTTTAAAAATGGATTTGCCTACATGGAGCAAAAAGCACCTGCCTACACAACTATTGAAAGTGAGCTACCAGAAATTTTGGGGTTGCTAAATTTAACAATGGAAGATTTATTAACAGGCTACTCTCCTTCCATTGTCAATACGGGCAATTCATTTTTGATAGTACCTGTTGCCACTAACATAGTTCTCAAAAACCTCCAGCCTAACCTAGAGAAAATTAAAAATTATTCTGAAAAGCATACTCTAATTGGATGCTATGTCTTTTCTTCATCCAATGAAATTGGCATTGCTGCAACCACGCGCATGTTTGCACCTCTCTATGGAATTGACGAAGAATCCGCAACAGGTATGGCAGCAGGGCCGTTGGCTTGTTACTTGTTCGATAATAATTTGACAAAAGAAACTGAACTTACTATCAAACAAGGCGAATACATGGCAAAGCCCTCACCCAGTCGCATCAATGTGAGCTTGCAACTGGAAGGAGGTAAGATCAAAAAACTATTTGCGGGTGGTGATGCGTTTGTGGCAGAAGAGATACGAATTAGGTTTTGATTATAGCATCTCTCATCATCACCCAATATTCTGATTTGGTTACAGGTTCTACAAACGAAGCTACCTCTTGATAACCCAGTCGTTTATAAAAACTCATATTCCGTGGGGTAAATGTTTCTAGATAAGTGGACGCACCTAAAGAGTCTGTCTTGACTAGTACTGCATTGATTAAGTCCGCACCCAAGCCTTGCCCTTGAAACTCAGGAAGAATTCCAACAATAGAAAGATACCACGAGTTTGCTGGCAACCAATCAACAATCTTGCTTGACATAAAATCTGTAATCTCAGTATAGACGTTCAAACTGCTTTCGCCCATGTGGTAGAGCAGAAATGATTTCTTCTTTCGTTTCTTTTCGGTTTCAAGTTCTTCGCTCAGTGGTTTAGCCCAAACAGAAGTCCCGTATTGGTGCTCAATAGGAATAAATAGCTCGCCATAGATTTCAGCTTCTACCATTGAGTAGTTCATGTAACGAAGCATGGCTTCTTTCTTTGCAATAGAGTTTCCTTCTACTGAATTTTCCATGGCAATGTAAAAGGGATCTGACAATAATGCTTGGTAGAGAGTTTCAGCAAACGCTGGGTATTTGAATGAATACATCGCGACAATTTACTAGTTTGATGCACTTAGTCAAAATTCAAATTGGTTCTTATCTTTACTAATTGAAAAAATCATCATGAATGATCAATCTTATCTTTTCTTTCCTTCAGCTTTAAAATCAGGACTAATCATTGGCTGCTTAGATGCTGTTGCTGCCTCGCTCCAAGCATACATGATGCGTGGTGCCACCCCTGATAAAGTTTTTACCTTCGTTGCAAGTGGTGCATTTGGCCAGCGCGCCTATGAAGGAGGAAGCCTGATGACATTGATAGGTTTAGCTTTTCATTTTATCGTTGCCATCAGTTGGACGTTTATTTTTTATACAGCTTATCCTAAATTAACAATTCTTCGATCTAATAAAATTGTTGCAGGGATTGCTTTCGGCATTTTCATTTGGCTTGTCATGAATTTTGTAGTAATCCCATTGTCGCTTATTGGGTTACGACCTTTTAATACTACCAGTGCCATTATTCAAATTTTCATTCACCTGCTTGTGATTGGCGTGCCCATCTCTTACTTCACCAACAAATATTACTCAGCTCAATAGCTACTGACATAGGGTTGTCACAGATATTTTCCACATTGCCTTCCTAAAACAATATCAATGAATAAGAAGACTGTACAAAACACAATCATCATCAATGCGCCTATCGCAAAAGTTTGGGATGCATTGGTAAATCCTGAGCAAACCAAAAAGTATATGTTTGGTTGTGAAACCATATCTGACTGGAAAGTGGGGAGCCCTTTGCTATGGCGTGGCAATTACGAAGGCAAAGAAATGGTTTTTGTAAAAGGAATCATTTTGGAAATTCAAGTGAATAAATTGTTGAAGTACACGGTGATTGATCCCAATGCCAATATGAAAGACATTCCTGAAAATTATTTGAATGTAACATACTCGCTTACTGAAAAAAATGGAGAAACAACTCTCACCGTAATGCAAGATGGCTTTGAAACAGCCGAAGATGGCGAGAAACGATACCAAGATGTTTACAACAATGGTGAAGGTTGGAATCCGATTTTGGTGGAGATTAAAAAGTTAGTGGAGAACGCCTAAAATTCTTGGGAGAGCGAAAGAGGTTGTTTATAATTAAACTCTGTGAATTCTCTGTGTAACTCTGTGTTCTCTGTGGTTCAATGCATTTAATTATCCATCGACAATATTTTTAACCACGAAGGACACAGAGGTACACAGAGAAGGGTTTATGAATAACTTTGCGATCCACCGAGCGCTTCGCGTTTAAAAAATGCTTAAAAAACAAACCTCTTCAGAAAAAACCCCAGATGATTTTCTAAATGGAAAGTCTCCGCACACTCTTGCCTTGTTCAATCACTTTGTAGAAGAGTACAAACAAATCGGAAAAGTTACTTTGCATCCTGCCAAAACCATGATTGGCATTGCTACTTCACGTAAACGCATCGCTTACATTACACAACTAGGCAAAGATTTTATCCATGTGGTGTTTCCTTTTGAAAAACCTTATCCTGAAAACTTATGCTTTCAAAAAATTGCACAAGTACCCGTGCCTATCGGCAGACAGGCTGGCGATGCAAAGCAGTTCAATCATCATTTTCGTATGTATGTGAAAGAAGATGTGAACAAAGAGGTGCAAAAGTTTATGACGTTAGCCTACAAGCTAGGAAGCTAAATTGAAATGTAAAAAATGAAAATTCTTTCTACGCTCTTTTAGATCGCATTGCCCTCACATGAGCAAGGCTCTTGTCTTTAGCGAATTTTTTGTATTCAGTAGAATCAACTGCGTAGATGGCAACCTTGCCGCCTGCATCGCTATGTACTCCCCAGCCATATCGCTTTGTTAAAGGTGATGACCGCAAACAAGGCTGCCCTTTTGAATAAAATTTTTCGCGCTCTGAAGCCAGTTGAGTTTTACTCTTAATTTTGCTTTTCTCGGCAAAGACCTGAAAAATAACATCATCGGATGTAAATTTATATGGATTACTATAAATCATTTGGAATTGGATAGAGGCAGCCGTTTTCTCTTCACTTTTTTGTGGCGGTATTTCAGCAGATTTAACGGGGCAATCTTCCGCCACTTCTATGAAAGTATCTTTGTAGTTGGTGGTGTGAATCTTCATGGATTTATTGATTTGAATCAAAAATAGAAAAATGGACTGACAACCCTATGTCAGTAGTGATAAAGTAAGCCACCAACGATTATAGTGATAAAGGGAACGCAACCGAGAAAAGAAATCCATCTCTTCGTGCAAAATCTGGTTTGGTATCTGTCAGATAGCCAATGTAAGAAATACTGGTTTGAATATAAAGATTGCCAGCTATTTTAGTCTTTGGGGGATGTAACGCCAGTGATGCAGACAATGCATGTGTATGTTTTTCAAACACCACACGATGCCAAACAAAGAAATCAAATCTGAAATTCTTTATAGTGTAACTCATCAAAAAACGGTTGGCTAATTTCGTTGCTTGACTTACATCAAAAAAAAGTGAAGTGTTTTCGAATTTTAAATCGGGGCGAATAGCCCAATAAACAACGGCAGCGGTAAAGTAATCTGAATCTTCGTCTTTAAAACCACTGGTTTGCGAGAATACATATCCAGCAAACACGCCAACCTGAAGAGCACTGCTCATATTGAACTTTCTAAAAACGCCAGGCTGCAAGTAGTTCACAAAAGAGTGCCTATCTTCCAAGTCCACAGATTGAAATATAAAGAATCCATATCGATTACGCTCATAGAAAATGTTCAAGTCAACATTGGCATTTTTATTCAAAAGCGCACCGCTAAAGGGAAAGTGGCCAGCCGAGTTGATGCGCGGAGTAATAACCAACGTACGCGCATTGATAGAATCGTTTGATTTTCGAGTTTGTGCTAGCAGCGGGCTTGCAATCGTTATAACCAACAGCGAACAACAGAATGTGCGAACAAATAAACTGCGCTTACCAAAATAGATCATGCAATCCTACAGGGTTAACTTTGCTAAGTTTACTTTTATCGATAGTGTGATTCAAATTTTTAAACTGAACTGTAAATTCCTGCCCACTCTGTTTTGTGATGGTAAGCTCAAACGCAGGGGTGTCAATAGGGAGGTTTTGCAAAATACTTTGTACTTCATTCCACTGCTTGGCAGAAAAAGAAATGACAGAATCGCTCATATCACTAAATTAAATTATGCTTTCCCATTCCTTAAAACTCTGATTTTTATCGAATTAATTTGTTTACTTACACCAGCTATTCGTTTTCATAAAAGTAGTTGTGATTACTTAGTTTATCACTTTCAATTTGAAGGAAAATGGTTCTGAAAACTTTAAATCTTTAGGTTTACAGCGTACAACATAGCTTATGCGAGCTAAACCTGTGAATTATTGATCACCAATGTTGAATGTAAAAATTATATCACCTAAGTAACCAGCGAAGTAGTATGAACAACAAAACAAAATCGCTTGATAATTTAGACAAGCGCATCTTAAAAGAACTTCAACTCAATGCGCGGATTTCTGTTTCAGAGATTGGCCGAAGAGTTGGGTTATCTACACCCGCAGTCACTGAACGAATTTCAAAACTTGAACAAGAGAATTTTATACAAGGCTATCAAACCAAAGTCAACTATTGTAAATTGGGTCTTCCAATAAAAGTTTTCATTCATTTTAGATCAATATCATTAAAACATGCTGATATTATGAAAATGATTGATGCCATTCCTGAAGTAGTAGAATGGCATACCATCACAGGCGATAGTTGTGCATTGCTAAAAGTGGTAGTGGCCACTACCGAAGAATTAGAAAGAGTCATCGAACATTTAGGTAAATTTGGTGACACCAAAACCTCGATAATCCTATCTAGCAATGTAGAACCTAAGATCATTTAGTAGAATGACTCCTCAACAATTTCGAGACTTAGCTCTCTCCTTCCCTGGCACAGAAGAAAATCCGCATTTTGATAGGGCAGCATTTAAGGTTATAAAAAAGAGAATCTTTGCTACCCTACATGAGGCAAGCAAAACGGTGAACATGAAGCTCGCAATTGCCGACCAAAAAGCTTTTTGTAAATTGGATAAAAAGAATGTATACCCAGTACCAAATAAATGGGGAGAAAGTGGATGGACTACTTTTGAAATCGAGAAAGTGGACAGAGAAATAATATTAGCTGCGGTAGAGTCTGCTTACCAAGATGTATTGACAGAGAAAAAGAAAAAGAGTTGACCTGCTCTCATTATTCAACCTAGAAATTTTAAATCGGCATAGAAAAATTATTCCAGTTAATTGATAACTGACATTACGCAAATAACCCGTGTTGCCAGTTTGAGCTTGTCGAAAACTGACCATCTGAACTTTAAATGGACTTCGATAAACTCAGTCTGACAATTCGATAAACTCAGTCTGATACTTCGATAAACTCAGTCTGACATTAGTTTCGTTATTTTGCATAACATCAGTTAATAAATACACAGCATGAATCCTAAAGTTGATTGGTACTTCAGCAAAGCCGGAAAGTGGCAGAAAGAATTTGAGAAATTGAGAACAATCGTTCTTGATTGTGACCTTACAGAAGAATTGAAGTGGGGTCACCCGTGTTACCTGTTTGAGAAGAGTAACATCGTGTTAATGCATGGATTTAAAGAATATTGTGCGCTTCTTTTTTTCAAAGGTGCTTTGCTAAAGGATACCAAGGGTATTCTTATTCAACAAACGGAGAATGTGCAGGCAGCTCGTCAAATACGGTTCACCAATGCTAAGGAAATAGGTAAGCTTGAGAAGACCCTGAAATCATATATTTATGAAGCCTGTAAAGTGGAAGCAGCGGGACTGAAAGTGGAATTGAAAAAGGCTACCGAATTCAAAATGACTGAAGAGTTTCAAAATAGACTAGATAACAACAAGATCTTGAAAACCGCTTTTTATTCATTGACACCAGGGCGGCAGCGAGGATACCTTCTTTATTTTTCTGCAGCCAAGCAATCCAAAACGCGGGAGTCGAGAGTTGAAAAATATGTGCCGCAAATTCTCAAAGGAAAGGGATTAGAGGATAAGTAATTCGTTTGTGACTCGTTTCTATCAAGCAACAGCCTGCTTATTATACTTATTCCGATACTCAACAGGCGTAAGCCCCGTTATCTTTTTGAAAATAGTGCGGAAGGCTTTGGTATCAGTATAGCCCACATCAAACATCACTTCATTAATGTTCTTGCGACTGGATTCAAAACTTCGTTTTGCGGCTTCAATCTTTACACGGTGAATGTATTCTAAAACAGAATTGTTGGTGGCTTGCTTAAACCGTCTTTCAAAACTTCTCCTGCCCAGTGCCGTTAACTCGGCCAATTCATCGAGCGTAATTTTTTCTTGAATGTTTTTCTCGATGTATTCTTGTGCTTTTATGACGGCTAAGTCTTTGTGGTTCTTTTGCCCTTTGAACATGGCAAAGGCCGTTTGACTTTCTCGGTCGATATCAATGGCAAAATATTTTGAGGCGAGAATGGCCGTTTCGCGGTCAGTATATTTTTCAATCAAATGCAATAGCAAGTTCCAATACGAATTTGCTCCACCGCTGGAATAAATGCGATGTTCTTCGGTGATGATACTGCCATCCACTACTTCCACTTCGGGAAACATTTCCCTGAACTCATTTTGAAAACCCCAATGTGTAGAGCATTTTTTACCGTTCAACAATCCCGTAGAGGCCAACAAAAATGCACCTACACAAAGTGATGCTACTTCAGCACCTTTTTCATATTGGTTGGTAATCCACGGTATCATTACTTTGTTTTTAGAAATAGCTGTTGTCATGTCGCCAAACAAAGCAGGTATAAAAATCAAATCTGTTTTCTTCACATCCTTCAATTGCTTGTCAGTATGCACCGAAAATAACCCGCCATTGAGTTTCACTTCTTTCTTTGCACCAACGAGTTGCACGTTGAACAGTGGCTTCTTGCCCGATATAGTTAAAAACTGATTCACGGCAGTGAATAGATATTGAGGGTCGGCAATGGCCTGCGGCACAGACGACTCGGGTACTAGGATGCTTACGTTTTTCATATTTGAAAATTTTGAGTCTACTATTCAATGGATGATGTTACACACTTTGGGCTTTAGGCGTCTGACACTTTTAAAGTGTCTTGACGCCTCGCAACCGCCTGAGTTCACTTCCGTAAGCAATCAATCCCAAATCTTTGGTCGGTCTACATCTGCTATTCTTAGATATGAAAGTAATTGGCCTGTATGAACTGATTCGTGATAGGCTGCTCTCAATAGATAATCTCCCAGTTTTCTTCGTTGGTGTACCTCAGCACGAATTATTTCAATTGTTCCAAGCTCCTCGGGAGTAAATTTTTTGATGGCTTCCAAAAAATTGTACCTATACGGTTTTGCGAATTCTATTTCATCATCTACGCTAGTATACGGTCGATCTTTCCAAGGGGAAATGTACCCCGCAATATTTCCCCTCTGCTCAATGATGATGTGAAAGCGATGCTCACATTCAAGAATATGCCTTACTACCTCTATGAAACTCTCGGCCTTTGCATCTGGCTTCCACGAATAAATTTCGGGTGTGATGCACGACCAAAGTTTTAAACTTCGCCTGCGCACCTCCTCAAAATTCAAGATGATAATTTCTGTTTGTGTCATTGACGTATTCAGATTGTACTTCTGCAAATGTATTGAGCCTGCGAAGGTAATGAAATACTATGTCGTAAAACACCCTTTTATTGTCATTTATGCACAGCATCCGCTCCGCTTCGGTGCTGCACCTTTGTACCACGTACTACGAAGTTCGGCAATGAACGA
>JAYWHU010000069.1:0-14512 GCA_043777495.1 Cyclobacteriaceae bacterium | reverse complement strand
CTGGGCTGAGAGGATGGAAGTAAAAGTTGATAGAAGAAGTGTTGGGGGAAATGTATGAGCAAGAGAAAGCACAAGCGAGACGCTTGCGCTAGTAGAAGTAAATAAAAATGATTTGCCCTTGGTCGGTGTTATCACCCTAGTTATTGTTGGTCTCCCGACCAACAATATTGGTAGGAGCTAGTACAATTGAAGGGATGGGAAAGAAAACGGTAAATGAATAAGAAAAAGGAAGAGATCCGTAAGACACATACTATGATGAAAAGAAAAATAAACAAATCTGTACTGCTATTAGCAATAGTGCTTGCACTGCTGGCGCAATGCTCCAAGGATAATAATGGAGTAACCGCCAGTTTCAGCATTACAGCTATCTCGCCCCAAAGCGGTGCACCAGGAACATCAGTGACCATAACGGGAAAAGGATTTTCATCCGCTGCTTTCGATAACAAAGTATTCTTCAACGGAAAAGAAGCGACCGTTATCGGTGGGTCTGCAACGGAACTACTCGCGCAAGTGCCAACTACTGCTACAACAGGCGCAGTCTCTGTGCAAACCGGTACCAATACTACTACTGGCCCAGTATTTACGGTTACAGAACTGAAGCCCACTAAAACGTATTACATAAAATTCAAAGCAAATGGCATTGTTAAAGTTTTTGAAGCCGGAAATCCAGGCTATCAATCTTGTGGCTCGTGTGCTTGCAGCTACCTACCTCCAGCAAGCGATACAGATGCCAATATTTCAATTTGCCAGGCCAATAGCAATTTCATTACAGCGGCCAATATTGAAAGTTGGAACGGCAAGAAGATCTTATGGTCAGATACTACTTTCCCTTATTCAAGTTTTTCCTTTGATGATAATGCCGTTACTTATGAATCATATAGTGTTGCTGATCAAACGGGCAGCGAATTGAATGTAACAAAAGTTGAGAGCGATGGCCTCTTTGTCACAAAGAAGATGTATAAAGTAACGGGCACATTTAAATGCAAAGTGGCTAAATCGGATGGATCATCTGTAACTACTATCACAGAAGGTGAATTTGTAGTAAGGTATTCAGAGGATTAAGTTTCAAGTATAGAGCAGAACTAGAAACAGCAAGGGCAAAAGAAAGAATGAGGTCAATAGTCGCACCTAGTTATTGTTGGTCTCCTTAGTTATTGTTGGTCTCCCCTAGTTATTGTTGGTCTCCCGACCAACAATCTCGAGATGATCGAAGATGGCGGGTGAGTGGTTGAAACAGAGAAGTAAGAAGTTGGGCAGAAGGTGATGATAAAAAAGTAAGTATGCATGTTGGTGAAGAACACCAACATGGGCAAGGAGTAGTAGAGTAGAACAGAAAAGGGAACGAGCACAAAAATTAAAGAATGAGATTGTTGAGCATTTATAAATTTTTTATTCTATCGCTTGCCATCGTGCTTGCCCAGGCAGCCAATGCCCAAGAGTTAAACTTCTCTCTCAAGTGGGGCAAAGAGTTTGAGGCATCGCGCAGGTCTACCCTCAATGATATTGTGGGCCATGATGCCACAGGTATCTATGCCGTGAAGTTGCGCACAGGCTTTTCTAGCTTAGATTACACCCTCGAGCATTACAACACCGATTTCTCACCCACCAAATCATTTGACCTTGATATAGAAGCGGGCAAAGAAAAGGTTAGGGTAAACAACATCATCTACCTAAAAGGGAAGTTATTGATGTTCTACTCCACCCCAGATCGCAAAACCAAAAAGAATAGATTGAGCTTGCAAGAGATTGACAAAAGTACGCTGCGCCCAACGGGTGAAATAAAGAAGATAGGAGAGATTAACTATGCCGGCAAAAAGAAATACAACGATGGTAATTTCTATTATAAAATATCGCGCGACAGTTCTAAAATCTTGATTGTGTACTCATTGCCCTATGCCGATGAAGAGCCACAAAAATTTGGCTTCCATGTGTTGAGCAACCAAATGAACACCCTTTGGCAGAAAGACATCACACTCCCTTATCCCGATGAACTATTTGACATCATTAACTTCCGTGTGGACAATGAGGGCAACGCCTACCTGCTGGGAAAAGTCTTTAAAGAAAAAAGAAAAGAGAAGCGCAGAGGGCTGCCTAATTATAGTTACGAAGTGATTGCTTGCCGCGATGCAGGTTCCAGCGTACAACAATACCCCATCAGCATAGAAGATCGCTTCCTCACCGATATGCAAATTGAAATACAAGATGCGCAAACGATTATCTGTGCAGGCTTTTATTCAGAGAAGGGTACAGTGAGCATTCGAGGCACTTACTTCTTAAAAGTAGATGCGGCCGGCAAAACCATCAAAGCAAAAAACTTCAAACAGTTCGACATCGGTTTCATCACACAGAATATGAAAGCACGCGAGGCCCGAAAGGCCAACCGAAAAGAGAAACTAGGCGATGAAGTTGAGCTCTATGAATATGATTTGGATAAATTGTTGGTAGGCAAAGATGGCAGTGCCATTTTAATAGCCGAGCAGTATTTTGTGAAGTCAGTGACCATGTCGCGCATGATCAACGGCCGCCAAGATTTTTATACAGTTAGAGACTATTATTACAATGATATCATTGCAGTAAAAATGGACCCTTCTGGTGAAATAGCCTGGGCCAAGAAAATACCCAAGACCCAGCGCACCCGCGAGGACGGAGGGTTTTACTCCAGTTACGCATTGGCCATTGTCAAAGGCAACCTGTGTTTCATCTTTAATGACAACCCAAACAATTTGGATCTGGAAAATGATGAGAAAGCCGATAACTACAAAGTCACTAAATCTATTGTGGTGGTGGCAAGCTTAGATCCAAAAGGCAATCTGACCAAGAAACCAATTTTCAATGCCAAGGATGTAGAAGTGATCACAGTGCCAAAAGTGTGCGAGCAGATCTCAAACACCGAAGTGGTCCTCTTTGGCCAGCGAAAGAAGACCCAACAGTTTGGAAGGCTTAGTTTTAATTAAATGAATGGATGAAAAATAAATTAAGAAGTATATAAATAGATCAAGTCACAATTAGAAATAAACAACACACACATGAAAAAGCAATTTTTAGTTTTAGCCGGGTTTTTAATTATAAGTCTTATGACCTTGGCACAGGCACCTTCAATTGACGGTACTTTTACTGCCGTTGGCAATACAACCACATTTGTCAACCCAAACCTAACGTTGCGCACGGCTACAGGTGTGACAACCCTCACTACCCGCCTCACCATCCTCAACTCGAGCGGCTTTGTAGGTATTGGTACTACAGCACCAACTGACCTGCTACACGTAGCAGGTAGTGCCCGAGCCAATCAATTCAATGCCATCAATGGCATATTCAATACTACTGCAGCTGCTACTAATATGTCGTTCAATATTAACGGCACTAACCGAATGCTTTTGCAAGCATCAACGGGTGCATTAGGCATTGGTATTACACCGGTTGCTGGTGAGTTGCTGCATGTAAATGGAAGCGCAAGAGCGAACCAATTCAATGCAGTGAATGGTATTTTCAATACAGTCGGGGCCACCAATTTATCATTGAACACCAACAATGTCAACCGAATGACAATACTGAATTCCAATGGCTTTGTGGGGATCAACACACCAGCGCCTACCTCAGCCCTTCATGTAACTGGAGCAGTGAGGATTGTAGACGGAACACAAGGAACTGCAAAAGTATTGACTAGTGATGCAAATGGTTTAGCAAGTTGGCAAGCGCCAAGTACTTCTGGTAACACTCAGTGGGTTACCAATGGAACGACAATCAATTACCCAACAGGCAATGTAGGCATTGGCACCATTACTTCGCCCGCTTATAAATTAGATGTAAATGGTGCGGTCAATGCAACTTCTATTTTGGTGAATGGGCAACAATTGGCCACTTTTGGTGCAGCTGGGCAGATACCTGTTACCAATCTTACAGGTAATGGGTATGTAAGTACAAGTAACTTCTCTTATCTATCGGCCACTAATCAATTCGTAACAGGTAATGGAAATTCAGCACCGGCTGGTTCTAATACACTGACATCAGGGATCGGAAACGTAAACAAGGGGCTTTTTGGATCGGCCATGTTTGGTGAGGGTTCAGAAATTGATGTCAATGTAGGGGCAGCAATAGCAGGCGGTGAAGGCGTTTATATTGGTGCCTATGGAGGCCATTCAATGGGTAGGGGAACTGCCATAAGAGGTGGCGCTTTTTACTCCTACATTGGAGGCTGGTGGGAGCCAAACACAACAAATGGAAAAACCAATTTGAAAGTACCTCAAGTCAGCGGAACCTCATCTTTTGGATATTACTCTACTGATCCCGCACAAGTAGATAACCACGGAGTAAGGGCTAACTCATCTGCCATCCTAGGAGGAAAGAACTCGGATATTCCTTCAGGTTCTGATTATTCTGTGGTATTAGGCGGCCAAGGAATAAAGGCAAGGGCAACTGACCCAAATCAAGTTTACGTTCCTAACTTCAACATTGTAACTACACCGGCAATAGATAATACCCTTACGCAAGTGATTGTTCGTGATGGAACTACGGGTAAAATAAAATCTAGAGATGCCAGCACGTTGTCTCAGTGGGTTACTACAAGTGCAGGAATCAATTATCCGGTAGGTGCAGTAGGAATCGGAACACCATTAACCAACAACCCCAATGGTTATACCTTGGCAGTAAATGGAAAAATAGGAGCGAAAGATGTGCAAGTAGAGACCTCGAGCACCACATGGCCGGATTATGTGTTCGCGCAAGATTACCGCTTGCCTTCTTTAGCAGAGGTAGAGAAATTCATTCAAGAGAATAAGCACTTAGAAAACGTGCCTTCCGCCAGTGAAATAGAGAAGAATGGCCATAGCCTTGGCGAAATGGATAAAATTTTATTAAAGAAGGTGGAGGAGCTGACCATGTACATCATTCAACAGCAAAAGGAAATTGAAGAATTGAAGAAGAAGATTGAAAAGAAGAATTGAGAATAATAGAAAGCGTGAGGGAAAGTATGTGTAGGATATTAGTATCGATATTACTACTTGGGTTTGTAGTGTCTGCTTATGGGCAAGAAAAGAACGCGCCTATTAGTAAAGACACTACTGTGCGCAAGAAGAGTGTACTTCCTAAAAGTAGGGCAACCGCGATCGATACTATTTTACACAGCGGAAAAAACAAAGCGAAGGAAGTAAAAAAACAACTTGTAGATCAAAAAGACAAAACAAAAGCAGACGTCAAAGAAATCTACCAAACCGTTTTCATTGCAAGAGACACGAGTTTGTTGAAAGAAGAAACAATAAAGATCTCGAGTGAGCTAGCCAATGAAAAAAAGAAAATGAAATCATCCATTCAAGGTCTCAGTTCCAGTAAATTAAAAAACTCACTAAAGCAGTCGGGAAAGGGAGAATTAAATCAGTTAAAGGGTGAGGGGGGTGAGCAAAAAGAGCAAATGAAATCAACTGTTAAATCGATCAATCCTAAGAACTTGGATAGCGCCACTAAGCAAGAGAGCAAGAAACAGATAAGCCAAGTGAATGATCAGTTGAAGGGAGAGAAAGAAAAAATGAAATCAGAGGTTAAGAAACCGTTAGATTTTGATTTGAGTATGGACAATAACGGAACAAAAACGAAAAGTCTCACGCAAGATAACCTACAGCAAAAGCTCAATGAAATAAAAGATTTTAAATTACAGCCTGATAAATTGAATAAAGGCTCGATGGCATCACCTACCATTGACAAACCTTTGAAATCGCTTGATAAAGCAAAATCAATTCTTGATGCAAAAACTCTCCCTAGTATAAATGACCTTGAAAAAAAGGCCACTGATGGCAAGTCAGTTATACCTGAAAGTAGGGGAGTTGAAAAACTTAGAAAGACAGTTGAAAGAGTCTCATCATCAGATGCCAAAGGAGCAGTTGAAACCATCTCTGAGTTAACGAATGTAAAAACGATACTTTCACAAAAGCAACTAACAAAACTTCGCGACTCGCTAGGGTTGAAAAAATTTGACAGCCTGTTTAATAAAGCTTCTTTATTATCAAAAAAGGAAGTGAGTAAAGAAGATTTGCTCCAAGCATTGAATAAATCCTTTGCTGGTAAATCAAAATTAGACGACCCCAATTTTGATCAAAAAAATGTTTTGGATGCAGCACAAAAAGAGACAGCTAGCGAGGCAAAAGGCTTTGATCCATTGTCTGGCAAACTACCCCAGCCAGTATTAGAAGGGTTACCCCCTCTGTCTGGTAACCTTCTTGACGCTAAGTATACGAAGTTGATTGATAGCCTCCGCAAGATTAAGCTAAGTGAGCAAGGCTTGAAATTAAAGGAAGAGAAATTGAGCGAAGATGTCAAAGAAGCAGTTTTTAAAAAGAAGCCCAAGTTTTGGGACAATGCATACTTTGACGGAATTTTAGGAATAGTGGGAAACGATAACGCTACCATTGTTCAAGCGTCCCCCTCATTGGGTTATCACATCATGCCATTATTTTCACTTGGCATTGGGCCAATGTTCTCCATTCAAAAACAAGATAATAGCATAAACTCAACAGTCGGCATCCGTTCTTTTGCAAAAGTAGAGTTGTTTAAGCAGCGCGCCTATGTTCAAACGGAGTACCAGATAAACCCCTATCAGGTTGATTATAAAAACATAAATGCTAGTCAAGGCAATTTTTTGATAGGAGGCGGTGTAGTAAAGTCACTATATGGCAAAATCGCAATCAATTTATCCTTGCTTTATAGATTTGATAATAATGAAGTTTTGCAAGGCTCATCTCCATGGGTATTTAGAATAGGTGTAAGCACAGTTAAAGTAAATAAGTAAAAAATAAATATCAAAGGTATGCAAATAGCTAGATGCTTAGAAAAAGGAAGGATTGCTTCCTTAGCCGTATTGATCTGTGTTTTTTCAAGCGCGTGGGCGCAGGATGATAATGTGCCTTATTATATCAATGTTAATGAGGCAAATCAGAATAGTGTTCACGAAATTCAAAGTAGAACAGTTGCTTTACAATACCATGATTATAATGGTCAATGGGCTGAGATGCCCTTGGTTGTATATGATTGGAAGCGAAGTAAAGTGGTTCAACTTAGCCTGAGCAAGTCTTTTGGATTGAATAATTTTATTATTAAACTAGACGAAATAGGAGTTTCTTGGGAATTGAATAAAGTTTACACTTTTGAACTAAGCACGGAGGATAATCGAAAATTTGGATTGCTTGTAAAATTAATTCCCACACCAAAAGAAATTGGCCCTGCCGTTAATATCCTTATTCACCCTGTGCAATTCAAGTGCGATGCCATTTCAGCAAAATTGATGGAGTTCTATGGTGAAATAAATGGAGGGAGAGCACCTTATATAACCAAATGGTTTGTGCTGAATAATCAGCGAGATGATTTTTTGTTTCAACCTAGAGAGGAAAAGATAGCTTCGGCTGGCCAGACAATGGTAGTTCGGGTTGATAAGGCACCTGATTACTATGTGATGCTATATGTCACAGATGCTTGCGGAAATGCCGATAAGAAAATGGTTCATGTGGTTTGTGAAGATGGAAAGAAAAGGATTAACACTATTTTTATTGAGCCTTTGAACAAAACCCTTTTAGATAAATTAAATGCAAGGAAAAATTAAGAATTTAGGTTGGATTTTATTGATAGCAAATCTATTAATCTTAGGTGGTATTGGTTACTATGCGTTTAGCGTTAGAAATAGAAAGGCAGCCTTTATAGTGAACCAACGTGTATTCAGTGAGTTTTTAGGAAAGAAGGAATTGGAGAAAAAATTGAATGACTTAAGGACACGGAATAACAAATCAGTGGATTCACTAACTACCCTAATTAGATTGAGTAACAACCAAATGGCTGTTGGTACTTATCAAGAAGGGATTGATAATATAAAGCTGATGGAAGAGCAGCTATCTAGCCAATATACGGCAGATATCTGGAAACAGATTAATCAGTGGGTCAATGAATATGGCAAAAAAAAAGGATATGATTTTATCCTAGGTGCAGCAGGTAATGGCAGCCTCATGTATGCCAGCGAAATTCATAATATTACAGATCAAGTAATCGTATTTATCAACAAGAAGTATCAAGGTGATTGATACCTTCTCCAAAATCCCGTTCTCTTATCGACAGTACTCATCTGTTTTACCAAGCCAATGTAGTGAGGTAAGGTTTTCAAACCAGGTGATGCATTTGAATGTTCAATTGAGTGATTTTTGGTTAAAATTTAGGGATACACCTTTTTCAAGGTTTACTTTACAGTTCTTTACTATTTTAATGAAACGAAGAACCGCTTTAATAAGAATTTCTGGCCTCGTTGGTGCAGGGTTTGCTTCCTATGCAGGATTTAAATTGGTTCGATTCAATTCACCATCAGATTTTAATGAATTACTGGGGAATAAGAAATTGATTGCGGCATTGGCAGATTGCATCTTGCCCCAAACAGATTCCCCTTCTGCCAGTGAGTGCCGTGTGCATGAGTTTATTATCAAAATGGTAATAGAAAGCACGGATGCTCTCTCACAAAATAATTTCATTACTGGTTTAGCACAAGTAGAGGAGCATGCATTGTCTACTTTTAATAAGTTCTTTATGGATTGCTCTGCCCTCGAAAAAGAACAGCTAGTTTCCTATTTCTCTCAAAAGGATAAGCAGCAAACGGGTATTCTTGGCAAAATTCAAAAAAAGTTTTTAGGCAAACCATTCTTTGATACACTAAGGGAATACACGGTGATCGGCTACTTTACTTCTGAGCAAGGCGCAACAAGGGCACTTCGCTACTCACTCATCCCGTCAAAATACGCTGCTTGTTTGCCTTATGCAGATGGCGAAAAATCATGGGCCACTTATTAACACCTATGAATCTTTCTATCAGATCAAAAGAGCAGAATACGTATGATGCCATTGTAGTTGGCTCTGGCATAAGCGGAGGCTGGGCGGCCAAAGAACTTTGCGAAAAGGGATTAAAGACTTTGGTCTTAGAGCGAGGAAGAAACGTAGAGCATGTGAAAGATTACACCACTGCGTTTAGCAGCCCTTGGGATTTTGATCATCGCTTGCATGGGCAATATAAAAATGCCATTGAAGACCCCGTACAAAGCACTGTCTACGATGAAGGGAGCAAACACTTTTTTGTTAGAGACAAAGAACACCCTTATATTCAAGATCACCCTTTTCGGTGGATACGTGGTTATCAAGTAGGAGGCAGGTCACTCACGTGGGGAAGGCAATGTTACAGGTTAAGCGATCTTGACTTTGAAGCCAATAATAAAGAAGGTATTGCTGTGGATTGGCCTATACGCTATAAAGATATCGAGACATGGTATTCGTATGTAGAAAAATTTATTGGCCTTAGTGGCCGAAATGAAAACCTGGCTCATTTGCCAGATGGCCAATTCCTTCCTGCGATTGAAATGAATTGCTTGGAGAATTATTTTGCAGAGGCGATAACAAAAAAATTTAATGACCGCCTCGTTACGCCAGCACGAGTGGCCAACCTTACTCAGTCCATGAACGGGCGTGGCCCCTGTCAATACAGGAATTTATGTAGCCGAGGATGCCCCTTTGGTGCGTACTTCAGTAGCAATGCGGCCACACTTCCGGCAGCTAAATCAACAGGCAACATGACGTTGCGCCCTTTTTCTATTGTGCAAGAAGTAATGTATGATAAAGAATTAAAGCGTGCGATTGGCGTGAGAGTGATTGACACAAACACGAAAGAAACAGAAGAGTACTTTGCCAAAATAATTTTTTTGAATGCGTCTACCATTGCTACCACTTCTATTTTGCTAAACTCTGTTTCCGAAGCCTTCCCCGATGGGCTGGGTAACTCAAGTGGGCAAGTAGGCCATAACCTGATGGATCATTTTATTGGCACCGGGGCAGAAGGTGAATTTGAAGGACTCCAAGATCAATACTATTCTGGGCGAACACCCGGTTCGCTTTACATTCCAAGATTTAGAAATATTGATGAAAAAAGTTTGCGGAAAGAATTCTTGCGAGGCTATGGTTTTCAAGGTCGTGCTTTCAGAGAAAATTGGGAAGACAAACTGCATTCAATAGAAGGGTTTGGTGAAGATTTTAAGGCAAGTTTGACCACTCCGGGCAAATGGAAAATCTGGATTGGTGCCTGGGCCGAAACATTGCCCTATTTTGATAACCAAGTGAATTTAGATAAGAATAAAAAAGATTCTTGGGGATTGCCACTAGTGAGAATCTCTTTTGAATATCATGAAAATGAAAATGCCATGAAGAAGGATATTCAGGCTAGTGCTGTGGAGATGTTAGAAAAGACAGGCTTTCAAGCTGTTCGTGGATTCAGTTATGATATGCCAGGTGGCTCTGCCGTACATGAAATGGGCACTGCTAGAATGGGAAGGGATGCTAAGACATCGGTACTCAATGGCTTTAACCAATTACATGATGTCAAGAATGTTTTTATCACAGATGGAAGTTGCATGACCTCTTCGGCTACACAAAATCCATCACTCACCTACATGGCATTGACAGCTCGCGCTTGTGATTTTGCAGTGGCAGAACTTAAAAATGGAAACCTGTAAATGATTTGCAGCGTCTCTTTCAAAAAGGATGTGTATGAAATTACTTCTTCCCGAACATCAGTACTTCAATTACCTTTTGGGCAACTGCCGGCTCAGCGCATTTAGTTTCGTAGTAATTCAACATGCGTTG
Source organism: Cyclobacteriaceae bacterium (assembly GCA_043777495.1). Lineage (GTDB taxonomy): Bacteria > Bacteroidota > Bacteroidia > Cytophagales > Cyclobacteriaceae > ELB16-189. The sequence goes on along the minus strand of JAYWHU010000069.1, from coordinate 3,868 downwards.
GCTTATCTCTTTTAGTTTTGATGGGTTGGTGTCTAGCCATCTCAAGGTGCGATGTAGTTTCCTCCAACTACTTAATTGAATGCCTGGAAAGTCTTTAAAAAACCAAAAGTCGTATAGCGTCTTTGTGATAATCACATTTCCCGATTTGGCAGCTTCAAAAAAACGGAATGAGATGTCAGATTTATAACCTTCGGGTACGCATGCAATCTTGCTGTCCATCAGTACCTGGGCGTATTCTGTGGGTGAAAGCCCGCCAGTGAATTTTCTTGTGAATTGAATTTTATCGATCACTCCGCTATTACTAAAAAAGCTCTTTACACTATTCAACAAAAGATAGAACCGAGCGTGAAAAAAAAACCAAAGTCTTCTACGGTGAAGATTTCCTGAAAAAAATATATAAAAAGGCCTTTCATCTACCGGTTTGTAAGGCAACGATTCGACAGATCCATTGTACCCAAGAGGGATAGGCAGGCAATTAGCGGCAGCCCCACTAGTTGGGCAGTAGGGTGAGCAAACTAATTTTGCCTTTAAAATATTTTCAGGGATTTGATGATCTTCATTGGATAGATAAAAGACAACACAAGAATTATCAAATAGAAAATCGTGAGGCGCATTAGCAGTGACAAGGTAAAATCGAAAATCATTGAACCGCGGCCATTTTTGTAATTCGCGAATAATGTTGTAAAGGTATACTTGTTCCAAGGCGGGGGCGGCAGCATTCTCTACAGCTCCAAAATTCAAAAAAACATTTTTTTGACTGCTTAAGAAATGATGCATTTCTTGAAATTCGTTCAGCCTGCTCATAAAACTGTGGGAGAGTAATCTTTTTTAAATTTTATTAACTTTCGGGTAACCATGAAAAAGAAATAGTTGAAGAGTAGTAATCAGATCAATAAATCCCATCACTGGATTTCTGCAATCAGTAATTTCTACGATGGGTTTTTTTGTAATGATTTGTTCTAGGAATTGTATAGTTGTTTGATTTTTTAACCGACTTTGGCCCTTCTGCTGATTCCTTGCCGAATCGAATCGATACCAAAAACTCATGTGAATTAAACGTAAGGAGCGAGTTTTGGGCAGTAGCAAACTCATAAGAATAGCCAACTCGCAGGTGACTGACTTGGAAACCAAGGAGAGCAGCAGCTCCATAATTTTGGCGGTATAATCCACCCAGCCAGAAGGTATCTTTGTAGTAAGCAATTGCGTAGCCCTCCGACTGATTTGTTTTAGCTGTGATTTTAGTTAGTACTAAAGGCTGAATACTGATAGTTGGGCTAACTTGAAACTTGTAGCTAGCGGATACAATGGTTGTACTAAGGGGATTGATTCCTACTTTTTGGAAGGCAGTGGCATCTACAATAGATCGGTCAAAGAGCTGGGGCATGGAAATGCCTATGTTTAAATTTTTATGCTGAAGGTTGAACCCCGCCTGTCCTTCCAAAAAAAAGCTATTGCTCAAAAGTTGGGCAATTAATGGATCCGTTGAGTCTACTTGATTGGGATCCAAAGAATTTCTTCCAGCTCCAGCGGAAAGCCCAAAACTTAGGTGTGTTTGCTCAGTGAACATGACTTTATAACTCAAAGAGGCCTGCGCTGAAGACGTTGTAATTACTCCCCTTGTGATATTATAAACATTTAAGCCAATCCCTATTTTTTTTGAGAGAGGAGCAGTGATGGAAAGGTTAGAAAATTTAGGGGCTCCTTCAATATTTGTCCATTGCTGTCTGTAGAGCACACTAGCTTCAGCTTGCTTTCTCGCAATGGAGTAAGAAGGATTATAGAAAAAAGGATTGCTAAAATAATGATTGTAAATAGGCACATCCTGTGAAAATCCTTGATAAGCCCATACCATTAATAGGGCAAGGAATGTTTCTTTTCTACTCAAGAATTTCATCTAATAATCGTTATGCTGCCCGAATCTCTTACTCCATTACATTCGAGAACATAATAGTATACATCTTGAGGAAGCACTTTCCCATTTGCAGTACCATCCCAGTTATTCTGGTATCCTGTTGTTTCAAGTACTTTGGAGCCATCATTCTGCAATATAATAAGTTTACATGATGAGAATTTTGCAATGTTGGGGTCAAGTACCCAAAAATCGTTTTGACCATCACCATTGGGAGTAATAAATTTTTTGCGATTGGTCGTAAACATAAAATCATTAGCGGCAACCGTTATGTTTACATCATCGCTAGCAGTTACATCGCCATTGTCCGTAGCATTGAAACGAAATAAATAAGTTCCTTCTAGCAAATTAGTCAGTTCTAGGGTATTGGCTATTACATTCAATGTTGCCGTTGGGCCGCTTACCTGACTCCACGTTGTAGATTTAATCGTTCCGTCTGAATCGGAGGCAGTTCCAGTAATAGATACTTGATTGGCAGGTAACTGCAAGTTAATATCGGGCCCAGCCGAAACAATAGGGGGGAGATTTACCTTTGGCGAAACCACAACGGTTACATCATCCAAACCTGTTGCCGTATCATTATCTTCTACTACTAATCTAAAGACATAGGTGCCTACAATTAAATCGGTGACTGTGAGGGTAGGTGTGGCTGCATTTTGAAGCGTAAAAGCGGATGGCCCAGTCAACTTTGACCAAGCATAGGATACTATCGTTCCATCCGCATCAATTCCAGAACCATTTAATACAACAGAATTAATCGGAAAAAAAATAGGTTGATCAAGTCCTGCATTTGCTGTAGGCGCAGCATTGATTCTCACATCAAAAGTAACTGGGCTGCCATTGCAGGTTCCAGCCTTCGGGGTGATGGTATACCGCACAGCTCCTGTGGTAGTTGATTTTGTTAGTACCTGAGAAATAGTAGATCCACTGCCCGATGAATGACCAGACACAGTACCGTTTAACACACTAGCTGTCCACAAGAAAGTTGTTCCCGTAACATTATTGGGGTTTTGGAGAACTATGCTAGTACTACAACCGCTACAGACCACAGCAGTACTTGCTCCTGTATTTATAGCTACATCAGGGATTTGCGTAACGGAAACATCGGTGGTAATACTTGGCCCCATGCAGCCTATCACAGAAGTTGGTGTGATGGTGTACCTAACGGTTCCGCCCGTGGTGGTAGTTAAATTTTGAGAAATGGCAGCACCATTACTATCAGAGTAACCAGATACATTACCACTTACCAAATTAGTGGTCCACGCATAATTGACCCCACCCGTTATTGTATTTGATGTACTTAATAAAACATTGGAGGTTGAACCCGTACAGATGCTGCTGGTAACTGGTGTAGCTACCGCCAAGGGCAAAGGGTTAAGAACAATCGCTATAGGTTTTATATCAGGGCATCCTCCTGCATTGGTTCCTTTAATGAAGTAGTTGCCAGAGGTTACCGAGTTAGGGTTTGGCAATACAACTGTGCCACTAGCATCTTTCCAATATGAAAATACTAGCCCACCAGTAGAGCCTACGGTGACAGAAGCAGTTGTTAAGTCTACCGTTGCAGGTTCGCAAACGGGAGCAGGTGCAGTAACCACAACAGTGGGTGATGAATTTATTGTAACTGTAACAGACTTGATATCAGAGCAGCCGGCATTGGCCCCTTTGATGTAATAGGTGCCACTGGTTGACAAAGCAGAAGGGCTTGCCAATGGAGAGGTTGCACCCGCATCGCTCCAATAAGAAAACGTGAGCCCAGTGGTAGAGCCAGAGGTAACAGAGGCAGCTGTTATGTTCACTGTGGAAGGCGAACATACCGCGGTCGGATCGGTAACAACCACCGATGCAACTGGATTGATAGTAACAACCACTTGCTTAATGGCAGGGCATAATGCCGCATTCGTACCCTTGATGTAGAAAGTTCCTGATGAAGATATGGACGAAGGGCTGGCTAGAGAT
>JAYWHU010000068.1:0-14725 GCA_043777495.1 Cyclobacteriaceae bacterium | reverse complement strand
CAACAATCCGTTTTATAAAAAATGGAAAGCAATTCTGCCGGCATTAATAGTGCCTGGTTTGTTATTTTTAATTTGGGATGCGTGGTTTACCTCTATGGGTGTTTGGGGTTTTAATAGCCGATATGTTTCGGGATTATATATTTACAATTTGCCTATTGAGGAAGTTCTTTTTTTTGTCTGTATACCTTATGCCTGTATTTTTTCTTACGAAGCAGTAAGGTATTATTTAAAAGAGGATTTTTTTTTCAACTACAGCAGAATGATTTCCGTTTCGCTATGTATATTATCTATTTTAATAGCGCTATTGAATTTCGAAAAAGCATACACCGTGCTAACCTTTTTTTCGCTTGCCATTTTCATTGCGTTGGCAGAATGGAAGTGGAAAGCATTTTTTCTTAGTCGATTTTATTTGGCATACTTATTTATAATCATTCCATTTCTGTTGGTAAATGGGATTCTCACAGGTACTGGTTTAGAAGAACCAATTGTGTGGTACAACAATGCCGAAAATCTCAACATTAGAATGGCCACGATTCCCATTGAAGATACTTTTTATGGGATGTTGCTGATCTTGATGAACATCAGTCTGTTTGAGTATCTACAAAAAAAATCAACAAAAGGAGAAACTGAGCAGTGAAATATTTACTACTTTGCACTATGTACACGCTTGAAAAAATACTTTACACATTAAAGCAACATAAGACTGAGCTACAAGGGAAGTATCCTATTTCTGCAATAGGAGTCTTTGGTTCTTACTCCAGAGGAGAAGCTACTGAAAATAGTGATATTGATATTGCTGTTGAATTCAATGGTTCAATGGGACTTAGTTTTATTGCACTCGCGAATGAAATAGAGGCCTTGTTCGGAACAAAAGTTGATGTAGTTCCGAAGCGATCCATAAAGATGGATTATTTATCCAGCGTAGAAAGAGATATAATTTATGTCTAATAGGTTCCCTTCTAGGGTGGTGAAGGATATGCTCAACTGCATTGACCACCTTAACACCTACACACAAGGTATTTCCTTTGAAGAATTTGAGGCTGATTTTATGATTGTAGAAGCATGTCTTTATAATATTCATATTATAGGAGAAGCCGTTGCTCAACTTGATGAAGAGGTAAAAAAAAAGAGAACCAGAAGTCCCCTTGGACCTTAATAAAAGGCATGAGGAATAAACTGATCCATGAATATTTCGGAACAGATTTGCCCATCGTATGGGATGTTATAAAAGTCGATCTGCCTTCGTTTCAACTGCAACTAGCAAACATTCATCAAAAACTACTCACCGAAGGAAGATAGAAGTCAGACGAATATCTATTTACTTAAATAGCTACAAAAAAAATCGTCAAGGAAAATCCCTGACGATTTATAAATAAGTAATTTAAGATTAAGCAGTCGCTAGTTCTTCTTTCTTGCGGGCAGTCTTCGTTTTCATCTTCGTTATCTTCTTCACATCTTTCTTCATCTGTTTGCTGACTACCCCTGCGATTTTCTTTGCACTGCGCGCTACAAGTTTATCCGCTTTCTTGGTGGATTCAGAAACTCCCAACGCTTGGATGGTTTGGTGCAACGAATCGATCAATAAGTTTTTAACTTCTTTTTTTCCTTTTAAAATAAGTTTTTCCATGACAGTTTTATTTGTTGAACGTCAAAAATATCATGTTAAGTCAATATTACCAAAAAGTTAAAAAAACTTAACATTGGATTATTTTTTCTTCTCAATCTGCTTGATTTCAGGGTTTTTGCGGATCAATTCAAATTGACTCTGCACTTCTTCTAATCGTTTAACAGTTAGGTCATATACTTCGCCTTGTTGGTCACTAGGTGGAGCATCTGCACTGAATATCTGACTCTCTTTGCCTAAAGCAAGAAAGCGTTCAAGCAATTGCGCACCGCTCCTAAAAATATCCCACCGAGCGCCTGTTTGGTTAATATCAAAAATTGCAGCTTCCAGTTGATAAATTTTTTCTTCGAGTGCCATCGCTTTCTTATCGCCCTTCTTAGCAAGTAGTACCGTACGCATCTTTTCCATTTCGTCAATCAATTGTAAAGCGGTTTTAGTAGCCGTATATAATTTAACACCCAAGCCATATTGCTTGGTCATATTTTCAACTGAGGAAACAGTATTAGGGTCTTTCAGCAAGGAGAGGTTTTGTTTGTACTCTTTACCATTTACTTTCAATACAATGGTGTAGTTACCTGCAGGCACCATAGGCGGTGTAAGTCCTGGACCGATATCTAAGTCTGGAATAAATAAATTGCGCTCACCTTTTTCATCCAACTCCACCCACTCTTTGCCGCGTGGCTTGGTGCGCAGTTTAGGCAAATTGTGTTCTTGCAAGCGCATGTTCCACCACACACGCTGAAGGCCAGGTTGGTTTTTGATTTTCAATTTTTGCACCAACTCTCCGTTTGCATTCAATACCTGCAACTCAACGCTGTCTTTCGATTTTTCTTTTAGGTAATAAGAAATCGCAGCACCATCAGGTGGGTTTTGCCCGTTCACAAAACTGTTTTCTGTCTTTATTCCATTAATGTCTTGAAAACGATACGTTGGCCGAATGGAAAACAAATGAGCATCTGAGTTTTGTACTTGTTCACTAAACTCACGGATGGGAGTAATATCATCTAAAATATAAATACCCCTGCCATACGTTGCTATAACCAGGTCTCTAAAATTCTTTTGTATTTCGATTCCATAAATTGGAACGGGCGGTAGATTATTTTTTAAATGAATCCAATTTTTTCCGTCATCGGGAGAAAAGTACAAAGACTTATCGGTACCCAACCATAACAAACCTGCCTTGGCGGGATCTTCTTTTATTTGATTAACAAAGTTTGAGTTAGATGCTGGCAGTTCAATTTTCAATCGCGTCCATGATTTACCAAAATCAGAAGTCTTGAAAACATACGAACCAAAATCATTTACGTGATGCGCATCTACTGATAAGTAGCAAGTACCCTCATCGAAATTCGAAGCATCGATATTCCGAATCGTTCCCCACTTGGGCAAGCCCGTAATATTCGCTGAAACATTAGTCCACGTTTTGCCCCCATCTTGTGTTACGTTCACTTGACCATCGTTGCTGCCTGTCCACAATACTCCTTGCTTCACTGGAGATTCACCCATAGAATATAACGTACAACCATCCCATGTCATTAAATTATCATTGGCAATACCCCCCGAATTTTGCTGATGGGTTTTATCATTGGTTGTCAAATCGGGGCTGATCACTTGCCAGTTTTGCCCTACGCTATTGGTCTCATGCACAAATTGACTACCCACCCACACGCGGCCTTTCACATGCTTAGATAGCACCATGGGAAAATTCCAATGCCAACGGTACTTAGCATCTGCTGGCTTCGAACCAATTTGTGTTTGAGGCCATACGCGCACATCGCGCGGGTGCATCGTTTTCAAATCGAACACATCTAAGCCTCCGTCATAACAACCACTCCACACAATATTATTATCGAATGGATCAGGTTGCGCAAAACCACTTTCACAACCGCCTACTCCATGCCACGCACCAAGCGGAATAGAGCCACCGCCTAAATATCTGCTCGGCCCACGATAGCTCCACGCATCTTGCCGATTGCCATACACATAATACGGCACTCGATCATCTACGGCTACGTGATACATCTGTGCGATGGGAAGATTGATATTTTGCCAAGTCTTGCCTTCATTGAAAGTCATGTTCAGACAACCATCATGAGCGCACATAATTCTTTTTCCATCTTTAGGATCAAACCACATATCATGATTATCGCCACCAGGTGCCCATTGATTAAATTTTTTATCAAACGTTTTCCCTCCATCGTTGGTTTTCATAATTCCGACTGAAATGGTGTACACTGTATTTTCATCAGCAGTGGAAACGCGCAAGCGAGTATAATACCCTGCACGCTGCCCCATGCCATGGTGCTTGTGCATCAATTTCCAACTATCTCCCCCATCTTCTGAGCGATAGAGTCGCGGCTCTTTATCTTCCACCAAAGCATAAACCACTTTTGGATTAGAGTACGCTACATCCACTGAGGTTTTTCCAACTGGATGTGTAGGCCCACTTTCAATTCCATTGCGAAGTGGCTGCCATGTTTTGCCTCCATCTTTCGATCGATAGATTCCGCTACCAGCTCCCCCACTATTCAATTTCCATGTTTTGATTTCAACTTGCCACATAGCAGCATAAAGTATATTTGGATCTTTGGAATCAATGGCAAGGTCAGAGCAACCTGTATTTTCATCTACAAAGAAAACGCGTTCCCAATTCTTTCCTCCATCAATAGTTTTATACACACCACGCTCTTGCTGTGGCCCATGTGTGTGACCTAGAGACGCCACATAAACCGTATTCGTATCAGTCGGGTGAACGATCACACGACTAATTCGAAATGTTTTTTCCAAGCCAAGGTTTTTCCAGGTCTTCCCTGCATCGGAAGATTTATAAACTCCATTGCCAACGGCATGTGCAGGGCGAATCAAAAAAGTCTCACCCGTGCCAGCCCATACCTGTTTGGGATTGGATGGCGCAATAGCCAACGCACCAATGGAAGAATCTTCTGTGTCATCAAAAACCGATTTCCAAGTGGTACCCATGTCTTCTGTTTTCCATATCCCGCCACTGGCCGCTCCAGCGTAGGAAACCATTGGATTACCTGGTTCGCCCACAATGGAAATCATCCGGTTGCCATCAGGGCCTATGAACCGGAATTTTAAGTTAGAAAAAGTTTTGGGATCGAAGGCTTGGCCATAAATCATTTGCACCGAAAACAACAAAGCGAGGAATAGAAAGGATTTTCTCATAGGTTAGGTTTTGAAAAAGAAATTTAACCAGAGAAAATCGAAAGCCAACTATTGAAGTTAGCTTATTAAGATAGGATTTTGATGGGCGGTAGGATGTAACTCAAAATTGATTGACCGATTCATATCAGTCATTGATTTCTAAGCATCCCAACTCACTTTCTGAAATAAAATTTTGAATCTGAATTGCCTTCTCGGTAAGAATTCTAGTGAGATTTTGAGTAGTTGTATTCCCAGATTTTATCCAGATCAACTTTGGGGGATGCCCGAAGAGCAAGCTTAAATCGTAAAAATCAGAGTCAAAAGTAACAATTGTGAATCTCTCTCTTTTTGCATAATCCCAAATTATCTTATCCAGTTTGTTGGTTAGCCCAACATTCTTTACATGATCGATGCCAGGGAAGATTGGCTTGATTTTACTGACTAAGCGATAAGAAATATTTTGATCTAAGAGAATCTTCACGAAGCAATTCTTAGTTTATGCTCACGGTCAGCAGCAAAAGCTAAACAAGCATTAATCTGCTCCTCAGTTAATTCAGGAAAGTCCTCAACTATTTCAGTCTTGGTCATTCCATTGGCTAACCAATTGAGCACATCATAAACAGAAATTCTTGTGCCCTTAATACATGGTTTCCCGAATCTCTTTTCAGGAATTATCTCAATAAAGTTATTGTAATCCATTCAACAAATTTAACTGATTATTTCTTAAGAAAAACACTACTCTACTTTCCCTGCAAAGCTACCTGCCCCAAGTGTGAAGCCTTATGAGTCACTCTACTCAGCATCACGTTCAATTTATTTCTGTGTGGCTCTTTCATGAAATCTTCTTCTGACACAGCCGTATGCCGTGCGTGCCAATCACTCTCACTCATTGCCTTAAAAGCTTTATCAAGTTCCACGGAAATCTCTTTCCATTTCATAGTCAATTCTCCTTTTGATAAATGACCCGTTTGGTTGGAACTCTTTTCGTGGTGATAAATCTTCGCTAACTCAGGGAACATTCTATTTCTGATGCCAAAAAGTTCGAGCAAAGCATCCTCTGTATCTGCCAAGTGGCCCATGAGCCAAGAGGGTGAATTGCCGCCTGTGATTATTGGCTTATTGAAATTTTCTTCGCTGATTAATTCTAACGTTTTTTGAGTTCTACGATTGAAAGTATCCCATTGGAGCAAACAGATTTCGATGGTGGTCATGTTATAAGTTTTTTGTAAAGATAGGAGATTGGGGAAGAAGTTGGAAAATAGAAGTCAGAAGTTAGAAGTCAGAATTTGCCTATTGCTTATTGCCCATCGCTACTTTTATCTTTTACGTTGTCAACTGCCCATTGTCAATTTTAACTTTGCCTACTGCTTACTGCCAACTGCCTACTTTCCCGCAAGCCCCAATGCACAAGCCCTAAGTCCCAACCTACTCACTTCTAAGAGAATCCACTGGCTTGATCAACGCAGCCTTAAAAGCTTGAAAGCCAACCGTAATCCACGCAATGAACAATGCACCCAATGAGCTAATAGCAAAAATGGCAAACGTGATCTCTACACGGTAAGCAAATTGACCCAACCAATAATCTAACATAAAATAAGCAGGAACTACAGCCAATACAATAGAGACAATCACCAACAATGTAAACTCCTTAGATAATAAAGCGGTGATGCCTCCAACACTTGCGCCCATTGCTTTGCGTATGCCAATCTCCTTTGTGCGCTGCTCAGCAGTGAACGCTGCCAGTGCAAACAAACCTAAACTGGCAATGAAGATGGCGAGCACAGTGAACACCGTGAAAAGAGAACCCAAGCGCTGCTCCTCACGGAAAAGTTGATCAAAGCTTTGATCGAGGAATGAGTATTCAAATGGATCGCCTGAAGCATACTCTTTCCACAATGCCGTTGCCTCTTTCACTGCATCATCAGCTTTTCCAGAATATCGTACTAACAGGTTGTTTGATTTATTAGTAATCTGAATAACCATTGGGCGGACTTTCATCTTATACGATTCAAAATTAAAATCCTTCACCACGCCAATCACATTCATGGGAATCTCTGTGACAATACCTTTGCTTTGGTCACCACCAAAAATGATCAATTTCTCTTGCAAAGGTTTATCCCAACCTAGTTCACGCGCAGCCGCTTCGTTGATAACCACTGCAGTGGAATCAGAAGGAAAGTCGCGAGAGAAATAACGGCCTTGTACCAATTCAAATTTCATCACCTCAGCATGATCATGGTCGGCAAAGTAGGTGCCCATTATGTGATCCTTTCGAGTAGTGGCATTGCGGAATGCAGTTGTGTTATTTACGCCAGGGAAAACATTGTTGGTAAAACTCGCTTTCTCAATACCATTCTTGGTAAGAATCGAATTTCTAAAAGCGGTTTGGTTTGTACCCAGTCGGCCTGCATTGCTTACGACCAATACATTGTGTTTATCCAATCCTGCATTTCGCTCTTGCAAAAAAGTAATCTGCTGATAAACGGTGGTTGTGCAAATAATGAGAATAATAGAAAGCGCAAATTGAAAAATCACTAATCCGCTGCGAATGCCTTTACTTTTTAAGCCTGCTCGCACCTTGCCTTTTAAAACCTCCACAGCACTAAAACTTGTTAGATAAAAAGCAGGATAGCTACCAGCAAACAAGCCAATGATTATTGTAAGGCCAACAGCACTTAGTAAAATAATTGGATTAAAGATGGTGAACAATGGCAATTCTTTGCCCGATAACAAATTAAATTGAGGTAACAGAAGAATAGAAAGTATAAAAGCAATCACCACGGCAATAGTCGCATACACCACAGATTCGGCTAAGAATTGACCAACCATTTGACTTCTTACCGAACCCAGTGTTTTACGCAACCCAACTTCTTTGGCACGCCCCGCAGAGCGAGCGGTAGATAAATTCATAAAGTTGATGCAGGCTATCAACAAAATAAAAATACCCACGCCACCAAATACGTAGAGGTAGGTAATATTTCCTTGAGCTTGAATGTCATCGTTCCAAGTTGTGTGCAAACGAGAGTCCAATAGAGGCAACGTAAAGTACCCATACTCATTTCCGCTCTCGCGAAATTTTTGAATTGAAACTCCAATGAATTGTTCAACTTCTGGCGCGATGTGTTTGTCGGTGACATCATTGAGCTTAGATGAAATGGCTGCGATATCGGTGTTCGGATTCTTTTTGAAATAAGTGTACAATCCATTGTTCAACCAAAAGGGTGCGTTGTAATAATCCTTTTCAGAACTGGTGGAGAGCAATGCAATAAAAGAAAAATGTGAGTTATGCGGTGGCTCAGCCACAATGCCTGTCACTTTAAAAGATTTGTTTTCATTGCCTATGGTAATCAATTTACCCAACGCTTCTCTTTTAAAGTACTTTGTTGCCAAATCAGGTGTAAGCACTATGCTGTTAGGTTCTTTCAAGGCCGTGGCAGGATCACCTTCTAAAAGTTTAAAAGAAAAGAATTGGAAAAAATTGGAATCCGCAAAAAGTATTTTGTCTTCGGTAAATGACAAGTCGCCATTTTTAAAAACCATGTTATCTCTACGGTTGATACGCGTGGCCGCCTCCACCCCAGGAATATCAGAGACCATAGCAGATGCCAACGGAGGGCATGAACTGGCCGTATTAATTTCCTGTCCACTAATTTTTCCATGCAGTCCAATGCGATAGATATTCGGAGCGTCTTGATGAAACCGATCATAGCTCAGCTCATCTACAATGTACAGCAGGATAAATAAGCATGCCGCCATTCCAGTAGCTAAACCAAAAATATTGATGGCAGAATAAAAAGTGTGTTTCTTGATGTTGCGAAGAGCAACGGTTAGATAATTTTTTATCATAAAGAAAAATTTAAGGTCAATAGATTTCTATTCATGCTTTTGCAAGCAGGTACAATACATCTCAATAGATAAGTTTGGTTGTTAGACGCTGATTCTCCTCATGAAGTTACAGCACAAAGAAAAAAGATTGACAATTGACAAACGGGCAATTGGCAAAACTATCAGCATTGTCAATTGTTTTATCTTCAACTTTCAACTTATTCATCTCGTAAAGTTTTAGTTGGATTTAACATAGCAGTGTTAATAGTTTTGAAACCAACTGCGAGCAGAGCAACAGCCACCATAGCACCTATTGATAAGGACAAGGTAATAGGCGTAAGCTTTTGATATATTTTCCAGATCGAGCCCATCAATGCATCGGCCGCAAAATAGCCGAGTGCTCCGCCAATAACTGTAGCAATACCCAGATTGCTGATAAACTCAAAGTTGATTACGCCTGCAATGTTGCCCACCGAGGCACCTAATACTTTTCGCACGCCTATCTCTTTCATTTTCTTCTCAATGTTAAGAGATACCAAAGTGAATAAACCAATCCCCGTCATCAGTGCGGCAAAAAAACCTAAGAACGAAAACATGATTGACGCATTGGTATTAATCTCGTTTGACTCCTGCATGTTTTGGTCAATCATTCGACCTGCGTAAATCGTATTGGGAAAAACCTCTTTCCATTTTTTCTCCATAAACTCATTTACAGATGCCAATTTTTTGGGTTCCGTTTTGATAATCAATTGTTGGTATTTGTCTTTTGCTGCGTAGCGTATCATGAGGGGTTCGATAGGCGCCCATAGCGCACGTGGATATACGTTTTTGATTACACCCACTACAAAGAGTTGCACCGTATCCATCCACACAATTCTTTTTCCAATAGGATTATCTTTCCATTCAAATTTTTTCACAAACTCTTCTGATACTAAAATCGATTCTTTTCTATCTGTTTCGGAATCTTTCAAAAATTTACGACCTGATAGCAATGCCATATCCATTACCTCAAGGTAATCATCGCCCACATCCATGATGTCCACTTCGCGTTCCAATGATTCGAATTTTACTGGATCATTGTACCAACCGTTCGTTACATGATGTCGAGTCCCAGCTATCAACTCAATGTCTTTGTTTGATGCGAGTGCATCGCGGTAGGTGTTATAACCAGATTCATTGTTTACCCAAGCAGAAATGACTCCTGATTTGGCGAAACCTAAATCATAGTTTTTTTGAAACTCACCATTGTTATAAAAGGCTACTCCCATAATGATGGCCAATAGTGAAATCACAAATTGACTTCCTAATAATATTCGAGTAAACCAATTAGTGCCACCAAATTTTGCTTTGCCTTTTAGAATGCTGATCGGTTCGAAAGATGTAATATAGAAAGCCGGATAGGAGCCAGCAATAAGAGCTGTAAGTATTAGCAATAGGACTAAGAATAAAAGAAACCCTGCATTTTCAGTATAGCTAAGTTTTAGCTCTATAAAATTCCATAGGTTGTCATACGTAGGCACCATCCACTCTGCAATGAGCAAGCCAGCTAATAAACCAAAGAAACACAAGATTAAATTTTCACCTAAAAATTGAATGATCAATTGAGTACGCATACCACCCATCACTTTTCTGATGCCAATTTCTTTCAAGCGCTTGCCCGATATGGCAATCGATGTATTCGTAAAATTGAAACAAGCGAGAAGCAAAAGTAGTACGGCCATTATGGAAGGTGCGGTGACTGCCTCAGAGGGAACACCACCACCAAGGTAGTCACTATCCAGCCGTGGGTTGTCTCGATTACGTTTCATCAAGCCCACGAAGTTTTCCAGGTAGTAGTTTCCTACCTTGAAGTCTTCACGAGCTTTATTTTGTGGTTCTACATATTGTTGTAGTTGCTTGGTTACTAAATCTACTTTCGCGGGATCGTCAATTTTCAAAAACAAAACGTGCGCCCATCGCTTCCAATTTGTTTCTGATAGATCAGGATCTAAGTTAATCTCCCAAAAATTATCAAAGAGCGTGATCACATCAAATCCCAAACTTGAATTCTGAGGCGGCTTCTTAAACACACCACCAATTTCAAACTCCTTGGGTCTTCGCACGCCATCTTTACCCAAAACGATTTGAGTCATTGGCTGACCCACAACATCTTCTCTATTAAAATATTTTTTTGCTACTTTATCGCTAATAAAAACTTTTCCCTTATCATAAAAATTAGAGAACGAACCATGCTTCAACTCATACGTGAATAAATCGAAGAAAGCAGAATCTGCAAAGGCTATTTGATCGCCAAACACTTCTTCGCCTATGCGCATATCGCAATACGATGACATGTAGCGAACCGTTTTGTTTACTTCTCTGATATTTTGCTTGATATGACTGGCCAATGGCATGGGTGCTAAGCCGTGGCGATCTCGCTTACCTTGAAACTCGCGCCAAAACTGGACACGATAAATTTTATCAGCATTCAGATGACCTTTGTCCCAGTTAGCACTGAAGCCCCAATTCAAATAGGCAGTGATGCAACAGGCAATGGCAAGCCCCATCCCGAACACATTGATGAGGATGAAGAGTTTGTTCTTGAGCAAATTGCGGAACGTGATGAGCAGGTAGTTTTTGATCATTTTGGTAGGATTAAATAAACTAAAAAAAATTCATGATTTGCTAAAGTTACTCATCTCTTAAAACATGGGATGGATTCAAGCGAGTTGTTTTAAAAAGTTTATAGCCAATTGAAATCACAGATGCTACAATCAAAATCATAGCTGAGATGACAATCGAAGTAAAACTCACTTTTTGGTAGTAATCCCAAATGCTCTCCATAAAGACCGAAGATAACGCATAACCCAAAAATCCACCACCCACACTGGCAATCAATAAAATGATGACGAACTCTCTATTAACAACTGCCGTAATATTCCATGTAGAAGCACCTAACACTTTACGCACACCTATCTCCTTCATCTTTTTAATGATGTTCAATGAAACCAATGTGAATAACCCCGTAACCGAAAGCATCAAAGCAACCAGGCCCAAAAAGGCAAACATCTTCACCAGGTTCTTGTTGACCGTATCTGCTTCGATCATTTCTCTATCCATGTATCTTCCTTCATACATTTTCTCAGGGAAGATAGTCTTCCACTTTGCCTCCATGAATTTGTTAATGGCAACCAACTTATCTGCTTTCGCCTTCACCAAAATATGATTCACATCATCCTTTGGTGCATACCTAAACATAACTGGATCCATCTTTTCCCATAATCCATTGGTATAAATATCCTGCACCACCCCTACCACATAATACTTCACCGTGTCAAGCCAAATAATTTCCTTGCCAATTGGTTCAGTAAGCCCCAACTGCTTGGCGAGCCCTTCTGTGATGATCACAGATTCTTTTCTATCCGTTTCAGAATCAGGTTCAAAATTTCTTCCTTGCTTTAAGGTGATTCCAATCGTTGAAATATAATCAGCGCTTATATCTAAAATATCCACTTCAATCTCTTTGTCTTCATGCTTAATGGGGTCATTGAAACCTGAAGAGTACAAGTGCGTCTGCGTACCGGTAATGGAAATGATATCGGGATTTTCAGCTAATATATTGCGGTACGTTTCGTATTCAGAGCGGCCGTTTACATTGGTAAATACCACACCCTTGCGATCGAAACCCATATCAAAGTTGCGCTGAAAAGTAGCATTATCAGTGAAGGCAAAACTACAAACAACACCAGCAAGCGAAATGGAAAACTGAAGACATAACAGCACACGGGTAAAAGTGTTTGTGCCTCCAAATTTTAGAGTTCCTTTTAAAATACTGGCAGGCTCAAATTTGCTAATGTAAAAAGCTGGGTAACTTCCTGCCAGTAAGCTCGTGAAGATCAATGTGAGGATCATAAAGATCAAGAAATTCGGCCTGCCAAAATAATCTGTGACCATATCGAAATCTGGCCAGAGTTTGTTGAATGCAGGGAGCAGAAAAAACTCACCAATAAAAATCCCTAGGATTAACGCAAGAAAACAAATCAATGTTGTCTCTCCAATAAATTGGGCTATCAAATCTCTACGAGTGCTTCCCATAACCTTACGAAGCCCTATCTCTTTCAACCTACGAGATGAAATGGCCACTGCGGTATTCGTAAGATTAAAAATGGCAATCAACAAAACAAAAAGACCCATTAGCCCAATGCCAATAACAGCCGCCAAAGGTGAGCCATCTTGTGTCCATGTTCCGTTCTTGTCTGCATAGCTATCGCGAACAGCCATTCCTACAAATGACTCTACTAAAAAATAGTTGATAATAAAATCTTCCCTGATCTTATTGTTGTTCTCGGTGTACTGCTTCAATTGTTCTTGAATAGCAGCCACACGAGTTGGATCTTTTATTTGAACAAACAAGTTGTTACGATACTTCCAACTGTTTTCGGTGTAATCTCCTTTGGCGAATTCAAAGGCATTATCGTAATGAGAATAAGCCTGGCCATTGAAACTTGAATTGCTCGGTTGCTTTTTAAAAACGCCAGCCACCACATACTCCTTCATTTTTCCGCTATCTAATAGTTGGGTCATGGGTTTACCCAATGCTTGCTCTTTTCCGAAATACTTAATAGCCAACTCATCACTAATACAGATTTCGTTGCGGTTTTTTAGATCGCCATTGCCTTCAATGAATTCGAAGGTGAATAATTTAAAGAAGCCCGAGTCCACATACGTTAGATTGCTGTTAAACAACTCACTTTTAATTCTAAAATTACCGCCATCTGGAGAAAAGCGAACTACATTAGCTACTTCAGGTATGTTCCGCTTAATGGCATTACCGAGTGCGATGGGTGCATGGCCAAATTCAGTCAGCTCGTTCTGAAATTCACGTACAGAACCAACCCGATAGATAGTAGATGCATTTTTATGCATGTGATCAAAACCCGCATTATGATCATAGTTGAAAAACCCAATAATACAGCAGGCAATGGAGATAGCCATGCCGAAGATATTGATGAACAGATACAACTTGTTCTTCAACATACTTCGAAATGTAATCAGAAGGAAGTTTTTAATCATGATGTGGTGGGGTTATTGACTTCTGTATGACGATTATAAACTACCGAAGGTTGCATCTAGCTTTCAATAAATATGCCAACGGAAATAAATGTAAAATAGAACTCCGTTTAAATGAATGGATAAACGATCAAAATAAGATTCGTTCACATCTGAACAGTGAGATGTACGCTTATGTTTTAAATACATTCAAGTTCTACTTCTACGATAAAAAGAAAAATCAAATATTATTTACTTGGACAAGACCATCAGGACTAAATACAACAATATTCGCATTTGTGCATCGTCCTCGAAGCGGTGGTAGACAATGCGAGACAGAAGAATATTTTAATGTTTAGATAAAAATCGTACTAAGCTTCATCTCAAAGCCATTGGCAACTTCTTTTCCTGAAAGCTTTTCTTCAAAAGGGATGCTTTCAATTTTTCCATCAGAGTAAACATAAGTCAACTCCTCTTCGGGGTTTATCAGCCAAGCCAGTCGGCATCCGTTAGAAATCCATTCATTCATTTTCGATTTTTGGACCGCTGGTGTATCGGAAGGTGATTTAATTTCAATTATAAAATCGGGGCAAAGAGGAGGAAACTGTTCTTTCTCCTTCTCGGAAAGAGCACTCCATCGCTCCATTTTTTCCCAAGCGGAATCGGGTGACCGAACAGCTCCATTGGGTAGTTTAAAAGCTGTAGAAGAATCGAAGCACATTCCCTCCTTGTTTTTTCTATTCCATATCCCTAACTCTAAATTAGTTTCATGATTATAGTTCCCTGTTGTACCGCCTGTATTAGCCATAATGATAATTTTTTTTTGAGCGTCCCGTTCAAATTTCAGATCAGGATTATCCAAACAAAATTGGTAGAACTCATCATCGGTAAACCTCCCAAGGCTATGGGTGTCAAGCAGAATAGGGCCTAATTCGGTAAGCATACTCATTTCAGTTTTATTAAATAGCCATAAATTTATATAATTTAACACTGTTGTCCGACTAAAATATAGAACAGAAAAATAACTTCATTTTGGTAGTGGTTTCACATTGTTTTGAAATTTTGGAAAAGCGACCCCCTCAG
>JAYWHU010000067.1:0-53415 GCA_043777495.1 Cyclobacteriaceae bacterium | reverse complement strand
AGACATCACACGAGTGATTTCATTTAGCTTATTGATCTTCTCGGTAAAATCTCCGCTCAACCTTCCACGAATCACTTGCATGTTATCCAGCAAGTCATCTACTTGATCAGGCAACGCGTTGGCCAATAGTTCTTTCATGCGCTTGGCAATGGTGGGCGATTTGCCATTGGTAGAAATGGCGATCTTCAGATTTCCTTTTTTTACAATCGATCCCAGGTAGAAGTCGCAAAGGGCGGGTGTATCTACTACGTTTACTAATTTTCCTTTCGTTTTTACATCTTGCTGTATGGCCAAACTCACTTGCTTATCGTTGATGGCTACTATCACTAAGTCTATCTCTTCCAAATCCTCTGATAGATAGACACGCTCAATCAACGTGATATTTTTGTGTTTCTCTGCAAGGGCTCTTACTCCATCGCTTATCAAAGGTGCTACCAATCTCACTTTAGTAGCTGGAGAATTTTCTATCACAGCAGTTAACTTTTCCAGTCCAATCACACCGCCACCCACTACCAACAAATGAAGCTGTTCCAGTTTCATAAAAACAGGAAAGAGCTTGTTGGACTCTTTGATGATTAACCCTTCGTTTACTGGTGCGTCTATCATGCAGATCAATACTCAATTTTTTCAATCCACTCTTTCGCAAACCGCGATGCATACGAGATAATGCAATCGGCTCCTGCTCGCTTCAAAGTGATCCATACTTCCAAATGACCGAGATGCCGTTGAATGCTGTTTTGTTGCGCCAACAATTCAATGCTTTGATATTCTCCGCTTACGTGGTATGCAGCCAATGATGAATGTGTTAATTGACGAAGCCGATGTAAAATATCTACATTCAACAATGCTGGCTTCACCATTAGTATGTCAGCTTCTTCTGATAAATCACGCAAGGCAGTAGTCACTGCGTCATTTGAATTGAAAGGTGACAATTGATAGGTCTTACGATCTTGCAGGATATTTATCTTTCCAGGCGTTGACTTACAAGCATCACGGAAGGGGCCATAGTAAGACGAGCTAAATTTAGCCGAGTAACTTAAGATAGCAACGTGATCGAATCCATTCTGATTTAAGTTATCACGAATCGCTTTTATCCTTCCATCTATCATATCGCTGGGTGCAATGCAATCGGCACCTGCTTGTGCTAGTTGTAAAGAATAGTCAGCAAGAATAGTTGCTGTTTCATCGTTTAGCACTCGTGAATAATCTGCATTCAATATTCCACAATGGCCGTGCGAAGTGTAGGAACAAAGGCAAACGTCCATGGCCAACCAAATACGATCACCAAAAACAGATTTGATTTTTTTTACTGTTTCAATCGCGAAAGTAAAGTTGAAATTTTTCTCCTCTCGATCTGTTGGAACGGGAAACAATAGAAATTTTGAAATACCTTTTTTCAAATCTTCTTCGATCTGTTGAATAACCGATTCTACCGTATCTGAATTGACTCCATTCAATGTAGAAATAGGTGTGCGCGTAGCCACACTCTCATCCACAAAAAGAGGTTGTATAAAGTCCAAGTGAGACAGCGTAATTGTAGCAGCCAATTGTCGAATGTGTGGATTGGCTCTTAGTCGCCTTTGATTGCTATAATATTTTTCTTCGGGCATATAAACTGTTTTCAGCTGGCAAGGAATTTAATTCGAATTGAGCAAAAGTTCCTCCTTCATATATTTAGCTACTCTTCATTGATGACGCAATTCATTTAATCGTATAAAACATCTCAGCTCCCTTGTGCCCGCTAGGTTTTAGGAGTTGTGTACCAATCAATAGGTCTTTTGCTCCTCTTCATTTCCGAGCTAAGTTTATCGGACATTTATCATCTTTATCGGACATTCACCTATAAATATATCTAGAAGCTTTCTTTTCTCCCTCGCGCTTTAGTATCTGCTTTTCAACCAACTCAGCCAAATCCCTTCTTGCTGTCCGGTCAGTTATAATCATAACCCATTTCAGGTATTCGTCTCGCCAGCTTTGCTTATATTCTATGTTTTGTGATTCGGGCACTATTCCTTTTTTTAACAGTATACTTTAGTCTTTACAAACAAACCTTAAGCAATGGACTCATCATTGTAAATTCATTAAACTTCAATCCCAAGCCTTCCAACGAACCTTCAATCCAAAACCCCATCTTAGCCAATTCAAACCATGTCTCCGTTTTTGCTACCCAAATTCTTTTGGTCGCATCTATCGACTCATATTGATTAGCAATCACTTGAATATTCTGTTGCGCAAATAGCGGATGATTTGAATTAACTATAACTGGGTTTTGCTTTCGATTCATTACTGCTCCATCACTCGAATAATTTTCCTCAAAGATTTTTCCTTCTCTGTCCTTTCCTGCTACATAAATAAACTGAGTGTCGCCTGTATTGATGTGGACAGCACCAAATTGTTGATGGCATCCACTTCCGTAACGTTGGGCAACTTTTCTTTCCATGACTACTGCTTGAGCAAGCGGCTTGTCATTGATAGCTTGAAGAATCTTTATGGCATCTACATTACTTGGACTCGTCTCAGCTACAATGGCACCTTGCCCAGGCGCAGGCGGACAATGCAGCAAGGGCAGAATCATTATCACTTTATCTTTGAGCAATCTTTCTACATATTTTCCTTGATCGGCTCTCAGCAATCGGTTCAATCCTGCACATGCTAAAATGATTCCATCATACTCACTGGAGGTTAATTTTTGCAATCGAGTATCAACATTTCCGCGGATGGCAAATGCCTCCACATTTACTTCTTGCTCGTTAACCCTTGGTAAAGCTTTGAGAAGAAAGTCCGTTGCCATAATGGCTCTGCGGGGTGAGGAAGTTCCTACTTTCAATTTTTCACTCTCACGTATTTTATCAAATACATCATTATTAAAAACCGCCACATCCCTCGGATCATCTCGCTCAATAAGGGCAAAATGATTTCCGTTAAAAAAATCACCACTCACGTCCTTCAACGAATGAACTGCAAAATCTGCTTGACCAGTCAATAAAAAATCCTGAATGTCCTTGGTAAAAAAATCTTTACCTTCTAATTCTTGCAGCGGAACCGATTGATTGAGGTCGCCTTGCGTTTCCTTGATTACTATTTCCAACTCCATAGTTGGATCAAACGCCAGTAGTTTCTTTTTTACAATATCAGCTTGTGCAAGTGATAGCCTAGATCCACGGCAAACAATTTTAAACAGCCGCTGCATGTAGTACTTCATTTAGTGACCTCGCCAAATGAATCATGTCATTTTCTGAGTGGCGCATAGACAACGTAATCCGAAAACACTCTTCCCCGCGTTTTACAGTTGGGTAGTTGATTGGCTGGATATATATTCCATGTTCATGAAGCAAACTGTCAGAAATTTGTTTGCATAGCATAGAATCGCCAATGGGAAGATTGGTGATCTGTGATTCATTGGAAAGATAATCGACACCATGTCCTCTCAATATTTTCCTAAACAATTTCACTTTGCTATGATAGGCACCACGTATCGATACATCATCACGTACCAATTGCACACTTCTATTTGCTGCACTGCATACCGAGGGAGGCAACGAAGTAGTGAATATAAAACCACTTCCAAAACTTCTTACCACATCAATAATATTTTTGCTGGCCGCGATGTAGCCACCAATCACACCAAAGCCTTTGGCCAATGTGCCGTTGATGATATCTATTTGTTCTCTTACTCCCAATGCCGAACTGATACCTGCTCCATCTTCGCCATACAATCCCACGGCATGTACTTCGTCAATGTAAGTAAGCGCATTATACTTTTTGGCCAATTCAATAATTTCTTTAACAGGCGCAATTGTTCCACTCATTGAATACACCGACTCAAAAACAACGATCTTAGAAACATCTTGTGGAAGCGATTGAAGTGTTTGCTCTAAATGCTGAAGATCGTTGTGCCTGAAAACGTGACGCTCGCAGCCACTCGCTCGTATTCCTTCAATGATGGAAGCATGGTTTCGTTCGTCTGAAATGAAAACACATTTGTTCAAAATTTTTCCAATAGTGCTGAGGGCTGTAAGATTGGCTAAGTACGCTCCACCAAAGAGTAAAGCAGATTCTTTTTTATGTAAGTTGGCAAGTGTAGTTTCCAACTCGCGGTGGTAAATGGTAGTACCCGAAATGTTTCTCGTACCGCTGCTGCCCGCTCCGCTCTTGTGTGCTACAAACGACAACTTACTGATCACCTCTTCATTCAAACTCATGCACAGGTAATCATTGGAACACCAGTTCACCGCCATCTTTTTATTACCCAGTTCATCCTCAAAATAGAATTTAGGAAAGTGCTGGGCAGATTTATTCACATCTAAAAAATAGCGGTAGTTGCCATCCTTTTTTAGTTGGTTTATTTTTTCAGAAAACTGTTTGTTGTAATCACTCACGTTCATTCCATAAATTTTATTTCGCGCGATGCAAAATCACCAAAGCTTTCTCCTCTCTTTCTTTCCGACCTAAATCTACCAAACCATCCATCGAGTTCCAACAAGATGGCCGCTTCATTCAATTCCTTTTTATAAAGTTTATTCAACCGCTCTCCTTGTCGGTCGCCACCCAAATGTAAATTATAATGTCCATAAGCAGTGCCTACTAATCCAATCTCTGCAATGTAAGGCCGAGCGCAACCGTTTGGGCAGCCCGTCATGCGGATAATTATTTCTTCCTGATCAAGCCCGTGTGCCTTTAGCAAAGGTTCTATTTTTGAAATAAGTGAAGGCAGGTAACGCTGCCCTTCTGCCAAGGCAAGCGGGCAAGTATTGAGAGCCACACACGCCATTGAATTTTTTCGTAGGGCAGAGGATTGCTCAGTCAACTTTACTACACCATACCTTTCCAGAATTTCTTGAACGCTATTTTTATCTTTCTCTTGAATATCGGCAAGAATCAAATTTTGATTGCATGTAAATCTAAAATTGGCCTTACCTGTTTTCGCAACTTCTAGCAGAGCCGATTTCAATTTTGTTTTTTCGTCATCTAACACACGCCCATTTTCTACCAACAGGGTGTAATACCATAGCCCTTGTTCACTAGCATGCCAACCAAAATAATCAGTACGCTGAGTGAATTGATACGGTCTTGCTTGCTCTAATTTAAAACCAGTCCGTAATTGCAATTCATTCGTAAACCAATCAACGCCAAATTTATCGAGTGTGTATTTTAGTCGTGCCAACTTGCGATCGCTTCTGTTTCCATAGTCGCGTTGGATGGTTAATACTTCGTAAATGGTTTTCAGTATTTTTTCCTCGGTGTCGCAAAAACCAATCACAGTGGCAAGGCGTGGATAGGTTTCTTTATTTCCATGTGTTGTCGAGAGCCCGCCACCAATAGCGATGTTGAATCCAAGCAGTTGATTATTTTCAATAATAGCAATCAGCCCACTATCGTTGGCAAATACATCCACATCATTATTAGGTGGAATGGCGATGCCAATTTTAAATTTGCGTGGTAAGTATCGATCCTGGTACAATGGATCTTCTTCCTCTTTCTTATTAATCAGTTGTTCATCGTTGAGCCATATCTCATAATACGCTCTGGTCTTGGGCATCAGCAACTCACTAATCTTATCCGCGTAAGCAAAAACCTTTTCATGAATGGCAGATTGCTTGGGGTGCGAACTGCACAACACATTTCGGTTGATGTCGCCACACGTAGCAATGGAATCTAATCTTGCCAACGCGAATGCTTGAATGGTGGGTTTGATTTTTGATTTGATAAGCCCATGTAATTGAATGGTCTGGCGAGTAGTGATTTTTATTACACCTGTTGAATTCTCTCCCGCGATTTCATCAGTGGCTACCCATTGCTCAGGCTTCAAAAAGCCACCGGGCAAACGAAGGCGGATCATGAATGAGTAAAGCCGATCTAATTTTTTGCTGGCTCGTTCTTCTCGCACATCGCGATCATCTTGTTGGTACATGCCGTGAAACTTGATCACTGCCTGATCATCGTCTGCAATGGCTCCAGTGATTTCGTTTTTCAAACTTTGAACAATAGTGCCGCGAAGGCCGAGGCTACTGGTTTTAATTTTTTCTATTGGTGAAAGTTTGTCTGACATTTATTCTTAATTAGCGAATGTTCATTTGTTGAAATAATTTTTTTCGTTCCCTTGGTTCGTGAAGACACGAACCAAGGCGAGAGATTCGGTGATCTTTGGGTTGAGCGAAAATTTTAAAATCCATTTTGTATCTAACCTTAGTAGAAAAGACAGATCAAAAAAAGAACAACCTTATTACCTTATTTCATCTTCCACCATCAGTTATGCTAATAAGGTAATAAGGTTGATGTTGTTGCTATAAATCATTTCTACTAAGGTTAATGCTCTCGATCATTTCTACCAAGATTAATACTCTCGATCATAAAATTCTAAATCCTATTTCTGCGCCTTTGTATTTAACCTTATCCTTATCCCTTGGTTCGTGTCTTCACGAACCAAGGGATAGGGACGGGACATATTCCGTACCTACGGCACTCTGCTTTTGCTTAACCGTTCCCTCTACCAATATCTCGCCTCTACGAGGCTTATGTTTGCGACCACACAGTTCTAATTCCATGGTTCGTGAAGACACGAACCATGGAGAGCTTGAGGCATGCAGCTTGAAGCTCCCTTCAATACACATCCTTCAAATATCTTCCCTCCTCTTTCATCTGAAGTAAATAGTTGGTTGCCTCCTCCCTATTCCTATTTCCAAATTGTTCGATAATTTTAAGCAACATATTTTCTACATCCACGCTCATCGGGTCTTTTGCTCCGCAGACATACACAAAGGCTCCAGCCTCAAGCCAATTGAAAAATTCTTCGCCTTGCGTCCACATTTTATGCTGCACATAAATCTTTTCTGGTTGATCACGAGAGAAGGCTACGCTGGCGGACGTGAGCGTTCCTGTTTGTAGGTAATTCTGGATTTCGGTTTGGTATAAAAAATCTGATTCAAAATGTTGGTCGCCAAAGAATAACCAATTACGGCCACTAGCACCTGTAGCATCACGCTCTTCCATAAATGCACGGAAAGGTGCAATGCCCGTACCTGGGCCGATCATAATAATATCCTTATCTCCACTTGGTAATTTGAATTCTGAATTTTTGTGAATGTAAAACTCAAAAGAAGAATTTTCAGGCAATTGAGAAAGGTAATCTGAACACTGGCCGTATTTCACTTCGTTATTTACCGTAAAGTAATTTCGTGCAACCGTAATATGTACTTCGCCTTCATGAGCGGTCAAAGAGGAAGCAATAGAATATAAGCGCGGTGCAATGGGCTCTAAAATACCAACAACTTCTTCAAATTGCATAGCATCTTTAACTGGATAAATTTTTAAGATGTTTAGTAAATCAATGTGTGTGGAAGGGATCTCTTGCAGTACTAGCAAGGCGTATTTTTTTACTACACGCTCTGCCAGATAAATGATGTTTAGCTTTTTCTTAAGCAGATTGAATATAGTTAGCTCTTCGTTTCGATAAGTAATTATTTTATTCGAATCGATTCCCGTCAAATGAATGATCGACTCCACAATAGTCGTATTGTTTTCAGGAACAATGCCGATTGAATCGCCAGGTTGGTAAGAAAGGTTTTCAGCAGCTATTTCGATATGGTGCGTTTGTTTGGCTGAGCCCCTTCCATTCAAATTGGTGTTAGACAAAACCATTCCTGTAAAATTCTTTTTGCTCCCTGATTTTTTTGCACTAGAGAGCTTGACCTGATTGGCAGAAGAGCTATTGCTGAGTTTTTGAAAAATGTTTTCGAGCCAAGTACTTGCATCAGCGTCATAGTCGACATCGCATTTTTGAAGAGGAATCAATCGCGTGGCACCCAAGCCTTCCAGCTTTATATCTACATCTTCACCTGCTTTACAAAACAATGGATAGGCAGAATCGCCCAAAGCTAGTACAGAGTACTTCAATGCATTCAACTCCAATGCATTGGAATGAATAAAATCGTAAAAATTTTTAGCAGCAGCAGGAGGTTCGCCTTCACCATGTGTACTGATCACAACAAATAAATATTCCTCTTTCTGCAAGTCGCTCAAGCGGTATTGATCCAAGCTTTGCAGCTTCACTTGAATGTTTGATCGCTTAGCTTTTGTAGCAAAATCAGTTGCTAGTTTTTTGGAATTACCTGTGTCTGTTCCAAAAACGATAGTGAGCTTGTTGATAGTTATTTTAGGTTGCGCAGAAGCAGAAACTCCAAATTTGACGAGGCCAGCTAAATAGCCATTCATCCAAATCAACTCCTCTTGTGTGGAGCTATCAACCAATTCTTGTAGTGTTTGAAGTTTAGGATTTGCAAGCATGACTATTCGATAAAATCGCTAACAGGTTTGAAATAATTTTGCTCAGTCAAATTGTTTTCTATCCACTTGAATTCATGGTGCAATGCCACCACGCGCCCAATGATCACCACCGTGGGCGAAGCAAACTGATTTTCTTTTGATTTTTCTTTAAACTCCTTGAGACTAAAAATGTGTGTGTGTTGAAATGGCGTAGTCGCTTGCTCAATCACTGCCAACTGTTTTTCCAATGAAATGTGGTTGATCAATAACTTATCAACGAGCGTATCCAATAGTTCTGTTGACATATAAAACACAAGCGTGTCATCAGTAGAAGCCAATTCACTCCAACTCTTTTCATCCCATGCAACTGCTTTTGTGTAAGTAAGAAACCGAACAGCCGTAGCATAACCTCTCGCTGTCAACGGTATGCCCGCGTATGCAGATGCACCCGATGCAGCCGTTACTCCAGGCACTATTTCAAATGAAATGCCTTCTCTCACTAATGTTCTCAATTCATCCAACACATTAGAAAAAAAAGCAATGTCACCTCCTTTTAATCTCAACACCAGTAAATAAAGTTTTGCGTTTTCAACAAGCAATTTATTTATTTCTTCCTGTGGAGTAGATGCCAGTTTGTTGGCTTGCTTACCCACATAAATTAATTTTGCTCCAGGCTTTAGATTTTTATCCAGCAATTCTTCACTCACCAAACGATCAGTGATTACCACATCGGCCTGTTGCAAATAGCGCAATGCTTTTACGGTAATAAGATCGGGATCTCCCGGGCCAGCCGCGGCCAATATTACTTTTCCAGGATATGAAGATTTAACGTTCATGGTTTTGATTTTTGCTACAAGCTAAATAATTCTATTCACTAAGCTTGTGGCGGTAGCCATTTTACTGAATCATACACGCAGCCACTGTTAGGTTACTGGTTTCATCAATCAAAATCGCACTGCCGCCTGTGCGCAGGTTTTTGTACGAATCATACGCAATAGGGGAAGCGGTTTTGATGGTTGCTTTGATGATGTCATTGAGCCCCACTTGCTCGGGCTGATAAAGTTTTTCCAACGTATTCACATTCAACTTGTATTCAATCTCCTTCACTACGCTGCGCACCACGCGACTGTTGATCTGCAACGAATATTTGTTGCCCAATTGCAATGGTTTGTTATCCATCCAACAAAGCATCACCTCCAACTCTTGTGATACCAATGGTTGCTTATCGCTTTTTACAATTACGTCTCCCCTACTAATATCAAGGTCATCCTCCAATTGAATGACTACACTTTGTAGTGCATGAGCTTCGTTCACTTCTTTATTACCACTCTCGATCGTTTTGATGCGACTTTGCAAGCCCGAAGGTAACACCGTTATCTTATCACCTTGTCTGTAACTGCCACCCATTATTTTTCCTGCGTAACCTCTGTAGTCGTGATGCTCAGGTGTCTGTGGGCGAATCACGTATTGAACGGGGAGCCTCGCATCACGCAGGTTAACATCGTTTTGGATTTTTACTGTTTCCAAAAAATGTAACAAAGAGTCTCCCTCATACCAGTTCATGTTTGTTGATTTGTCAACAATGTTATCTCCATCCAATGCGCTAATGGGTATATACTGCACCTCCTTCAAATTCAATTTCTTGGCAGCTATGGTATATTCAATTACAATGTTGTTAAATACATCTTGCGAGTAATTGACCAAATCCATTTTATTAATGGCGACTGCAATGTGGGGTATGCCAAGCAATGATGCAATGAGTGAATGGCGAAGCGTTTGCTCAATTACTCCTTGGCGCGCATCAATGAGAATAATGGCCAAGTCTGCATTGGAAGCACCCGTCACCATGTTGCGCGTGTATTGAATATGCCCAGGCGCATCGGCAATAATAAATTTTCTTTTTGGTGTAGAAAAATATTTATAAGCCACATCAATCGTGATGCCTTGCTCGCGTTCCGCGCGAAGGCCATCTGTTAAGAGTGCGAGATTGATCTCACCATCTTCTTTATTTTTAGTTTGCGATTCGATGGCCTTGAGTTGATCTATCAATATCGCTTTGCTATCGTACAGCAAGCGACCGATCAACGTGCTCTTTCCATCGTCAACACTGCCCGCGGTTATGAAACGTAAAATATCCATCTGTCAACTTTATTTAAAAATACCCGCTCTTTTTTCTGTCTTCCATAGCCGCTTCCGAAACTTTATCAAATTGACAGTTGACAAAAATACAGTTGACAAAGTGCTGTTGTCAATTGCCGATTTGTCAATCAAGGCGTCTGACACCTTCAAGGTGTCTTGACGCCTAACATAACTTCAGCTAAAAATACCCGCTCTTTTTTCTGTCTTCCATAGCCGCTTCCGAAACTTTATCATCGATGCGTGTTTCACCTCGTTCGCTGGTTTTGGAAGCAATGATTTCGTTGATAATATCATCAATGCCCGTGGCATCCGATTCTACTGCTGCCGTGCAGGTCATGTCACCCACGGTGCGGTAGCGCACTCTCCTTTTTTCAATCCTATCATTTGGCTCAAGCGAAATGAAAGGAGACATGGCCACCCACTGACCTTCGTGATCAATACATTCGCGTTCGTGAGAAAAATAAATAGAAGGCAATTCCATCTTCTCTCTGCGAATATAATTCCACACATCCAACTCTGTCCAGTTGCTGATAGGAAATGCACGAACGTTCTCCCCCTTTTGAATTTTGCCATTATAAATATTCCAAAGCTCAGGCCGCTGCCGTTTAGGGTCCCACTGCCCAAATTCATCACGTACAGAAAATATCCGCTCTTTCGCACGGGCTTTCTCTTCATCGCGCCTCGCTCCGCCAATCAATGCATCAAACTTGAATTCTTCAATCACATCCAGCAATGTGTAAGTCTGAAGAGCATTTCTGCTGGCGAATTTTCCTTTTGGTTCGGTCAATTTCTTGGCGTTGATAGTATCTTCTACTTTTCTTACAATTAATTTTTCGCCCAGTTGATTTACCAAGTAATCCCTAAAATCAAGAGCTTCTTGAAAGTTATGACCTGTATCGATATGCACTAATGGAAAAGGAAATTTACCTGGACGAAAAGCCTTCTCAGCCAAACGAACAAGTGTTATGGAATCTTTTCCACCTGAAAATAACAATGCAGGTCGTTCAAATTGTCCCGCGACTTCCCTTAAAATATAGATAGCCTCTGATTCCAATTGATCTAAATAGTCAAAATTCCTTGTACTGATGTCCTCCATTTTTCTTAAGCTAAATGAGTGCAGGTAGTTATTATCCTATTAATCTACTAGATTGATAGGCAAAACTAGTGAATAATAGTTCACAACAAGTAAATTGCACCAATAATTATTAAAATCTGTTTGATTAAAATGTAAATACCGTATTCTATCAAGGTAGCAATCGGATGCGGGATTGAGAAATATTGGAGGCTTAATTGATTCGTAAGTAAATTAATTATCACTTTTGCGATTATGAAAAATTCTATTGATGAGTTGAAGTTGTTAGTCAACGAATTAGATATAAAAGAATCTTTGGAAAATCTTGCAAAGCGTTTCTCAGGCTCTGTCACGTTATCATCTAGTTTCAGCGTAGAAGATCAGGTTATCGCGCATATCATTTTAAGCAATCACATCGATGTCAATGTTTTCACGCTTGATACGGGGCGTTTGTTTTCAGAAACGTATTCTATTTGGAGCAAAACGAATGAACGATATAAAACGAACATTGAAGCCTACTACCCCAACACGACTCACGTTGAAAAATATGTAAACGAAAAAGGACTTAATGCCTTTTATGATTCAGTAGAAAACAGAAAAGAGTGTTGCTTTATCAGGAAGGTAGAGCCGCTACAACGTGCACTAAAAAATAAATCGGTGTGGGTGACTGGTTTGCGAGCAGAGCATTCGCCTACACGAAAAGATTTACAACTCCTTGAATGGGATGAAGCCAATTCGATTGTCAAATACAATCCGCTATTGCACTGGACTACCGAACAAGTAAATAAATTTATCAAAGACAATAGTATTCCTTATAATACTTTACATGACAAAGGGTTCGTGAGTATCGGCTGTGCACCTTGCACAAGAGCGATTGTTGATGGAGAAGACATGCGCGCTGGCCGCTGGTGGTGGGAAGATACGAATAAGAAGGAATGCGGGTTGCACGTGAGGTAAGTAGTAAAAGGCATTCTGTAAGCGGTGATCAGTGAGTGATCGGTGGCTTCTTATACTTTTCAAAAAATTCATGAAGCAAGATTTCGCTATCAGGTGATGAAGCACAAAAAGTATTGTTTAGCCCACGTTGATGCAGGTAAGAAACAGTCGTGGGGCCGATGCAAGCAAAAATAGTTTCGTTGGTAAAAGAATTATTCTGCAATAAACTTTCTATGGAGCGTGGACTGAAGACGAAAACCGCATTGTATTTCTTCTTTAGTATTGGATAGGTAAGGTGACTCTCATGCGTAATCACTTTGGTAAGAAGTGAAGGACTTCCAACAAGTGCTTGACTAAGTTCTTCGCGATGATGATCTCCGCAGAAGTAAAGAAGCCGACTGATTTTTTTATTGCGTAGATCAGCAGCAAGAGATTTCATGTTATCAAAACTTTGAACATGCGATTGAATGTTTGTGCTCTTTAATTCATTCTCCATCCATTTACCTATGCAATAAATTTGTGCTGGGGCTTGTTTCACAAATTCCTTAATGGCAAGCAACGAATTGCGGCTAGAGAGAATCCAAACATCAGCTTCTTGAGGCCTATTGATTTCAAGAGGAATTATTTCAAGTGATTCAATTACATCGTACTCGCAGCCAATGGATTTTAACGAATCTAATTGAGATGAAGGAAGTTTTTTTGTTATTACTACGAGCATGGGTATTAAGAAATTTAGTAAGTCAACACTAAAAGCGATATACTTACTCAAGGGCATCTATAAAAACCTTGTCAGGTTGAGACTGGCGAAACCCACTTGTAGCTCTTCGTATACTAAAACGACTTCGACAAGCTCAGTCTTACAATCCATTCAGGTTTTTAGAGATGCCATCAATACTTAAATATAGCCCCACTTTTTATTTCTTCTACCACGCTTGGATCGATTAGCGTAGTGGTGTCTCCTAAATTTGTAGTATCTCCTTCCGCTACCTTGCGTAAAATTCTCCGCATGATTTTGCCTGACCGTGTTTTGGGCAGACCACTCACAAACTGGATTTTATCTGGCTTGGCTATAGGGCCAATGATTTTTGAAACTACTTCTTTTATTTCCTTTCTAAGATTGTCTTCTTCTTGCACAGGATTGTAGGTAACGACAAAAGCATACACGCCTTGGCCTTTCACATCATGTGGAAAGCCTACCACGGCAGACTCACACACGGCAGAGTGTTCATCAATGGCACTTTCAATTTCGGCAGTGCCCATGTTGTGGCCTGAAACAATAATGATATCATCTACGCGGCCCGTTATGCGGTAGTATCCATCTTCATCTCGCTTGCAACCATCTCCCGTAAAATATTTTCCCACGAAGGTGGAAAAATAAGTGTCCTTGAATCGCTGATGATCTCCATAAATTGTGCGCGCCATGGAGGGCCAAGGGAATTTAATCGTCAACCTTCCTTCTATATTATTACCCTCCAACTCTTTTCCGTTTTCATCCATCACAGCCAACTGCACGCCTGGTAGTGGCAGCGTAGCAAAAGCAGGTTTTGTTTTGGTAACACCTGCAATGGGCGATATCATAATGCCACCCGTTTCTGTCTGCCACCACGTATCTACTATAGGGCAATTGCTCTTTCCAATATGCTTATCATACCAATGCCATGCTTCTTCATTAATGGGCTCGCCCACACTTCCTAATATTTGTAACGATGAGAGATCATATTTTTCGACAAATGAAAGTGGGGCTTTCTCCAACGAGCGTATAGCGGTAGGTGCAGTGTAAAAAATATTCACTTTATGTTTTTCTATAACTTGCCAGAAGCGCCCCATGTCTGGCCAAGAAGGAACTCCTTCAAACATGAGCGTGGTAGCTCCTACTGATAGCGGGCCATATAAAATGTAAGAATGCCCTGTGATCCAACCCACATCTGCCGTACACCAAAACACCTCACCCCCGTCACCTCTCCGGAGAAGAGGGTTGACTGTGTTTGCTGGGGTTGTGACTTTATCATTCGCGTTCTGCTCTTTGGAGGGAGAAGATTGAGAATTATATTGAAAAACTGTTTGGAATGTGTAGCTAGAATAAACCATGTAGCCCCCACACGTATGCACCATCCCTTTTGGTTTGCCAGTGCTACCCGAAGTATAAAGGATGAAGAGCATATCTTCGGCATCCATTTCTTCGGCTGGGCAAACGGGTTTTGCTTTTTGCATCTCGTCATGCCACCAACTATCTCGCCCCGGTTTCATATTTATCGTGGATTGGGTACGTGTCAGCACAACACATTTTTCAATCGTTGGACATTTTTGTAATGCCTCATCAACGATTGATTTCAAATCTATTTTCTTGTCTCCGCGAAAAGCGCCATCAGCCGTGAGCACTACCTTGCAGCCAGAGTCGTTGATACGATCTATGAGCGAGCCCGCAGAAAATCCGGCAAAGACTACAGAGTGCACGGCCCCAATCCGTGCACAGCCGAGCATGGCGTAAGCCGTCTCTGGCACCATGGGCATATAGATACACACTCGATCACCTTTTTTTACCCCGAGGCTTTTAAGCATGTTGCCAACCTTGCAAACTTGATCATGTAGTTCTTGATATGAAATCTTTCTAGATGGCTCATTGGTATCATTTGATTCCCAAAGAATAGCCGTTTGATTGGCCCTTGCCAAAAGATGCCTGTCAATGCAGTTTTCAGTTATATTTAATTTGGCACCTATGAACCATTTCACTTCGGGCTTGTGGAAATCCCATTCAAGAATTTTGTCCCATTTTTTTTTCCATAAAAAATCCTCAGCGACTTCCGCCCAGAATGGCTCTGGCTGCTCAATGCTTTGTTGATAGGTACGTAGGTAGTCTTTCTGGTTTTGTATTAATTCCATAGCTAAAAATGTTGCAATGATTAAATCTAATTGTAGAGAAGGCTCTTCTTACTTGGCAGCAATACTAAATTATAAATTCGTAATCATCAACTATTCCTCATTGTATTGACTTGCATGAGTAAGGCCAAATTATAGAAAGTATTGCGTATAAAAAATGGCTAAAGAAGTTTTTCCTGAATTTCTAGGAGATGAAAACAGTTGGTACATTCTACAAGTAATTGCGGGCAAATCGAATTTTATTTTT
Source organism: Cyclobacteriaceae bacterium (assembly GCA_043777495.1). Taxonomy (GTDB): domain Bacteria; phylum Bacteroidota; class Bacteroidia; order Cytophagales; family Cyclobacteriaceae; genus ELB16-189. The sequence continues at coordinate 37,882 of JAYWHU010000067.1, read as the reverse complement.
GGTTTCATTTTTTTTATTTTCCACTTAAAAAAATGACTTTATGAGGTCTAGAGTGGTTAAATTTTTAATTACCTGTGTGATGCTTGGCCTTAGTGGAAAAATAGTTTTATAAAGATCCAACCTTAGTACTCTATTTTAAAACGGTTAGAATAATAAGATGAGTGCTTAGGGTTACAACTAATTTCTACGAATGTTAAAGACTTGCACAATAATGCCCACCGAATAGGGTTATCGATCCACCCTAAAAGTAACAAGGTCAAAAAAAATTAGAGAAGAAAGTGTTAGCTCCAAAGTCAAATTTTGTATTATCAGGTTCGATATGAAACCCACTCTATTTACAAAGCAATTGATCCACTATTAAAAATATTATCCACCCGCAATAGCACCGATCACCAGAAAGGGTTCTTCTCCCGCTATTACTTTATCGGGTAATCGCGTATCAGGGGAAGCGAGTGAGAGGTCTTCTCCATTTGCATAGAACCGCAAAAAAGGTCTACGTTGTTTCGTTACGTGATCGCGAATCGTACCCGCTAGCATGGGATAGCGCTCTTCTATCGCATCCAAAATGGATTGCACAGTGGCTTCCCCTTCTACGGACAGTTGCAATTCGGATCCTACTTTAGCCAGATTGCGCAAATGAAAAGGAAGGACAACGCGAATCATGGGATTGCCTGAACTTCTACAGAATAAACAGCAGGAAGATTTTGTACGATCGGGTTCCAACTGTCGCCTCCATCTGCGGATGCATACACTTGCCCACCCGTTGTGCCAAAATAAATTCCGCAGGGGTCGAGTGTGTCCACGGCCATGGCATCGCGAAGGATATTTACATAGCAATCTTTTTGGGGAAGTCCTTTGGTGAGTGCTTCCCAATCATTTCCGCCAGTGCGGCTTCGATAGACACGCAATTTTCCTTCTGGTGGAAAATGTTCGGAATCACTTTTGATCGGAATCACATACACGGTGTTGGGTTCGTGTGCGTGCACATCTACCACAAAACCAAAATCAGATGGCAGGTTGCCGCTGATTTCATACCAAGATTCACCTGCATCATCACTCCGCATGACATCCCAATGCTTTTGCATAAACAAAACATCGGGGCGTGAAGGATGCATCGCGATACGGTGCACACAATGACCTACTTCTGCGTGAGGGTCTGGGATGTACAGTGATGATAAGCCTTTATTGATCGGCTTCCAAGTTTTACCACCATCATCTGTTCTAAATGTGCCCGCGGCCGAGATGGCAACAAAGATTCTTTGCGGATTATTTTGATCTTCAATGATCGTGTGCACGGCCATTCCGCCCGCACCAGGCGCCCACAATGAACCAGTGCGATGACCACGCAGCGTTGACAATTCTTGCCAAGTACTCCCGCCATCTGTAGATTTGAACAGTGCTGCGTCTTCCACACCTGCATAAACCGTATTGACATCCGAGATGGATGGTTCCATATGCCATACGCGTTTGAATTCCCAAGGATGTTGTGTGCCATCATACCACTGATGTGTGGTAAGTGGCTTACCCATGTCGGTTGTGTCGTAGGCAAACTTGTTGCTTTCCGTTGTCGGCATTCCTTCAGAGGTGGTAGTGGTTTCGTTAGGTTTGAATCCTGGTTGAAACCATGTTTTACCTCCATCATCCGATCGCTGCACGACTTGCCCAAACCATCCGCTACTCTGCGATGCATAAATCCGGTTGGGATCCACTGGTGATCCTTTCATGTGATACACTTCCCATCCGGCAAAAAAAGGGCCGTCAACATTCCACTTTGCACGTTTGACATCTGAAGTAAGGACAAATGCGCCCTTTTTCGTGCCCACAAGAACCCGTACAGCTTTCATAACAATGTTATTTTAGTTTTTAGGCGATGAATCATTTTCAAAATCAGAAAAATAAATCAAGAAAGCAAACAGGGTGCATCCCAAATTGTCGCGACAGAAATTTAGGGAGCTCCTACGGAGTATATCCTTTGTAGCTCGTTATTTCTATAAACAGTATGCCCCGCAGGGGCAGTGAGTCCCAGAGGGACTATCTGTTTATAGAATATCACCTTTACATTCAAGTAGCTCCAGCGGAGCTACCTTTTGCAAATAGCATCTAAATTTTTCCTTAGTAATTCCTTACAAAATCAAGGTTTTACATTTAGGGTTTTCCAACCTTTGGAAGGTTGGAAACCCTTTGCTCGGCTTTGAAAAGCACTATTACAAATTTAGATGCGTCTGCCCTGAGCGGAGCTACCTTTTGCAAGTAGCATCTAAATGCGGCAATTTGGGATGCGCCCAGCAAACATCATAAGCTTGACCTATTTTGGAAAACTTTTTCTCCATCACTTCAAAACAAATTCAGCTTGGTTCACATCCCTAGAATTTCCACCGACAAATACTTGAAACTCGCCAGGCTCAAAACCAAAACTTAAATCAGATTTATAAAAAGATAAATCATTCACTTTAATAGTGAAGCTTACTGTCTTAGTCTCCCCTGCTTTGAAAGAAATTTTTTGGAACCCTTTCAGTTCTTTCACGGGGCGAGTACTAGAACCCACCAAATCGCGGATGTAAAGCTGAACTACTTCATTGCCATCGCGCGAGCCTTTGTTGGTCACCTCTACTGAAACGGTCAGCGAATCAGTAGCTGTCATTTCATTCTTGCTCAATTTAACATCGCCATAACTGAATTCGGTATAGCTCAATCCAAAACCAAACGGATAAACAGGATCATTTGAAACATCCAAGTAATTGGAATGAAACTTTTGAAACCACTTTCCTTCATCCAACGGACGGCCCGTATTTTTATGTGCATAGTACAACGGTATCTGCCCTACATTTTGTGGGAAGGTCGTGGTCAGTTTGCCCGATGGATTTACATCTCCAAACAACACATCAGCAATGGCATCACCCGCTTCGCTGCCACCAAACCAAACATTTATAATAGCTGGCACATTTTCTTCTTCCCACTTTAGTGCCAACGGCCTTCCTGTAAATAAAATTAATATAACTGGCTTGCCCGTCTTCAATAATGCTTTCAATAATTCTTTTTGTGTTTCGGGTATTTCAATGTTAGTGCGACTAGAAGCCTCTCCGCTCATTTCAGCAGATTCTCCTACCGCGGCAATTATCACGTCTGCATTTTTTGCAATTCTTACAGCTTCATCACGAAGTTCGACCGCTGACCGCTTATCGCGGTGAAGTGATTTACCAAATAGGGTGCCTCGCTCTTCTATAGCTACATCAGCATCTAAGTTGGCACCTTTAGCGTAAATGATTTTCGCCTTCCCTTCTGTGGCTTTTTGTAATCCGCTCAATACTGAAATGGATTCTGAAAACCGCGCGGCCACACTCCAGGTGCCCGTCATGTTTTCTTTGGCATCGGCCAGTGGACCAATCAAGGCAATCGTTCCAGTTTTTTTCAAAGGCAATAGTTGTTTGTTGTTTTTTAGCAACACAAAACTCTGTGCTGCTATTGAGCGCGCCTCTTTCCTGTTTGCTTCTGTAAATATTTCCGTCTTTGCGCGTTGATCATTACAGTATTTATAAGGGTCTGTGAATAATCCAAGTTTATATTTTGCTTCTAAAATTCTTCTGCACGCTTCCGTGATTTGCGCTTCAGCTATCTTTCCTTCTTTCAGTGATTGCTCCAATGTGGTCAGCAATCCTTCACTTACCATATCCATGTCCAACCCTGCATTCAATGCCTTGGCCGAAACAGTTTGTAAATCGCCCAAACCGTGATTGACCATTTCGCTTACGCCTGTGTAGTCTGAAACAAGAAAGCCTTTGAAGTTCCATTCGTTGCGCAACACATCTGTAAGCAACCATTTATTTGCCGTTGCCGGGATGCCGTCCACTTCGTTGAAGGAAGCCATCACACTTCCTACGCCAGCATCTATTGCAGCTTTGTAAGGCGGAAGATATTCATTGTACATGCGCACGCGACTCATATCGGTAGTGTTATAATCGCGGCCTGCTTCGGAAGCACCATAAAGTGCGTAATGTTTTACGCACGACAGGATGGTATTATTAGCCGCTAAGTCATTGCCTTGATAGCCCTTCACCATCGCTTTTGCAATCTGCGAACCGAGATAAGGATCTTCTCCATTGCCTTCAGATACACGACCCCACCGAGGGTCGCGAGAAATATCTACCATGGGTGAAAACGTCCAGTTGATACCGTCCGCACTTGCTTCTTGTGCAGCTATCCGTGCGCTGCGCTCGATCAATTTCATATCCCACGAACAGCTCAAGCCTAGCGGAATGGGAAAAACACTTTCGTAGCCGTGTATCACATCCATTCCAAAAAGCAATGGAATTTTAGTTCGGCTTTTTTCCACGGCAATTTTTTGTACTTCTCTGATTTTGGCTACTGATTTTATATTGAACAACCCGCCCACCATTCCGTTTTCAATTTTTTTGGCGATGTCTGAACTTCCCGTTTCACCCGTTACCATATCGCCAGAAGATGGCAGGTTGAGTTGGCCAATTTTTTCTTGCAAGGTCATTTGGCTAAGAATGGAATCGACCACTAAGTTCATCCGATCACTTCCCTTTTGGACTGGCTTAGAACAAGAGGTGACAAAAATTGTAATGATTAAAACGAGGTTAAATTTTATGGCCATTGCAAATTTTTTCATAGGTAATTTTATTATAAGGTCAAACCAAAAGTTATCAAGTACTCGTCTTCCATGTAATGCAATAGGTGCAGCGCACCGCGAATATTTGTAGCAAAAATGATCAGAATCGAATTTTAAAGGTGCAGCGCACCGAAATATCATTTAATGTATCGGTGCGCTGCACCTCTATGTTGCGAAATATATATTCTACAAATGTTTTCGCGGCTCTGCCGCATTTTCTCGCCCATGTTGGTGCTCTTCACCAACATGCGTACCGTATGCTCTGCTTCACTCTTTAACTCTCCGCTATTCACACAATAAATTTTCTAAATTGATCCCCTTGTTCATTCATCTTGTTGGTTGGTGAGTAACACCAACCAAGGCGGAGAACAAAACGAATGTCAGACCAAGTTTATCGAAGTGTCAGACTGAGTTTATCGAAGTCCATTTAAAGTTCAGATAGTCAGTTTTCGTCCCAATAGCAATCGGGATCAAACTGACAACTTGGGTTATTTTGCGTAACATCGGATATCAAGTTATACGAAAAATTTATGGTGTAAAACCCAATTTTGTTTTTGCCGCCTGCACTTCGGGTGCCGACATGAATAAATTCCACAAAAGACCTGTGCGATAATTTTCAATCATTACCACAATCGGGCCTTGATCAATAGCTAAATACGAATTAGCCGTCCACCCTTCTGAAACATTAAAAGCATCATAAAAACCATATTGCCCCCATAGCTTATCACCCAGTGTGTAATAGAAAAATTTCAATGCTTTCATTGATTCAACTGGAGTGTATGGAAACGATGACAATGCAGCGGTTGGCGAGATTACTCCTAAATCATTCGCAGGTGAATGCCCATTATATCCTACTTGATTGTCACTAGATGTAAGCCCCCAACATTCATCACTATAGCTTGGATATTTTTTTGGGTTAGCCACGCAGTAAGCATAATTAATCTTGGAGGCATTTACATTTTGTTCCCAGTAGTTAGCGTAGTCATCAGAGAAGTGTGGATCTAATCCGAGATAAGAATATTGCACCCAAAAAAGTGGACTGGGTGTACCTAATGGAAGTTTGATGTTGTAGTAGGTATTTCCTGTTTTGATTGCCCCATTTCTTCCGTAGCCATTAGTGTAAACGCTTTTAGGAATACTATGGGTAGGCGAGGCTGCCGCTAATACATAAGTGATCTGCTGTTCAAAATATCCGTACAAAGGGAAGTTCATCTCCCAATTGAAGTTGGGTGACCAATGCCAGTATAAAACCTGTTCATTATTCTTTCGGTACCAATCCCACTCAATCGTTTCCCATAATTTATTAATTCGCTTTATTAGGTTGTTTCCTACTGTGTCTTGTGGCACTAGATATTGCCGAAAGGTGATAAGCCCCTGCGTGAGAAAAGAAGTTTCGACTAAATCGCCCCCGTTATCTTTGGTGCTAAAAGGAATGACCTTTCCCGTGTTGCCATCTACCCAGTGCGACCACACACCGTGAAAGCGATCTGCCTTTTCTAAAAACGTAACAATCTTGTTGAGTTGTTGTACCCCTTGTGTGCGAGTGATAAAATTTCTTTCCATGCCCACTATGATAGCCATGATGCCAAAGCCTGTGCCACCTGTAGTTACTGTATTGCCCGAACTGTTTCGTTCGCGTGCCATGCCGCTGGCAGGGTGAGCGAAATCGTAGAAGTATTTTAGAGTTTGTTTTTGAGTTAAGGTTAACAATTCATCATCCGTAATTATTGGAAACTTGGGGGTTGGATCAACTGTGCTGAAAAATTCCTTTGAATACTCCGTAAAAGTTTCTCTTGTGGCGCCTTTGACTTGATTGGAAATAACCAATCGGTATTTGGTAAGCCCTCTAAGTGGTTGAAGTACTGAAACAATGAGCTTCTTGTTAATATCTTGAAAAGAGAATGACAGAGTGGGTGCTGATCCACCAACTACCTGCACAGTCTGACTTGTGATGGTTGAAACATCCAACGCATCAGAGAAATTGATTTCAATGGATAAGTTCGATAGTGGAATGTTAATGATCCTTCCTGATGAAGGTATCGATTGTGCCCCTATTGACAGTGAAGAAACTTTAAGTTCTATTGCAGTGGTGACGAATTCAATGATTACACCAGCAAATTTCTCTGCTTGCTTGCCTTTTACCGTGTTGGCTATTGATAACGAATATTTTTGATTGACTACTAAAGGCTGAAGGGGAAGTGCGGCAAATGTTTTGAATTCATTGAGAAATGATATTTTTAAGGGAACTGCCACTCCATCTTTTGAAAGGACTACCCCAGCAGAAACACTTGCCGTGTCTAGCGCTGAAGAAAAATCCCCTATAATATTTTTATCAATGGGTATACCAGTGCTGATTGATCCCAGACTGATATCTACCGTTCCTGCTCTTAAGGCAGTAAGTTGCAATATTCCAACGGGGGTAGGCTCTGTCTTGTTTGACTGACAAGACGAGAGTACTATCAATGCCGCTAGAACGAAAATATTTAGTACTGCTCTTTTTATTTTAATCATTAACTAAAGAGGTAAGAAAAATGGTTTATGGCAAATGCCAGAAACCATTTTAAAAATTGATTAGTAATCTAAAAACCGATTAAGGTTTTTCTGCTTCGTAGAGTGATAGCACTTCTGCATTTGATAGTGCTACACTGTACATTCTAAAATCATCCATTTGGCCTTTAAAAGCAAATGGAATTCCAGCTCTAAAAGGAGTAATTCCAGAAGTTGTTTTAGTTGCCCAATATGGCACACCAGAACCTATGTATAAATTTTTACTATTGGTTGCGTCCAAATCAATTCCAGCCGCATCAATTATTGCATCGTCAAGTGCATACTGAGCAGAAGGTGTTAACTTCCAAACTGTAGAAGGCACACCATTAATATAAAATGACTTAGTGCGCGTAGCGGCATTCCAAGAAGTAACAATATGCATCCATTTACCTGTATTGGCTTCAAGCCATGTGATATTTTTCACTTCAACTATTTTATCTCCACTAGGATTACCTTCGTTTTTCATGTCAATTTCACTGCCTGCTAACAAACCAGCACTTCCTGAATTTTTGTGGTTTGAATAGTATTTCAAAACGTCAATGTCAAAACCTAAGCCGCAGCAGGTAAATCTACTCCATTGATGAAACGTCCCGTTATTTCCTCCAATAGCAAACGTAACATACTGCCTAGTATCTCCGCTTGTTAGGCCTACATGATCTTTGTAGGCTTGGCTAGCAGGAAGTTTTACCCAATAACTTACTGTGGTGTTTGCATTTGACATATCTGCAGCATACTGTATGCCTACATAATTAGTAGTGCCATTGAAATCTGCAGAGCCATTAAAATTTCCAAATCTATCAGCTGTAAAAGTAACAGCAGAATTAAGCACGGTATGACCTTGCTTGTCAGCAACTACTCCTTCAAAAGGCACATAGACTACCAATTTACTTGACTGTGGAACTACTGGAGGTTTTTTTCCAGCAGTCGTAAAAGTACGTGAGGCTGTAGTGAATTTTCCTCCATCCGTAGCAAGTACTGCGCTAGTAACAGAAATAGTGTGGAGCGTTCCGCGTACTAATTCAGTAGTAGGCGTGATCTTTACAGCAGAGCCAGTGGTAACAATTGTCAAAGGCACGTTGGTAGTTCCATCACTTAATGTAATAGAAGTGGAAGTTGCAGTTGCACCGTTTACAGGCTTAGAAAATGTAACTGTAAGAGCCCCATTCGTAGGTACATTGGTTGGTGAAGTTGTTCCGTTAAGATCAACCGTTTCGCTGTTACCTGTGGTCAAATTAGTTCCTGTTGATGTAATCGAAACAATACTCAAAGCTGATGGGCCATCATCGCTTTTACATCCTGAGAAAGTGATGAGTCCAATCAATCCGATGAGACCAAAAATTTTACTTGTGTGTTTCATAATTTAGTTGATTTAGTTTAACTTATTTAATTTGCGTTCATGAAAATTCTTCAATCCCAATTAGGGTTTTGTGTAAGTGTTTTTTCCGATAAATCTATTTCGCTTTGAGGTATGGGGAACAACTCATGCTTACCAACTTTAAAACCTAAGGGGCCTAACACACTAGCTGCTTTTCCTGTCCGAATCAAATCCCACAATCTATTGCCTTCCATCGCCAATTCCGCCCTTCGTTCATCTGCAATTTTTTGACGAACAATTACTTTATCGGTATCTACCACGGGCAATAGCCCTGCCCGTTGACGAACTTTATTCAAGTGAACCAAGGCCGTTGATGTTTTATTGTTCTCATTTAGAGCTTCGGCTGCCAACAACAATACATCTGCATAGCGAATAATGCGTTTATTGTAGCCAAATTGCTCAAGTGTACCTGTACCAGGAACCCACACTTTTTGATTGTACGTTTCAATTTCTTTTATAATCGTCTTCGCTGGAGGATTTGCATAAACGGTGTCTTGGGTGCCTGGATCTCCTGAAATGAATACACCATCAATTGTCTCTCGTAAAAATATTACCGTTGCATCTTTGCGCACATCGTTCGGCTCAAAGAAATTGATCAGCTCCACAGAGGGTCTATTGAAACCCCACCCTCTATTAGGTGTTCCTCTCACCCCTTGCGTATTGGCGAATTGACTACCTCCAGAATTAGCCTCTGCACCCAATTCAAAAATGGATTCAATGCCAAATTGGCCCGCCAACGAAAAAGCATTTTTATAATCAGCCTCCAGATCATATTGGCCAGTGGCAATAACTTCTAATGCGTATTTTTCAGCATTGAAAAAATCATTTTGGAAAATATATACTTTTGAGAGGAGCGACTTAGCCGCGCCTGTGGTGGCGCGACCTGCATCCGTTGGCGCATATTGACTTTTTTCCAGAAGATTCTCATTGGCAAAAAGCAAATCGGGAATAATTATCTCAGAATAGATTTCACTTTTTGGGCTTCGAGCAAGTTTGCGCGGTGGTGTTGGCACCGTGACTTTTGGTAAATCACCGAACGCCCTCACTAAGTCAAAATAAAAATGAGCCCTCAAAAAACGAGCTTCACCCAACAATCGCTTTTTGAGTGACTCATCCATTGGGACTGAGGGTACTTCTTCTATCACAATGTTTGCTCTTCGAATACCTTTGTAAAGAGCCGAATACCATCGGCTTATATCGCCAGCGCTTGCCGTGAATTGAAACGTATTGAATAGTCCAATGGAGCTAGCATCGCCCGGGTTGCTACCTTTGTATGCATCATCGGACATTATGTCGAGCAGGGGATAGCCGCCAGAGTGATAGCTCCAATCGAGAAAAGTATTGTAGATGGCCGTTGTGGCTAGTACTGCATCTTGGCTTGTTTTAAGGAAGACTTCCTCTGTCTGCTGACCTTGTGGCTTTTGATCGAGAAAGTTATCCATGCATGCGACAACAGATAACATACTTATAAGCAGGAGAGCAGGAATTACTCTATTTGTTTTGTTCCACCGTTTCATACGATTTGTCATTTTAAAAAGTAACGTTTACGCCAACGGAATACACAGCCGTTATTGGGTAAATACCCAAATCAATACCTGAAGAAAATCCATCACTACCACCAATTTCAGGTGTAAAACCGCTGTAATTAGTTAGCGTGAATATATTGGTACCACTCAAGTAGGCTCTGGCGTTGGTAAGACCCAGTTTTTTGGTAAGCGATGCGGGGAAATTATAACCGATACGAATGTTTCTCAGGCGCAGATAAGAACCATCCTCGATAAAATAGGTTGATTGCTCGTAATTCACTCCGCCAGCTGTTGGCCGCGGCTCTGTGTTACTAGTGCCTTCACCCCTCCAATAGTCTTTGACTCTGGCTTCAAAATTATAGAGGTCGGGTCGCACAGCCATTTTACCGTTGTAGATTTTATTACCACTTTGGCCTTGAAAGTCTAGTGAGAGGTCAAAGCTTTTGTAACTAAATTCTGTATTGAAACCAAAAATGAAAGATGGAATCGGTGAGCCAATGTAGGTTCTGTCATCCGCATTGATAACTCCGTCCTTTTTATTGTCAGCGTACCTGAGATCGCCAACTGCTTGTTCAGATAGTTTAGGACTTGTGTCCAATTCAGTCTGGTTTTGAAAAATGCCTATTACTTGATATCCGTAGAATGAACCGATAGGCTTGCCCACTTGGGTTCGGGTAACTAGTTGACCGTTCCCCAAATCACCTGCGCTGATAAAGGAATCACTTCCGGAAGAGGCTCCAAGATTTAAAACTTCATTATGCACACTTGAAGCGACACCGCCAATTTTATATTTTACCTGTCCAATCTGATCGTTCCAGGCGAGTGTGAGTTCAACTCCTCTATTAAGTACGGATGCTGCGTTGGTAATAACTCTTACAAATGCTCCATTGCCTACGTGTCCAGGTGTGGCTAATCCAACTAGAATATCATCTGTGACTCTACTATAATAATCCAATTCAGCGGTCAATTTATCATCCCAAAATCCAAGCTCAAGGCCAATGTCCGTTTGTGTGGTGCTCTCCCAACGCAAATTTGGTTGGGCAGTGCTGCCTAGTGTAGCACCTTGCTGTACTTGCTCAACCAAGCCAAACACTGCATTTTGGCTATTAGCAACTAAAGAAAATCTTGAGTCTCCATTGATCTTCTCATTTCCTACTATCCCCCAACTTGCTCTTAATTTCACATTACTCAAGATCCGACTAGTAGGCATAAAACTTTCATTTAAGACGTTCCACCCAACCGCCAAGGAAGGATAGGTGCCATATAAGTTACTCTTTCCAAACTTGGAGGATCCGTCAATACGGGCAGAAACTGTGAGAAGGTATTTATCTTGATATGAATAATTTGTTCTGAACAAGTAGGAGGCAAGAGTGCTAATAGAGCCGCCATTCCCAACTCGTTGCGTTCCAGTTAATGTTTCCCCGGCATTCAAATACCAAAGTGAAGGGTCTGTACCGATCAGGTTTTGAACACTACCCGACAAAAACTCGCTGGTTGTTTTCTGCAGCGTAAAACCCGCCAAAGCGTTCAGCTTATGTTTATTGAATGTTTTATTATAGTTGATGGTATTTTCCCAAAGCCAAGTCTTATTTTCATCGGTACTCACACCTAAATCGCTTGTAAGATTTTCTTGTGTTGGAGAAACGAAAAAGGCAGGTGTATAGCTTTTTGTCTTGCCGTAACTCAAATCGAATCCAAAACTGCTTTTGAACAAAAAGTTTTTAAAAAAACTAACATCTATATAGGCGTTTCCTACCGCCCTGAATCGTTGTGATGATGAGTTGTTAAATTCATTGGCCGCCAATGGATTCCCTGCCCCTCGCACTTCAGCGAAAGCCCCATCTGCTCTGTATGGGACTGACGTTGGCCACCCACGATAGGCAATTGGAACTACGTCTGCAGCGTTTTGGCGATTATCCGGAGCAATAGTTAAATTATTGCCCACCTTAACAGATTTTGAAATGGTGTAGGTATTATTCAATTTGATGGAAACACGGTCGTATCCGGATTTTGAAATAATACCATCTTGTTTAAAATAACTTGCTCCAAAATAAAAACTGTACTTCCCAGAGGATCCACTCACAGATGCTTGGTGGTTTTGTATCGGAACCCAATTGGTAAATATTTGATCTTGCCAATTGGTGCTGGGTACAATGCTTGTGTTGTTAAATGTTCCGGGTGTTAAAACATTGACAACTTTTGCAAACTCCTCGCCCGTAAGCAGATTAATTTGTTTTGACAACCGCTGAAGACTATACTCGCTACTAACGCTTACTTGTACTCCTTCACCCTTCTTGCCAGATTTTGTGGTTACAATGATCACGCCATTTGAGCCTCGGGATCCATAAATGGCTGTGGCCGATGCATCCTTTAGCACCTCCATTGACTGAATATCCCCACTATTCAGGAATGTAATATCATCCAGAATTACTCCATCTACCACGAAAATCGGAGAGCTATTATTAAGCGTTCCTACACCCCGAATTCGAATAACTGGAGCAGAGCCTGGCGCACCGCTAGGACTGGCCACCTGCACACCAGCAATTTTACCTTGTAGGGCTTGTTCTGCGGAGAAAGAAGGGATTTTAGTTAGATCCGAGCCGCGTACCGAACCAATTGATCCCGTCAAGTCACTCTTCCTTTGCACCCCATACCCTACCACCACCACCTCTTCCAGAGTCTCCGCATCAGTTTCTAGCGTTACGTCAATTACAGATTGATTGCCAACAATTACAGTTTGTGTTTTATATCCTATGAACGAAAAGGTCAATGAATTTTCATTTTGAGCCAATTCTAGTGTGTAATTGCCATCAACATCTGAATTTGTCCCCTTTGTAGTTCCTTGCACTATAATATTAACCCCGGGCAAACCAACTGTCTTGCCATCTTCAACAGATGCTACCTTGCCTTGAATGGTCTTATTTTGGGCAAAAGCAGACTGCTGAAAAGCGATTAACAAGCTGACCAATACTATTTTGCATACCATTCTAACTGCCATGTCCTATTAGGTTTTGCGTTTTAATATTTTAAATCTACGAAATACCAAGCCGTAACTGTCAATATTTTTACTAATTCGATTCATTTAGGCATGAATTTTAAGCAAGCGATCCAACTTCTTTTTATACAATAAAAACATTGATTTCAACCGTTTACGGGACAATATTTGGAATAATACCTACCTGTTTTTATTCAATAAAAACATTTGGTTGATAAGATGAAATGAAAGACTTGCATGGGAGTGCATGGGGAATTTTGAAAAACTTATTCTTCGCAGAGTCTCCGCCTCAGGACTTTGCGCTTTTTCCACTCGTATTTGCGCAGAGTCACCGAAACGGGAGACTCTGCGAGGAAATAAAACGTTCGGTTAGAGTGAGGTACCGATTACTTACTGGATACAGTAGGCCTGTCAGTCCTTGAGGGCTTAGTGCGATTTGCAGTAATGGGAGACAAGATCACCTCTTCCCACTTAGAGGCAGTTGGGCGTTTTCCGGATTCTTCCAGTTCTTTCATCCGCAACAACACTTTGGTGCGAAAGACCCATACGGTATTGAGCCCTACTTCGAGCTGCTTGGAGAGGGCATCGAGGGTGCTTTCTTTTTTTCCTCCCACGCATAGGTAGGCAATGTAAAATGCTTTTTCTATTGGAAATTTAATGCCATGAAAGATAGTGAAGGCTGTGATCGATTCATTGTACCCACACTTGGTACACCTGCGTGAAAATTTTTGTGCACCATCAAAATACTTTTCGTTCCCACATTTCTTGCAATTAAATTCATTTGTCCACTTTAGGTTTTCTAAAAAACGATAGCAAGCGAGAGTATCAGGATATAACATTTTGAATTCACTATAACTCATGGTCTGCTCTGTCAGCATTTCATTTAAAACCTCCTTCACTCTGTTCTTTAGTTTCCAATTATCTAAATCGAGCAATGAATTGATCTGATTGATCTCAGTGGATTGTTTAATGATCTTGTTATTGCTCTCTTCCAGTTCGGCATTTTTTTGGTTTAGCTCTACGGTTCTCTCATCCACTTTCTGTTCAAGTTCTCTATTCACTTTTCCCTGCAACTGAATGTTTGTCTCCTGTTGGGTAATAATTTTACGCATGGCCCTATCTCTGTTGTCTTTCAAAATGCGGATGCGATCGCCCAAGGCTAGGGTAAGAAAGAGCATCTCGAACACAAAACTGAAATGCAGGCTGTAATGAGAAATCGTGGTGAGAGGCAGGAAATTAAAATACACGAGAGCTCTTAAAAAGAAGCCAAAAAACAAAACCCCGTAGGCGATTACAAAGAAACGCGCGGGTCGATAACCATTTTTCCAAACACGAATGGCTGCATAGAAAATCAAGGAAAGAGGGATGATCTCTAAGGTACGCTGACTCAATAATGTAGGGTAGAAAAAAAGCGCGAACGCAAAAAGGATGGTGCGCAAAAGAATCATCCACATAAAAAGATTATCCAGTTGTGGTGCATTGGCCTTTGTACCTAAAAACCTTCGCGTAAAAATGAGCGACCACAAAATGACAGAGTAGAGCGAAATACCAGCAGCATATTTATTCAGTTGAGGCGTGTCTGGCCATATATACTGAAAACCAATCCCATCCAAACTCATGGCATACAGTGCCACACTGATAATATAAAATATGTAGTAAATAAATTTGACTTCGCGAATGGCAAGGTAGGTGAGAAAATTATACAAGCTGATGATGAGGATCATTCCATAAAAAATACCAAACAGAAAATACTCATTCAATGCATAATAAATAAAACGATTCGTGGATCGAAAGGCTATGCGTATATCTGCAAATTCGTGCGATTGCACCTTGAAGTAATAGAACATCACTGTGTCCTTCTTCATATCCAACATGAATTCAAAATTCTTATGCCTGAATAATCGATTGGTAAAAGGTTGCTCGTCTCCCAATCTGACCACCTTGTACGAGCCTTGTTGCAAAGGAATATGGGCTTCGATCCTATCTATGGTTTGATCATAAAATTCCAACAGCCAACTATTTTGTGAAGTGGGATTGTGGTGAATGGGGAGCCGCACCCAATAGGCAGAGTTGGGAATAAAATCTTTGTTTTGATAGTTGGTATGCTGCTGGAATTTAGTTGAAAAGGGTGGCGAAGAAACCTGTTCAAAAGTGAGTGTACTGCTTTTATCATTGAAGTACATCAATTCATAGGGCATAAAAATGCGCTCTTCAATCTGATCATTTATTTCTACTTGTTGTTGAGCAAGTAGAGGGAATACTAAACAGCTCAATACTAAAAGAAGATAGTGCTTCATATCATTTTTTTTTGGCAGACCACCACCCTCCTTCAAACCCAGCTTTCTTTAAGCCGTTACTAATGTATTGATTTTTTTTCATCAGTTTTAATTGACGCTTTAGAGGCTACTTATTGCTTTTAAATTATCTCTCCTACTTTTTCTCTCAATAAGGGAACGATTTTTTTCTCAAACCAAGGGTTTTTCATTTGCCAGATTCTATTTCTAGGTGAAGGATAAACCAACGGCAAATAGCTAGGCATAAACTTTTTGTAATTCTTTATGTTCTCAGTAATGCTTGGATTAAAATCTTTGCCCAAATAATATTTTTGAGAGTACTGGCCAATCAGTATTGTGAGTCTTACATTTTTCATTTGAGCCAACAATTGGCCGTGCCACAGAGGAGCGCACTCTGGCCGTGGAGGCAAATCGCCAGATGTGCCTTTGCCGGGATAACAAAAACCCATGGGCATGAGTGCGAAAATTTTTTCATCATAAAATGTTTCGGGTTCAACCCCCAGCCATCGTCTTAATTCTTTGCCACTGGCATCATCCCAAGGTATACCGCTATCTTGCACTTTTTGCCCAGGTGCTTGGCCGATGATCAATATCTTGGATTTGCTTGATGCTTGAATGATCGGCTTGGGCTTGTTGGGTAAGTAACTTTTGCAAACGGTGCACTTTCTTATTTCGGCAAGTAGTTTTTCCATATTCGTGCGTAAAAGTAAGTTAGCAATATCAAGGTGCTGAGCTAAATGTTGCAAATTAAATCACTTACAATCTAGCCAAAACAAAGTTTGTGAATTGTCGGGGAAACGCCATTTGTAAACTAAGTCCATAAAGCACCAATCTCTCGCAAGGGCTCAAAGAAGAACAGGATTTATTGCGTCAGGGGGTGTTTGAGTTAACCTTATAATCTCTCAAACGAATAGAAATTCAATCAATCACTGAATAAATTGAACCGGAATCGAGAAACTTAGAGTAACTTTATATCGTTAATACAGAACTATGAGCAAACGAAAGTACGTGTTCTTTTTCCTCGCAGCTGGCAGCATTGGCTTGGCGTTTACACCACCTGCAGAAAGATATTTTGAGATCGCCAAAAATTTGGATGTTTTTGCATCTCTATTTAAAGAAGTGAATAACTTGTATGTAGATGAGGTGAGCCCGACCAAAATGGTACACACTGGCATTGATCAAATGCTCAATTCGCTAGACCCTTATACCAATTACATTTCCGAAGATCAGGTAGAAGATTTTCGCACCATGAATACGGGCCAGTATGGAGGCATTGGCGCACTGACGCGTAACATTCAAAACAGAACCGTGGTTACAATGGTATATGAATCTTATCCAGCCTACAAAAATGGGCTGCGCATAGGCGATGAGGTAATGAAAATGGATGGCATTGAACTCTCAAAACTTTCGCAAGAAGAAGCTAACCATCTAATGCGTGGGCAAGTAGGCACACCCGTGAAGCTTACCATCAAACGATACGGTGAGGAGAAGTTTTTTGACTTGGAATTTAAAAGAGAAAAAATAAAAATCAATAACGTGCCTTACTTTGGCATGATCGATAGTGATGTCGGGTATATTCAATTGACAGAATTCACATCTGAAGCTGGGAAAGAAGTAAGAAATGCCTTGGTAAACCTAAAGGAACAAGGCGCCAAAAACGTAGTGCTTGATTTGCGTGGCAACCCAGGAGGATTACTCTTTGAAGCCGTTAACATCTGTAATTTATTTGTGGCCAAAGGGAAAAAGATAGTTGACACGAAAGGGAAACTAGAAGAACACAATGTAACTTATGAAACATTAAATCTACCTGTTGATCTTGATATCCCCGTTGCTGTATTGATCAGTCGGGGTAGTGCCTCTGCATCAGAAATTGTGGCCGGCACGTTGCAAGATTATGACCGCGCAGTGATCATTGGCGAAAGGTCATTTGGCAAAGGGCTCGTGCAATTGAGTAGGCCTCTCCCTTATCATGCCCAAGTCAAAATCACCACAGCTAAATATTACACGCCCACGGGTCGGTGCATTCAGGTACTTGATTATGCCCACCGCAGAGAAGACGGTAGCGCAGGTGTTGTGCCTGATTCACTTAAAAAAGAATTTAAAACTTCACGTGGAAGAAAAGTATACGATGGTGGCGGCATTGACCCTGATGTAAAACTGACCGTGCAAGAAGCATCATTGCTAGCACAGGTACTTTATGTGAAAGGTTTTCTTTTCGACTTTGCCACCGCTTATGTTTCTACCCATTCTGCCATCTCTGCTGCCAAAAATTTTTCACTGACTGACCAAGAATACGAAGAGTTTGTGCAATGGATGAGAGGAAAAAACTATTCCTATCAATCGACTGTGCAAACTGAACTAGAAGCCTTTGAGGCAGAAGCAAAAAAAGAAAAATACTATGCCAACCTAAAACCACAGTTGGAGGCTATCCACGCGAGATTGAATGAGAGCCGCAAAAATGATTTGATATTGCATAAAGATCAGATTAAAATGCTATTAGAGGAAGATATTGTTGCCCGCTATTATTTTGAAAAGGGTATGGTAGAAACAAGGTTTAAGCATGATAAAGAAATCAAAAAAGCAATTGACGTGCTACACAACCAAGGCGAGTATAAAAAGATCCTGAATCTGAATTGATGGGGTGAGTAGTCATTGACAATTGCAATGAAACTCTATGAATCCGATCTTTGTCAACTTCCTATTTGTCAACAGTCAACTTATTACAAATGCTTATCACCTGGAAAAAATCAAGGCCGTGGCTCGTTTCGCTTACGGCTATTTTTTTGCTATTACTTCTAATGGACTCCTGTATGCAGTTCCGAATGAGTAAAAAAGAAATCAACACATACTTCGAGAAGAAAGAAAAAAAGGGGACACTCCACTCCTACGCATTCGATAGCCAAAAGATAAATTACCTATCTGTAGGTGATAACACTTTGCCTCTCGTTATTTTCATTCATGGATCACCTGGGTCGCTCAGTGCTTTTATTGATTTCATGGCCGACAGCACATTGCTCAAAAAAGCAAAACTCATTTCGGTAGATCGCCCGGGTTTTGGAGAATCTAATTTTGGCCATGGCGAAAGATCTGTAAAACGACAAGCCGCAGTATTAAAACCAATTTTAGAAAAACACAAAAGCAATAGACCTATCATTTTAGTTGGCCACTCGATGGGCGGCCCTGTTATTGCCCGCATGGCAATGGACTATCCTGAGTTAGTAGATGGCCTCGTGATTGTTGCAGGATCAATAGACCCTGACCTTGAACCAAACGAGACATGGTTTCGAGCCCCTCTAGCAACTCCCTTTCTAAGATGGGTATTGCCCCGATCATTCCGTGCCTCCAACACAGAAATCTATCACCTAAAGCCAGAACTGCAAGAGATGATCCCTCTATGGCCAAATATAAAAGCTCATACCATCGTCATTCAAGGTAAAAAAGATGTGCTGGTAGATCCTGGCAATGCGGCCTTCGCAAAAAAAATGATGGTAAATGCACAAGTAGAATTGGTACTGGTAGATGACATGAACCACTTTGTGCCGTGGAGCAATCCTGAGCTGATCCGGAATGCGATTCTTAAATTAATTGAGAAGGAGTAATGGATTTATTTAAAATACCAAAATCACCGCTACTCACAAGCTTGTAACTTAAAAAAACCGGTCTGAAACAAAAGGCTTATAAAGTTTTCAAAATGAAAACTATTTAATTACCTTTGTTGAAATGAACATCATTGTCAAGCGGGCTATCTTGTACTACACGGATAGATACCCAATGGCAAAAATCCCTTTGTTGGCTTGGCACAATGAATTTCTTAAGCAGGAATTTCACCACTTCAATGAGTTGAAAGCAATTTATGGCAATGCGAGTATCGTGGCCAACAATCGAGTCATATTCAATATCAAGGGTAATGATTTCAGGTTGGTGGTATCAGTAAATTTTAAGCAGTTGGCCGCCTACGTTATTTGGTTTGGCACACACAAAGAGTACGACAAAATAGAGCCAGAAACCATTGAATTTGACACAAGGATTTTAACCTATAAAGCAAAATAAAATGAATTGGAGCGTATTGAAAACCGAAACAGCTTATCAAAAAGCGATCAAAAGAACATTAGCTATTTTTCAAGCTAAAGAAGGTACGCCCGAAGCAAATGAGCTTTCTCTGTTATTGGTATTGGTAAAAGATTATGAAGACAAACATGTTCACCTACCCGGAGTTGACCCTCTTGAAGTGATAAAATTAAAGATGCAGGAGCGTGGCATGAAAGCCAAAGACCTTGTCCCATTGATCGGAAGCAAAGGACACGTTTCCTCCATCCTTTCTGGGCGTAGGGAAATAACCTTGAAGATTGCACAACGGTTAAAAGACTATTTTAAATTACCTGCCGAAATATTTTTTCGGGCTACGGTCATTTCAAAAAATTAAAAACAGATTGGATTAGTAGAGCGGGAAACGAGGCTCGAACTCGCGACCTACAGCTTGGGAATTTTACCTATCCGTTATTCTTTCTTATCCTTTCCTTATCTATATTTGCCTAAGTGATTGAATAGCAGGGTAAATATGGCTTTTTTGATATTCTCCCTTTTTCAGCTATCATCACAAAATGTATTAAAGTTGTATTAAAGTAAAATCAATCGGCTTCATTACAAGCCCTACACGTATGGCAAAGAGATTGGAAGGTGAAGTAATACCCCAATACATTTTGTGGGATTACACCGCAAATGAGGAAGGCAAACACCCCGTTAAATTGAGGGTAACCCATCAAAGGAAACAGAAATACTACCCGATCATTCACGATGGCAAAAAACTGTTCATGGATGGGGAGCATTACGAAAAGATCACTGAAACTAAATTGGAAGAACTGCGAGGCAAGAATAGGAGGCTACGGGTAGATGTTTTGGAAGCATCAATAACCAAGGCGAACAACGCGATCAAAAAAAGCACCAACGATGGCCGCGATCCGTTCATATTTGAATCATTCGAGCGCGAATATTTGGGCGAGGAAGGCGGGGCCAACTTCTTGAAAAAGTTTGATGCACACTTACAAGGTATTGCAGCCAAAGGTCAGGCCGGAACGTACCGTTGTTATAAAACCGTTTACAATCAGTTTAAAGAGTTTTTGAATCACAAGGATATTGATCCCTCCCAGATAACGGTCGAAAAGCTAGAGAAGTTTGAATCATGGCTAACCGATAGGGGTATCAATACCACGAGCATAGCCATACGGATGCGATGCCTCCGAACGATCTACAATATTGTTTCCGCAAATGACGAATATCTCAAAATGAAATACCCATTTAGCCGGAACGATTACGATGGCGGCTATAAGATTCCGGCCGGATCGGGCGGTCAAAAGGGCGTGACGTTGAACCAAGATGAATTAATAGACTTCATCAATGGTGAGGCTGGAGACATTGACGATCCGATGTATCGGGCGAAGCAGCTATTCTTATTCTCATTCTTTGCTCAGGGAATGAACTTCGCAGACATGGCGCGGCTGCAATACTCAAACGTAGGAAAGGATGCCATAGAGTTTAACCGACTCAAAACGATCAGAACCAGAAACCTACCGACTAAGGTAAGGATACCTTTAACCAATGAATTGCAAGCGATCCTGATCGAGCAAGGCAATCCCGACAAAAGAAAGACCGCGTATGTCTTTGGGCTATTTGATCCCTCGGTAAAATATACTCCAAAGTTGATGGATGCAACAAAGCAGCAATGGGTAAAAATTACAAACAAGTGGTTAGCTAGGTATTGCGAAAAAAACGGGCTACCTGTAGTTAGTACTTACGCGGCAAGGCATACATTCGCTTCTATCGCTAAATCAGAGTTACCCCTTGCCATGATTAGTAAGATGCTGGGGCATACAAAGATTACAACCACTCAGGCATATCTCGGAAGGTTTGACGATCAGGAAAATCGCGAGGGACTAATGAAGGTTTACGGAAGACTTAAAAAGGAATCGGCATGATGGACATTGATAAACTAATAAATAAATCATTGTTTAGAATGTGGGGACTTTCCCCTGATCTGATTGCGCCCAAAATTCATAAACTTCTCAATGATTACGGCATTCCGCCTGACTTGGTACAAATGGAAACGTGGATGGCAGCTTGCTTAAACATGGGACAAATGAATCCCGAATGGCTCAAAATACCATTACGAACCTACTCTGAAAGTGAGCGGGATAACTTTGCGGCACTTTGCAACCTAGAAACCCTAACAATTAGTAGAGTCGAGATAACCGCAATAGGATCAAACTACGTGTTCGAGAAAGATTCTCTAATCAAAATAATTTTTGAGGATTTCTTGAAGTCCAAAGCAAATAAGAAAAGTCTTCCTTTATGGAAAGAAGAGACCCTTCCCAAACATCGTGACGCGATATTAATTGACGAATTTTTAAAAACTTTTCAGCCAACTGACGGGCAACGTTACCTATTTATCTGGCAACTTTAGAAGCTCGGAGGTTATCACTTCACGGATCAGCAACTACAAGCACCCGATCAAAACAAAAGAAGCCTGATTTCTAGCTGGATTAAGCGAAACAAAAACTAAAAATTTAGAGTCTAAACGTTTCACGAGACTCCTACCCTTCCGCTTCATCACATTTTACCTTTGTCGTGTCGCATTTGCAAAGAGGGCTACCTCTTTGTAAACTAAGAATAGAGAAGTATAACATTGTTGTATACTTTTCTCTTTGAGCGATTCTAATTTTACAAAAATAAATTGTAACGCAAAGAAAAAATGGAAAACTACAACCCGTTCGCATCGCTCGACCAAAGACTAAGTACTATTGAGTCAACGCTGGCAATGCTCGCAGCACGTGAATTGCCGAAAGACGAAAAGAAGTTCTACAGCATTGATGAAGCAGCGATTAAGCTAGATGTTAGTCGAATTACAATCTATCGGAATTGTCAAGCTGGAAAGATACCATGTAAGAAAGTCGGATCACGTGTATTGATTCCCGGATCGTTTGTAGATAAATAAAAAAAGGCCTGAGCTATCAACTCAAAGCCTTTTAAAAATTTTACAACGACATGGCAAATGTAACAAATTACGCGAACACTTTACTAGAGAATGGCCTCTCGGTTATTCCTGTTAAGGATAAAATTCCCACAGTACCATGGAAGGAATACCAAACACGTTTGCCGCGTCTTGGTGAACTATCTTTCAATGGATCACTTGCTTTAGTATGTGGTAAGATTGCAAGCGTGGAAGTCATTGACATTGATTCAAAAAACGATCCATCCGGTTTACTTATGGATCGACTTACTCAAGCGATTTTTAAAGATAGCCCAGACATTACAGAAGACGATCTAGTAATACAGCGTACACCGAGTGGAGGCGCACACCTAATTTATAAATGCGAAATACTTGAGCCAAACCAAAAGTTGGCCGTTTCAAAGGATCGAAAGGTATTGATCGAAACGCGGGGCATTGGTGGATATGTTTGCATCGCACCAACTCCAGGTTATGAGGTGTTAATCGGTTCCCTCGAAAATATACCTACGATCACACCAGAGCAAAGAAATAATTTACATACAGCGTGTCGATCACTCAATGAATATTTTGAGCCTGTTATAATTCCGAAACAACACACGCAAAGCAATACAGGGCTAACCCCGTGGCAAGATTACAACGAGCGCGCGGACGTTCCGGCATTACTTCAAAAACACGGTTGGACTTACCTTAGGACAATCGGAGAGAATCAACACTTTTGCAGACCTGAAAAGAAAGGCAGCACGTCCGGCACGTGGAACGGTCAAACGTTTTTTAGCTTTACCTCCTCCACAATCTTTGAACCGTCCAAGGCTTACAATGCAAGCGCGTTGTTTGCTTACCTAGAGTGTAATAAAGACTTTACCGAGGCAGCGCGTAGACTTTTTTCCGATGGCTATGGCGAACGATCACAGCCACAGCATACAAACACTACCGAAATAAAATCATTCGACTGGAGGGCTTTTCAGATAACTACCGAACCTGAGGAGGCAATCGCTTTATTAAAAATTGATATTGCACCCACAGCCACAGCCGGTAACTATTCGCAGATAATAGGAAAAAAGAAGAGCCGCAAAAGCTTGTTCCTTCTTTGGTTAATAGCACTATACAAAAGCCTCCACATCAATAGTCTGCTTTGTGCCGATATTATCCTATTCGATACCGAGCAAGGCAAAAGACACGTCTGGAAGGTCATGGATAGGATCAGGCGAATGACAGGCGAAACTATTGGAGTGTTTTACCTACGCGGCAAAAGCCCCTTAGAACGTAGGCAAATCATTGAACAAGTGGTTAAGGAATATCCAACACGTCCCAAGATTGTAATCATTGACGGCATCCGCGACCTACTTTCGAATATTAACGATCCCGACCAAGTGAGCGAGTTACTTACATGGCTTGAGAAGTTGACGCTGGAAAATTCCCTCCATGTTATCAACGTCCTACACATGAATAAAACTGATAATAACGCGCGCGGCCATCTTGGTAGTGAGCTATTGAATAAGTCTGAGGTAACTATCGAACTGGAGTTAGATGAGAAAGCAGATTGCACAATAGTAAAATGTGAAAGCAGCCGCGACATTCCTTTTGAACCATTCGCTTTTAGACATGACGTCAACGGTTTACCGGAAGTTGTTTCGTTACCCACAGCCGGGCGCGTGTTACCTGAGGAGGAGAAAAAAGCAAGGTTAAAATTTATGTTCAACGATTTAGGGGACTTGGTGAAGTATGCGGATTTGGTCGATTCTATAAAAGCAAATTTTGGAGTAGGAACGAGCAAGGCCAAAACACTATTGGCGGATTTTAACCGAGCTGGATGGATTATAAAGGATGGCATCGAGAGAAGTAGGAATGTGGTTTATAAATGTATGGTTTGATCTGGGTTAGTGGTTTACTCCCCTATACATAGGGGGGAGTTAAACCAGTTCAGAAAATGATCCAAACTAGTTTAACCCACTTAAACCACATAGAGAAAAAAAGAACATGAACGGATTGAAAGAACTAACAGAACTAACCCAAATGGATAAAGCCAGACGCTACCCGTCCGTGCCTCGGTATGCCTTGCCTAAAAAGAAGCTCACAGATTCAACCGCTAACGGATTGACTCAGGCAATACTTTCATGGCTAGAGCTAAACGGATGTTGGGCGACACGTGTAAGCAGCGCGGGGCGATACCTACCTAAAGAAAAGAAGTTTATCCCCTCCACGACCAAGCTCGGATGCGCAGACATTCACGCGGTTATTGGAGGCCGTCATGTTTCTATTGAGGTGAAAGTAGGTAAGGATCGAATGAGTGAAGACCAACACAAAGTAAAGGCAGCAATAGAGAAAGCCGGGGGCGTGTACTTCCTCGCTCGGACGTTTGATGAATTTCTGGAATGGTATAAAACTCTAAAATGATATGAGACTGAAATCAAAATTTAAATCAGCAAGAAAAATGCATCGTCTACTTTCGATCAAATCGTCAAATAAAAAAACGCTAAAAATTATCAACCCATGCAAGATAAAAATCAAATGACAGCCGATAGTAACGGAGTCTTTTCGGAACGTGATAACCGTGGTAGGTTCGCCAAAGGGAACGCTGGAAAGCCAGTAGGCAGCAAAAACAAAATGCGAGAAAAGGTAAAAGCCTTTGTAGAAAATAATCTTGAAGACCTACAAACCTACTTCGACCAACTCGAGCCACGCGATAAAGTGAAAGTATTAAGCGACTTGTTACCCTTTTGTATATCTAAACTGCAAAGTGTTAGCATGACGGACGCGGAAGGAAACAAACTTGAGCCGACCGCCCAGATAGATTACACAAAACTATCACCCGAATTATTGAAAGAACTTTTGGCAAACACAACACTCGACAATGAAGAACCCCAACAATAAATGGTTAACAGCATGGTTTAAGGATGGCGTTTATTATCTGGGGTCACCCTATGATAAAGATTCTATCAAATTGACAGAATTAGAATATTCAAAACTGATAGCAATTAGTAATTGTGATGTTATTCTAATTTGCTATTCAGAACCTCCGAACAAACCCGGAGATGATAAAATCACAATTGATTTCTCCCTAGCATTATGAAGACAGCAAGCCAGACAAAGCAAGTGGTTATCCTCGCAACCGTCACACCTGAGGGGCAATATGAAGTAGAGGGGAAAATCTTATCTCGAAGTGAGTTAGACAAACTTTGTAAACTGATGCCCGGATGTCAACTAGTAATTTTCGAAGACTACAGAAAAAAATAAAATCTAAAAGCATGGAGGGGCTTTCCCAACAAAAAATGAAATGAAAAAAGTAAGCATAAAACCAACAAGCAAAAAAGTGACGAGCCAAACAAGCTCAGCACGTGAAGCCCAAAAACGAAAAGAATCAGGGCTACCCGTTAGACATCCATTAGCAGATAGAAAATGAAAACGAACGACATTTTAATACCTGAGAGCGAATGGATTTTACTTTCAGAGCAAAAAGGGGCGATTGCCCTACTTAAAAAAAGTGTTGGTGACTCTTTGGCCTTGTTGATCGAGTTAGATAAACTGGCAAACGTGAAAGATCAGGATACCTACAATGAAATTAAAAGCAACCTGAAAGGCTGGATTGAATCCGAGATGGTGAAGGATAAACAAATCAAAACACTTTCTGCAGTTGTGGCCATCGAATTAATGAAGGTGCCGGAACCATTGCAGCGCGTGAAAGAATTATTTTTACAACGCGTCAGTTTTGATTGCCTGATATACTCGGATGGCTGGGCTATTAATTCGACCGCCTTGCATGAAGCCTCGAATAGACTTCGATCATTCGCGAAGACACAAAAGCAAATCGACCGCTTCAAAGCCTCGAGATCGTTAGCGGACTTTTTGAATGCTAACGTGAAAATCGGAATGTGGAGTAAGGGCAAATTTGCGAATGAAATGGTAGGCTATTTTTCGACTACCGGAAAATGGGAAATTTATGAGCAGTTTATCTTGGCAGTAGATGACGCGTATCAAAGTTGAAAGAAGCTAGTAGGTAGATTGGGATTAGGTCGAGCTTGTCACTCGGCCTTTTTTTATGCTCAAAATA
Organism: Cyclobacteriaceae bacterium; assembly: GCA_043777495.1. Classification (GTDB taxonomy): domain Bacteria; phylum Bacteroidota; class Bacteroidia; order Cytophagales; family Cyclobacteriaceae; genus ELB16-189. Next base: position 11,464 of record JAYWHU010000067.1, on the reverse strand, counting down.
GGGGCTAATTCCTGATTTGTATTGAACCTGTATTAAACTGAATATTTTTTGAAAATATTTTCGAGAAAAATATCCATCTAACTATTTGATTATCAATGGAGCGGGAAACGAGGCTCGAACTCGCGACCTACAGCTTGGGAAGCTGTCGCTCTACCAACTGAGCTACTCCCGCTTATAAACAGTGATTCAAATATACAAAAAACTGTAAAGGAAAAATCTACCGCTTTTTGACTATACGATTAAACTCTTCTTCCTTTGCTATTAGCACCCGCTTGGCTGTTTCCTTTGCCGTATTTGCGTCCATTAGTTTTTCATCTCTGTATTTGTTGGCATAAAGTATTGCCTTTTCAATTAAGGGAATAGTTGCTTTTTTTCGGTAAGTCTCACGGAATACCTCTACATCAAAATCAACCGGAAAATATTTCTTCCCCATATCAAACAGTTGATCTACATTATTGATTTTGGTCCTATTCAGTTCGTCTAACATGGCATAGGCTTGTTCCTCTTTTGCTTCATCAATTGCCTTGATCAGTTGCGCCAATGTGATATTCGAGTCATGAATGGTGCTGATTACTGTTCTTGCGCCTTCATTCAATGGTTTATTCACCTTCTCCACTTTAGCGCGTATCCGCTGCGGAATATAGGAGGGTAATTTTTCAACAGATAATGTCTTTGCAATAATGCTGGGCAAAAAAAACTTATAAGCAATGCCAGCAGAAATAAGTAAAAACAAAAAGACATAAATTGTAATGGATACCCATTTGTGTTTTGGCTTCCATCTGTTCATAAAACTTACTAGGCTAGGTTTTTAACATCTACTTTATTAAGAATGGCTCCTAAAAAGGAGCTATTCAGAGTTTTAAGAAAAGAGATTGATTCTCTATCTATCTGCTTCAAGGTAGAATCAGCAGAGAACACTACCACTACTTTGTCAACAAATGAAATCAATTCTTTCGTGTCAGAATATTCATTGAGGGAAGCTCCCTCTAAAAGAATATAATCGTACCTATCACGCAGTTGACTAATCATTCCTGTAAAATTCTTTCCTGCCAATATCTCAGAAGGGGAATCTGACCCGCTGTTACTTCCTATAACGTCTATATTTACATCGCTCGTTCTAGAAACGATGTTGTTATTCTCACGATCCTTGCCCTCACCTTGCTTGCTTGTTAACAGTCTAACTTGCCCATCTTGCTGGAGCATTTTTTGAAAATTAGGTTTAGCTATCAATAACTTAGTCAAGGAGTTATTCCTAAAATTAGTATCAATAATAAGTGTTCTCTTGTTTAACAAACTTAGGGAATAGGCCAGAGATAGGATCATAAAAGTTTTGCCTTCACCTGATTTTGTACTTGTTACCATCAGGATTTTAGAGCCAGAATTTTCAATTTCAAATCGAATCTTCCGCAGGAATTGTTTGAAGCCCTCAATATCTTCGTCTTGAGATTTTTCCTTGAACAATAATTTCAAATCTACATTTGAATTGGCAAGGCCATTGATCCATCCAATCAATTTTAAATTAGTGTACGCCTTCAATCTGGATGGAGTCTTTATCTTTTGATCGATTAACTCTAACCCTACAATAACAAAAACACAGAGACCCAGACTGGCCATGTAAGCCATACCAATGATCAATACCCTCTTTGATGATTCTGGCGAACCATTGGGCTGACCGAGTTGCGAGATTTTAATAGAGCTTTGTGAAATCAAGGATTTGTTTCGCTCTGTGTTATACTTATCCACGGCTTGCAAATATTCTTTGGATGCGCGCTCAACCTCCATATCTAATCCTTCAACAGCCGATTTTTTAGAAGTAGAGTTGTATACGCTTCCTCGCAGGTTTGCAATTGTTAGTTCAAGAGAATTCAAATTTGAATTTACAATTTGCAGTTCCAGTTCTGTCTGTCTTTTCTTGGCAACCAAACTCTCTTTGCTCACAAGAGGCACGTCATCACCATTGGAAAGTGCCATCTTATTCATCTCCACTTGCAATTGGCTCCTTAATCCGTTAATGGACTCCAACAATTGCTTATCTGTTGATCCATTGCTAGTATAGATTTGGTTCAGCTCGTTAATTTTTGCTCTGATTTGTATGATCTTTTCACCCGTTTCTTTAGAATTAGAACCCGTCCCTTTATCAAAATTGGCAATCTGATTGTTAAGGTCTCTGAGTAACAATTGCTTTGAATTTATTTCGTCAACCTTTTCTTGCCGCAACATTTCATAGCTAACCAATTGCGTTGATTTAATCTCAGTGAAGTCGCTACCCGTTACATTATTAGAAGTCTTAAACCTTTCTAAGAAAGCCGTTTTCTCATCTAATATCTGCTTTTTTTCAGTAACCAATTCTTCAAAAAACTTTACCGATTCATTTGAGTTATTAGACTTTAGTGAACTGTCAAATCGAATGAATTCTTCGCTTATTTTATTTACCACAAAAGCGGATAGCTTTGGGCTTTCTGAAACAAAACTCACTTCCACAAAATCAGTAGAGCCAGTCCGCCTAATGGAGAGATTCTTCTTAATGATCCATCCATTGTAGCCAAATTTATTCATCAGGCCGATCATTTCATTTTCAGTCTCATCAAAAGAAGATAACATTTCCATCTTTTGAAGTTTGTCCTTAAAAATGGCAACTATTTTTTCAACTTCTTCACTGGTTTTTGCTGCGATCACGTTATCCTCTTTCTTCAATGTGCGAAAGGGGTCGGTAGCAGTAAGGTCATGGATCAGTAGTTGATAAGAGAGTAGAGCCATCACTTGCTCTGAATTCATTTTTTGGATCATGTTGTCGAACTTTACCCCAGCCGCCCACAAATCAACCCGCTCCTCGGTGATCTGAATGCCCTCATTGGTGGTAAACCCCGTGCTAAGTATAGAAGAGGATCGATATTTCTTTTCTGTATTTAAAGAGAAAAAATAGGCCGCTGCCGCGGCTAGTAAGGGAATAGATAGTAATATCCACTTCCTATTGTATAGAATTCTCAAAATGGTAGCCAACTCCATACTAATAAATCATAGGATTAAAATTAGTACAAAGTTAAGCCATAAAGGCGAGATTATCCCTAATTCTTTGAATGCCAATCTTACAAACCGCAATCGAATCCAATAAAAAAAGACCCAATCTATGGATCATATTAGATTAGCAATTAGTTTTGCTTGCGCATTACGACCAAACCATTAAGCATCCTCCCTTTAGCTGATTGAGCACGTGACCAGGCCTCTAGAAAAACAAACCCTATTAACCCAAGGCTATTTCCATTCGCTGGACGGATTGCGTGGGCTTGCCATGCTGCTTGTCTTAGTCTTCCATTTTGCAAGGATAAAATCCTCCACTTTCAAATTTGAAATTGGGTGGGTAGGCCTGCAGATTTTTTTTGTTCTCTCTGGCTTTTTAATAACCAAGATTCTTTTAGCCTCTAGGGAAAAGTCGCTAAAGGATTTTTTGAGACAATTTTTTTTGAGGAGAGCCCTACGGATATTTCCGTTATACTACGGTTACTTGGTATTCTTGTTATTACTTTTTTTTGCATTTCATGAACCCAAAGACATACTTAGCTACTCCACCTATTTATTTACTTATAGCTACAATTTTTCCATACTTTCCAATGATTGGGAATTCAGCAGGATGTATGTGCATTTGTGGTCCCTATCTGTGGAGGAACAATTTTATCTGGTATGGCCGTTTGCGGTTTATTTTCTTTCAGTCAGCTCGTTAAAAAAATTGATGGTTGGTTTGATCCTTGTGATCCCCTTGTTCAGGTTTTTATTGCAGATATACCTGGCTAATGCGTATGAATCAAAAGATCAAGAGATGATCGGAAACATGATCTATTGGTTTTCTTTTAGCCATTTTGATGCCTTTGCCATTGGTGGGGCAATCAATTTTTTACAGCAAGATTTTCTGGGCATAGGCAAAAAAACATGGCTATATATAACGCTGCTTATCTGCATCATTGTAGCAAGCATAAATACCGTTGCCTTGCAAGCAGATGGCCTATTTCAGCTATCGACTCTCGGCTATCCATTGCACAGCACTATTAATAGCCAACATGTATGGTCTTACTCCATACTTAACTTATTTTTTGCGGCCTTAATATGGAATACAATTACTGCTAAACGAACTATTTTCAATTTCAAGCCCTTGCAGGAAATAGGCAAAATATCATACGGTATGTATATTTTTCACTTTGCTATTCTCGTTATTTTTGAAAAGATTGGACTACACTATTACAACAACTTTCTTGCCTTAATGGCGTACTTGATTGCTTGTATCCTCTTTGCTTACGTACTCTATCATGGGGTTGAAAAAAGAATTCTCTCATTAAAAAGTAAAATATAACATCTCAGGAAAAGTGTTGTCCTTTTAACAAATAGCTTGCTCAATATCTTTTATAATATCCTGTACATTTTCAAGCCCCACCGAAATCCGAATCAGCCCAGGCGTAATGCCAACGGCTTGCCTTTCAGCTTCGCTTAATTTAGAATGTGTGGTAGAAGCGGGATGAGTTGCTATCGAGCGCGTATCGCCTAAGTTAGCCGAATGCGAAATCATTTTTAAAGAATTCAAAAATCTCCTTCCTCGCTCAATGCCACCCTTCACTTCAAAGGTTACTACTCCCCCACCTAAACGCATTTGTTTTTTGGCCAATTCATATTGGGGGTGCGAGGACAGGAATGGGTATTTCACAAATTCTACTTCTTTGTGATTTTGTAAATGATTCGCCACTGCCAATGCATTCTCGCAATGCTTCTCCATGCGCACGGCCAATGTCTCCAAGCTTTTGGAAAGTACCCAAGCGTTGAACGGTGACATGGATGGCCCCGTGTGCCTCGCAAAAAAACGAATCTCTTTGATCAACTCCTTCTTGCCCAAGATGGCACCGCCAATCACACGGCCTTGGCCATCAATAAATTTGGTGGCCGAGTGTGTGACCAAATGTGCACCATACTTTGCAGGGTTTTGTAAATAAGGTGTTGCAAAACAATTGTCCACATTCAAAATCAACTTATGTTTATCTGCTAATTTCCCCAACCACTCCAAATCAATAATATCCAATGCGGGATTGGATGGCGTCTCCACAAAAATCATTTTCGTGTTGGGCTGTATCATGCCTTCCCAAGCAGATGGATTATTCAAATCAACATAGGTGTGAGAAATGTTGAAGCGCGGAAAAAGTGTGTTCAGAATTTGATGTGTAGAGCCAAACACAGAGCGGGAAGCCAGCACGTGATCACCTGCTTTCAATAATGCGGCCATGCTGCAATACATTGCGGCCATGCCTGAGGCTGTGGCAATTCCGTCTTCCGTACCTTCGAGCAAACAAAGTTTATTGATGAATTCAGTATTGTTGGGATTAGAAAAACGAGTATAAATATTTCCTGGCACTTCATCGGCAAACAGCGCACGCGCATGCTCGGCATCTTCAAAAACAAAACTAGACGTTAGGTAAAGAGGCACAGAATGTTCGCGATAGTCGGTGCGATCCATTTGGGCGCGGATAGCGTCTGTTTCAAAAATGTGTTGGTCTTCCATGAAAAAAAAAGAATTTAGAATTTAGAATTTAGAAGGCAGAGAAAAAAAAGAATTTAGAATTTAGAAGTCAGAAGTCAGAATGATCTTTGCAAGAAACTGATTACCTATTACCGTTTACTGTTTACCGAACACCTCTTACCAACCACCAATTACCTACTACCTTATCACCTCCACACTATAAGTAACCTTCGCTGTCTTCTCCAATGTTTTTGCGACAGAGCAATATTTTCCCACCGATAAGGCTAGGGCCTTTTGTGCTTTGTCCTCGTCAATGTCTCCAAACAATTTAAAGTGTGCGTGCACTTCTGTATAAAGCGATGGTGTTTTATCCTTTTCACGCTCGCCTGTAATAGTGATCTTGATATCCTTCAACTCTATTCGCTGTTTGCGCAAGATGGTCACCACATCCACGGCACTACATCCACCCATTGCGGCCAACAGCATTTGCATTGGGCGAAAACCTAGGTCATGGCCACCATCCGCAGGACTTCCATCCATCTGCACTTTATTGCCCATCTCATTCACGGCCTCCATGTTCAGGTCGTTATCCAATCTACTCAACTCAATTTTTATCATATCAGTCTTTTAATGATGCTACAACGCAAACAAATATCACAAAACAAAACTTAGTGACTTTGAGTCTTTGTAGCAGGTAACAATAAACTTCCAAAAATCATTGCCAAAAAACTGACCAAGGTAGCGGGCAGCAAACTTGGCCATCCTACATCCAGCCACGCAAATATCGCAAGAGTTAGTGTGCCCAGCACCATCGCCAACAAAGCACCGTTGCTATTTGCTTTTTTCCAATACAAACCCAATACGAGCGGAGCAAGTAATGATACCAAACTTAAAATAGAACTCTCTCCTACCAATTCATAAATGTTAGTGCGCAAGCAGGCCATTACTGTTGCTATACCTGCAAAACCCAACACACAAAAACGGGTGATCACTAATAATTGATGATCGCTCAATTTGTCTTTCGTCAATGGCTTGATAAAATTTTCAGAAAAAATGGCGGCAGGTGCAAGTATGGCCGAACTGGTGGTACTCATAATGGCAGAGAGTAACGAACCAAAAAAAAGAATTTGAATAGGCATGGCAGCATGTGCCAGCACCATATTGGGTAGAGCCAATTGCGTATCACCCTCTACCATCTGTGGGTAAAGATGTTTTATACACAAGCTGATGAACAGTGGTAGCATGGCAATGGTTAGATACAGGCCAGCCGCAATGAAGCAAGAGCGCACAGCAATTTTTTGCGAACCCGATGACATCACGCGTTGAAAAACATCTTGCGAAGGCAATGAACCCAATCCTAACACAGACCATGCTGCAATATAAAGCATGACTTCTTTGAATTCCCACTTGGGCAAAAACCGAAAAGTAGATGGAGGAACCTCTTTCATCACCGCACTTACTCCGCCCGCTTTCATGGCTAAGATAATGGCAAGTGCTAGAAGACCCGCTACAATAATAATGCTTTGAATAAAATCAGTAATAGAAATGGCCCACATGCCACCGATGTAGGTATAGAACGTAACTACAAAAGCAGAGATGATCACTCCATGCCACACCTCCATCCCAGTAACTACATTCAAGATCAAGCCCATAGCAACTAATTGAGCCGCGATGTAGCCCACATAAGGTGGCGCCAGAAAAAGACTGGCAATGAGTTCGGTTCGCTTGCCATAGCGCACTTCAAAAAAATCGCCCAGCGTGAGCAAGTTCATCGCATAAAGCTTGCGCGCAAAAAACAATCCGAACAAAACCAAACACAAGGCCGCACCAAACGGATCTTCGATCACGGAGTATAATCCACCTTTCAAAAATTCTGAGGAAGCGCCAAAAACAGTTTCAGAACCAAACCAAGTGGCGAACAATGCAGAGGCACTTAAAAAAATAGGAAGGCTTCTGCCTGCCAACATAAAATCGCCAGAAGTTTTTACCCTGCGTGATGCCCAATAACCGATCAGGATCGTGAGGGCGAGGTAGGCGATGATGGAAGTTAAAAGCAATGTTATCTGATAAAACCATAAATCTAAATAAGAGATAGGTCAAACCAATAGTCTACTGCTAAAATCTATCTATCTATTTTCTTTTCCTCAATTGAAAAGTGCGTGTAACATTAAACCCAAGATGTATATCTCCTGCAAAAAAATTATCGCTCGTTTCACCTATAAAAGCACGCTCTGTTATCCCCTGCGCGTTGGTCATTACGAGTTGAAATACGTGGCCACCTGTTTCAATATCAATGCCCAAGCCAATTGAGTTTTTGTATAGATTCCCCTGCTTTACATCCAATCGATAATAATATTCTGATGTGAGAGCTATACTCCTCGTTACTTTGAACCGGCCACCGGCACCAATAGCTATCAAATCATTGCTTTCAATCAATTTATTAACCACATTTCTGTGGATAATAGTTGGCATCAGTTGAAGAGATAGCTTTGGGGAGAATTTTCTTGCAATTAGCAATTGGCCTGTATAAGATAAACGGTCTGTATAAACCAACCCTGGATCTAGTTGTTGAGGAGATGTACGGATAGCACCATTCACAAATGCAGTAATGGTTATAGGGATATTTTTAGCGCCTGAACTCTGACGCAAAAATCGGTAACGCACATACCCGTCCATTGTCTTGTCAACAGAATTGCGACCGAACCCAATACCCAAATGATCCGTAAGGCCATACTCAAGCCCTAGACGTACATAAGCTTGGTCCAAGCCAAATAAGTTATAAGAGCCACTGCTGATGGCTCCAAATCGGTGAGCGAAAATAAACTCCAACTCTCCTTTTCCCTTTGTTTCGACCGTCTGCCCATTAACCAAACGAGAGCTTTTAAAAGTTGACGAAGCATATTCGATAACCGGCTTTTGGCTTTGCTCCAATTCCTTCATCAAGTCATCTTGCGCAACGAGTGATAGAGAAGTTACTAAAAAAGTGAGAGTAAGTATTTTTTTCATAACTGTTACAATGGCTTATAGGTGAATTCTATTTTAACTTCTACCTTCTCGGCAATATTTTTCCAGAGCAAGGTGGGTATTTTGATTTTATAATCTTCCAACTTAATCATGAACTTAGACTTCATAACTATTTTTCCATCTACATTCTGTACGGTACCTACCAGATCAACCTCCTTTGTCACCCCATGAATGGTGAGCTTGCCCACCGCATGTGCCTCTTGCTCACCGCTGCCACTCTGTTGATAGCCTATGAGCTTGCCTTGAAAAGTGGACTTAGGAAATTTTTCCGTCTCCATGTATTTCTCATTGAAGTGCTGCTTCATCAGTGCCTTTTCAAACTCAAATTCTTTAATAGGAATGACAAATACAATTTCATTGGTAGCTGTATTGAAAATACTGGTCGCCTTAGCTGTTTTGGCAGCAATATCTTCAATAGAAGCATGAGAGAAAAAACTCACTGCCGATATTTCAGAGGAGAATTTCTGCGCATGCAGCCCAAAGCTGGAAGCTAAACCTATCAGACAAAAGAATATTTTTTTCATAGTCTAGTTTGAAGTTTTTAGTTATTTAAGGCACCATCATCTACCCAGCAAGTAATTTGACTTATTTGCTCTAGTGTTAAAGGAGTGCTTCCTGATGGTGGCATACTTTTGTTTGCTGTTCTTGACTTAATGGAGCCGGCATCATTTTTTACACTGGTGTAAGTGCGCCAATCACGGTTCGAGCCCAAATCTCCATTGTGACACCCTGTAACATTACAATTGGTATCTAAGATAGCCTTGATGGTTCCAGCGTAACTAATACCTGTATTGCCGCGAGGCACTGTCACACTCAAAGAAGTAGGGCATCCATCAGCATCTTTTACTGTGATTAAATAAGTACCAAATTTCAGATTACTGAATGTGGATTTTGTTCCAAAGCTTCCTTGGCCGAATTGAAATTGGTAAGGTAATTTACCTTGTGAGCCAGTGACCGTAATTGATCCGTTGTCTGCAAAGCAGTCTGAGTCTGGAGTGGTAGAAGCAGAAGCCTCCAACGTAGAATTGGGTGCAACTAATTTAACTTGAGTGGGTGGAGAGAGACATCCTTGTGCCCCCTTCACAATTATTGAATACGACCCCGGGCCAAGTTTAGAGAATGTATTACTTGATTGAAATGCTCCATCATTTATACTAAAGGCATAGGGAGCAGCCTCACCCGATGCAGAAACCGTAATGCTGCCATCAATGGCAAGACACTGTGTAGGATCAATTTTGCCATCCACTAGTACGGCTAAGTCGGATTTGCTGCAATCCACCAGCTTGGTGATATCATTATAGGTACAGGAAGAAAGAAATGCTAGGATTATCCAAAACGAGGGGAAATAAATTAATCTGCTTCTCATATTTTTTCTTTTATCAAATGTCAAAATATTTGGCGAGAGTCACATCAATAGATTGCTTCAATCACGTGGACAAATGGTGAACATTGCCAAAAACAATTGAAATAAAGGGAAAATTGGGATCAATTGAAAGGAAAGACCATCAAAATTCAGGGCAGACGCATCTAAATTTGTAATAGTGCTTTTCAAAGCCTAGCAAAGGGTTTCCAACCTTTAGAAGGTTGGAAACCCTAATTGTAAAACCTTGATTTTGTAAGGAATTACGAAGAAAAAATTTAGATGCGTCTGCCCTGCATCAAAATCATCCTGCCTAAGGATATTATGATGGCCAAAGGCATCTTAATTATTTGCAGCTCCATCATCCACCCAGCAAGCAATTAAGTTGATTTGATCTTGCGTGAGCTTGGGACCAGAACCTGTGGGCATACTTTTATTGCCTGTCCTTGTTTTGATATTATTGGCGTTGGACTTCACATTATCATAAGTAGTCCAGTTTCTAGTGCCTTGGGCAGCATCATGGCATAGGGGCAACGCACAAGCAGCGGTTATAATAGGCTTGATATCGTTGATATAGCTTGTACCTGTATTGCTACGTGGCACAGTAACGCTTATCAATTTTTGGCATTCGTCTGCATCTTTTACAATGATATTGTAAATCCCTTCCTTTAAATTAGAGAATACGTTGTTTCCAGAAAAGCCTCCAATGCCAAGCAGATATACATAAGGGCTCTTGCCGTCATTGCCCGTAATAGTGACTGATCCATTGGGGGGATTGCATTGGCTGTTTTGTGTGATTAAAGTAGTTGCATCCAAGGTGGAAGTAGGCGAGGTAATTTCTACCTGAAGCGACTTCGTACATCCGTTGACATCTTTGAGCGAAACATTGTAGCTGCCCGCACCAATATTTATAAATTCATTATTGGCTTGATACTTTCCACCATTCAGACTATAGCTGTAAGGGGTAGTTCCACCACTGGCACTCACTCTTAAGCTTCCATCTAGTGTGGCACAACCAGTTGCATTAGTTTTAGAAAGAAGAGCTAGGTTTAAATTGGCTTGTGCGCAATCTATTTTTTTGTCAACGTCTGCCTGTGAACAAGAAAAGAGAAAACCTACCAATACTAGCAAAGGAAATAGTTTAACAGACCGGCTTTGCATACGCGATTAATTAGAAGCTCAAATAAAACAAACATCCCGTAAAAAGAAAATCCCCCAGAGTCCTTGACCCCGGGGGATAATCCTGTCTATAGTTGGCTTTAATCTGTTTCAAAAATACAGGCTCCTATAGAATTGCCAAACACCGCTCCGATCAAATGAGGTATTGCTGGACGAATCGCCTTTATTGCCGTTGAACCGCTCTCAAGGAATCTTTCTTAATAGAATCGGCCATCAGATACTGCTTTTTTAGCCTCTCTTTCAATTGCGATTTCGATCCAGGAAAGGTGGTTTTGGAACTAATGTCATAACTGAGGTAGATAAGCCCTGCAAAGAACAATACGCAAATGGATATGAATATTTTCTTTTTGTTATTCATCGAAACAAAAGTAAGGGATAGTTTCGATTTAATAATAACAGTCGTGGGG
>JAYWHU010000066.1:0-14982 GCA_043777495.1 Cyclobacteriaceae bacterium | reverse complement strand
TTGTAGGCTCATGGCTGTTGCTTTAAAATTTAATTGACAATTGACAAAAGAGTAGTTGACAAACTGTTGCTTTAACAAATGTAGTCTCGAATCGAGAGCGTGGTTACATGAAATTTACTGATTATCTATACTATTTTGACTTATTCCATACCTTTGGGTACTGTTATCACATCAATATACTAACAAGTGAAGGTAGTTCCATTTAGTGTGCCCTCAACTTTGCGCGAAGCATTTCGGTTTCAATTTGATGAGGCCGATCATTTCTACGATCAACTTCACCAACATCCTGAACTGCAAATCATGTTGATACTAAAGAGTGAAGGCACGTTGGTGGCGGGCGATTACATTGGGCGGTTTGAGCCGAACGATCTTTTTATTATTGGCAGTGAGCAGCCGCATGTTTTTAGAAATGATGAATCGTACTATCAACAACAAAAAAAAGGCAAGGCCAAAGCGATCTCGTTGTACATCCATGAAAAATATGTGGGCGAAATTTTTTGGGACTTGGATGAGATGAAAGCGGTGCGTGAATTTATAAAATCGGCAGGGCGTGGCTTTAAAGTGACAGGTAAAGCGAAAGAGGAGCTGGCACAATTCATTTACAAGATCAAAGAAGAGAAAGGATTGAGCAAACTATTTACGTTTCTACAACTGCTTCAACTTATTAGTGAAACAAAAGATCTGGTACCACTCAGTGTTACAGCGCATCATGGCGACAATCAAATTGACGAAGGCAAGCGGATGAATGGCATTTTGCATTTCACGTTTAAAGAAAGTCATCGTAAAATTTATTTGCATGAAGTTGCTGAAATTGCCAACTTATCGGTAGAAGCCTTTTGTCGTTACTTTAAAATACGAACACGCAAAACGTACACTACTTTTTTGAACGAGGTACGCGTGAGCAATGCCTGTCGGTTGCTAATGAACCAAGAGGTGAGCATACAAGATGTGTGCTACCAAGCGGGGTTCAATAATATTTCTAATTTCAATAGGATATTTAAAAAGGTAACGGGTAAGGCACCTAGTAATTATTTGAAGTAATGGCTTCATTCTTACTCACCTCACCCTAGCCCTCTCCAGAGGAGAGGGTAACTGTCGAGGACGTTCAACAGATAACAATTAATTTTGCGCATGGAACACGAAATAGAATGAAAAATTGTATCATGGAGTCACCCTCTCCTCTGGAGAGGGCCGGGGTGAGGTCATTGCTAAAAGTTTCGGATGTCATCGTCCGTCTTTAAAAAAACTTATTCTTGAAAACTTTATCTATTTTGCACCCATTACCTCTACCCCATGGAAGAAAACAATAAGTCGAATATTGACGATCTTTTTAAAAAGGTCAACCAGCTTACTCAAAAGCAAGAATCGCTAAAAGAAGAAATCTCTGATTTAAAGAAAGAGGTTTATCTTTTAAAGTATTCGGGTGGCGCAGAATCAAAAATAGAAGAAGCTTTCCCGAAGCCAATTAAGATTGATCTCGCAGAGGCTTTAAAAGCAGAGCAGATACCAACTCCTGTAGTTACTAAGATTGAGAACCCGATCAATGTTCCACCTCGCGTAAAAGCAAAAAGAGTAAAAACCCCCATCGAAGAATTCATTGGCACTAACCTCTTGAACAAAGTGGGTATCGCCATTCTTGTCTTGGGCATTAGCTATGGAGTAAAGTATTCCATCGATCATGAATTGATCAACCCCATCACTCGGATTATTCTCGGCTACCTTGCTGGGTTGATTTTGATTGGCATCGCCATAAAAATAAAACTCAACTACAAAACCTTCAGCGCGGTATTATTGAGCGGTGGCATGGCCGCTCTTTATTTTATCACGTTTGCCGCTTATGATCTGTATGCGTTGTTCCCTCAAGCGATGGCCTTTATCCTCATGGTGTTGTTCACCGCATTTACAGTCTATGCCGCCATTCAATACGATCAGAAAGCCATTGCTATTATTGGATTAGTAGGTGCGTATGGTGTTCCATTCTTATTGAGCGATGGATCGGGTCGTGTAGTGATTTTGTTTTCGTACGTGACTATTGTGAACATCGGGATTTTGCTGTTGGCTTTCCGCAAGGCGTGGAAATCATTGTACTATCTTGCCTTCGGCTTGACATGGATTATTTTTGCCGCTTGGTACTTTGATCAATTCAATGTTGATCAACATTTGTGGGTTAGCTTGATCTTCTCCACTACTTTCTTCATTACTTTTTACATTACATTCTTGGCTTACAAGTTAATTCAGTCAGAGCCGCTGAAGCGATGGGATATTGTTCTCCTCATGCTCAATTCATTTATCTATTTTGGTTTTGGTTATTTCTCTATTTTAGATCATCCTTCGGGCGAATTATTCCTTGGACTGTTCACCGTGTTCAATGCTGTTCTGCATTTCATTGCTTGCTACTTCATTTACACAAAACAAAACGCCACCAAAGACACTTTCTATTTTGTAGCGGGCATGGTGCTGGTATTCCTCACGCTGGCGGTGCCAGTGCAACTCGAAGGCAATTGGGTAACGCTGGTATGGGCGGCAGAGGCGGCACTTTTATTTTGGATCGGGCGCACTAAATCATTTCCTGTTTACGAGCGGCTCTCCTACATCATGATCTTCTTGGCTGTAGGAAGTTTATTTGATGATTGGAACGCGTACCACTCTTATAGCTATAGCTATGAGGATGTTTCCGAAACCTTCATTCGCTTATTTCTAAATATTCACTTCCTCACTTCTATGTTGGTGGTTGCCAGCTTGGGATGGATATTAAAACTTAGCTTAGACAAAAAGTATCCTGAACCCGCCAAAAATTTTCAGCCTGCCTTCACTTGGGTGCTCAGTGGCATGTTGTTCGTTGTGCTCTATCTATCATTCTACAAAGAAATTGATAACTACTGGACACAAATTTATGATGCCACAAAGGTGATGCTGACTCAAGGTAGTCAAAGTGAAGAATACAAATATGCCTTCTATGATAATGACAAGGTTTTGTTTAAGAAAATAGTTCTACTCATCTATTCAGCACTATTTGGAATTGCGCTTAGCATCGTCAATTGGAAATTTATTAAGAACAACTATTTGACGGTAGCATGTTTAATTTTCAATGTACTAGTTCTATTCAGTTTCGCATTTGATGGACTCGCAAGCTTAGGCGATCTACGTTCCAGTTACATCAACCAAACCGATGCACAATACTATTTTAGGGGCAACAGTCACATCATCATCCGCTATGCTGCCTTAATTTTTATTCTCCCCCTATTGTGGTTTAATAGAAAGCACATTCAAAATGATATGTTCAAGCCTGCCATCAAAAAAATAGATCTTGCACTGTTCCATATTTTTATTTTGATTCTCCTCAGTAGTGAAGTAGTGCATTGGTTAGAACTTGCTGGAATAACAGATAGCTTTAAATTAGGGCTGAGTATTTTGTGGGGGGCTTACGCACTGATGCTCATTGTGCTTGGCTTGAAGAAAGATGAAAAATATTTGCGCATCATGGCAATTGTTTTATTTAGTGTTACACTCTTAAAACTATTCCTATATGACATGGCTGATATGAGCACCATCTCCAAGACTATTGTAATGATTATTTTGGGTGTGCTGCTATTAGTGGCTTCCTTCCTTTATAACAAAGTGAAAAAGAAAACCGATGACGAAACAAAAGATAAACACAGCAATGAAAGTACAAATGAGTTATAAATTTCTCTTGGCGGCATGGCGAGGCGCCACCGGGCTATCCGCTACAAGTCCGGCCGCGGGCAAACCCTACACACTTCGGGCTTGTAGTTTACCCCGCGCTTCGCGGGGCTACTATCCCTGCCTGTCCAGCAGGCAGGCCTTGCCGGAGACAAGGGTTTCCAACCTTCTAAAGGTTGGAAACCCTACTATTGCGCTGATCTTAGTATTCATTGGAATAAGTACAATCAGTCACGCACAAAAAGAATTCAACTTCAGGCGGAAGCTCAATGCCGTTGATTCGGCTGGTTGGTATTCGATAACGTTAACACCTCCATTTTTCAAAACCAGCAAACAATCATTTTCTGATTTACGGATTTATCAATTCACAGAAAAAGATACACTAGAAGCACCTTATGTTTTGACTATCCATGAACGACAAGTAACAGAAGGAACACTAGAACTGCCTGCCATCAACCAAAGCAAAAAAGGCGACAAGCAATACCTCACCTTTGAATTGAAGAAAGATCAGTATGTCAACTACCTCGACTTAGAGTTTGAAGAAGAAAATTACGATGGCGCTGCTACACTAGAAGGCAGCACCGATCAAAAGGAATGGTTTGAAATTGATGAGCAACGAATCATTTCAATCCAAAACTCAGAAATGAATTTTACATCCGCCAGTTTGTATTTTGCCAAAACAAATTATCGATATCTGCGCGTTCAATTAGAAATTGATAAGCCGCTCACTTTTATAAAGGCCACATTTAAAAACCAAGTGATTGATCCTGGTCTCTTAACTGAACTACCAACAACTTTCAATCAAATGCTGGACAAACCAGCAAAGCAATCAATCATCAATATTAATTTGCCCGAACTACAACCTATCGTTCAGTTCAATGTAGAAACAGAAGAAACCAACGACTACTATCGCTCCTTCCGTCTTGAGCGATTGATGGACAGCACTCAATCTCCAAAAGGTTGGGAGCTTTATTACGAAACTATTGCGCAGGGCTTTCTCACCTCCATCGATAAAAATGAATTTTACTTTAACTATTCTCTAAGCAAAAAATTAAGACTGATTATTTCCAATGCAGACAATGCACCGATTAAAATCAAAGCAGTCTCGATCTATTCACCCAAAGTTGAACTGATCTCTCGATTAAAACCAAGCAACAACACTTTCCTTTACTACGGAAACAGTAACATCGGTGAACCTTCTTATGACTTAGTGGTATTTAAAGAAAAAATTCCCACCACTGCCCCAACAGTTTCATTGATGATTGAAGAAAAACTCACCAAAGAAAAAGAACCCGTCTCTGCTCTCATCGAAAATAAAATCTGGCTATGGGTGGTAATGGCGGCCATCATAGGGCTGCTTGGTTTTTTTACGCTGAAGATGATGAAGGGGAAATCTTAGGACTTGTCCGAAGGACTCCTTTGGAGGGCGTTGGGGATTGGTTACCCATTTACCCTCGCTTCAATTCAAAGATCGTAATCTCTGGCGGCATGCCCACTCTGCCTGGGTAGCCCAGATAACCAAAACCTCTGTTGACGTAGAGGTATTGATTATCTTCTTGATAAAGTCCGCCCCATTGTTTATAAACATGCTGCACGGGTGTCCAAGTAAAGTTGCCAATGTTTACACCAAACTGCGCACCGTGTGTGTGGCCAGCAAACATCACATCAATGTCTTTGTAACCGGGCCTCACTTCGGCATCCCAATGCGTGGGGTCATGTGAGAGCAATAATTTTACAGCGGCTTCATCAGTTCCACGATAGGCTTCATCTAATTTTCCGTGCTTGGAAAAACGAGTACCCCAATTCTCCACACCAATAATCGCGAGCTTCTCCCCCCCTTGATCTATAAAACGATTTTCATTCAACAACACATCAAAGCCAAGATTTTTATGAGTGGTGATCAAGTCTTGAAAGTTCTGTTGCTTCGCTTCTTTGGTTGCCCAGCTTTTGTAATCGCCATAGTCGTGATTGCCTGTGATGGAGAATACACCGAGTGGCGCGCGCAGTTTGTCAAACACATCCATGTATTCCTTCACTTCGCTTGATTCGTTGTTCACTAAATCTCCAGTGAAGAAAATAACATCGGGTTTTTCACCCAGCACCATTTCCACACCGCCCTTCACGGCTGTCTTGTTCCAAAAACTTCCTGAATGGATATCTGAAAGCTGTGCGATTTTCATTCCATCAAAAGCGTTGGGCAGATTGGGAAGTTTAATAGTTATCTTTCTTATTCGATAATCATGAGCACCAGAGATGATTCCGTAGGCAAATGCGCCCAATGGAACAGCCGCGGCAATCAATGCGGTTTTTGATAAAAATTCCGAACGTGAGATGACTTCTCCTGTAGAATTTGTTGAGGGATTTTTTTGGAAATAAGAAAATATCCAACGCACTCCTCTTTGCAAATCGTCAATAAAAAGAAACAGAATACCAATCGTTTTTGAGAAGTAAGTAGCTACGATGCCTGTGATCACCCAATTGCGAAAGTTGGAACTGTATTTATACGGATCACCAAACGTCCACCAGAAAAGCGCCAACACGCATAGAATAGTTGGAATCCAAAAACCATAACGGACAATTCCTTTCCAAAGTGGCGACCAATTTTTGCTTACGAATAAAACTCCTTGAAAGAAATAATAATCGATCAGCAGGAAAATGATAGTGAAAAAGAAAATTGTCATAAGGCGTGCTTTCATAGAACTATAAGTTGACAAAAGGGCAATTGACAGTTGACAATGTGATCAATGAAACAAACGGATTGGGTATTAAAAGCCGATGGCTTGAATTTTAGCCACACTTTGTCAACTGCCTTTTGTCAACTGTCAATTTTTTTAATTCAATGCTACAGAACCTTCAATAGCCTCCACTTCCTTTGCCTTTGGTTTGAAAACACGCGCCTTAATTCTCGCTACTATCAAATACATAACAGGCACTAAGAACAAAGTCAAGAATGTACCGAATATCAACCCGAAGATCATTGTCCATGACAAAGGTCCCCAGAAAGCAACGTTATCGCCACCAAAGAAAATGTGCGGGTTAAATTCAGTGAACAAAGTCACGAAGTCGATGTTGAAACCAACTGCCAACGGAACCAGGCCGAGTGTAGCTGCCATGGCGGTGAGCAAAACGGGCGTCATACGAGTTCTTGCTGCTTCAATAATAGCCGCTTTCAACTCTACTCCTTGCGAAAGCAGTAAGTCTGTAAACTCCACCAACAAAATTCCGTTGCGCACCACAATCCCCGCAAGGGCCATGATGCCAATGCCCGACATGACGATTGAAATTTCCATTTTAAATAAAGAGAAACCAATCAACACGCCAATGATACTAAAAAGGATTTCCATCAAAATAATAAACGGCTTGCTCGTAGAATTAAATTGTAATACTAGAATCAACAAGATCAATCCGAATGCCGACATGGCAGCTACTCCTAAAAAGTCAGTAGTCTCTTTTTGCTGCTCTTGTTCACCTGTCATTTTTATTTCCACGCCATCTGGTGCTTGAAATGATTTCAAATGTTCTTGAATTTCTGCTACTACATTGTTTGCATTAAAATCTGCCAGCACGTTTGAAGATAAAGTGATCACACGCTTTTGATCAATGCGCCTCACACCCGCATAACTATTAGTGTAGCCAACTGAAGCAATAGCAGACATTGGCACTTGGCGCACGGCACCGCCCATGGTCATATCACGGAAGGTGACGGGCAAATTCATCAATGTATTAATATCATTGCGCTGTTCTGCTTTGATGCGCAACTGAATCGGGTAGTCATCATTATCATCGCGAAATTTAGAAACCTCTGCACCATAAATAGCTGTGCGCAAAACCATACCAATTTGCCCAGTGGAAATCCCTTCGCGGTTTGCCTTCTCTCTATCGATCTTGATTGAAATCTCAGGTTTGTCACTTTGAAAATCCGATTTCAAATCTTCCACCCCGGGCACTTGCAATGCATCAAGGTATCTTTTTGTTTTATCAGCAGCGGCCACAAGCACATCAAAATCATCTGCGGCAATCTCTATATTGATAGCCTTGCCGGTTGGTGGGCCGCCTTGCTCTTGATTAACAGAAATGGTTGCTCCTGGAATACCTTTTATGGCTTCTCGTATTTTAGTCAAATAAACTTTTGTTGACTTGCCATCGCGGTCAGCAAAATTCACAAACGCCACGGTTACTTTTCCGAGATGAGGTTGTGCATTAAGAGATGTGGGATCTTCTGAAGCACCAATGGCTACGTTAGAAATAATCGACTCCACAATTTTATTATCCTTGCCTACTACATTCATTACCTTGTCTTCTACCACTTGCGTGATAGAATCCGTCACGCGTTGATCAGTACCAATTGGCATGGTGATATACGTGAACACGAAGTTAGGTTCTCCTTGCGGAAAAAATACAACCGGTGGTTTTCTGATTGCTGTGAAAAAAATCGAGAAAATAAACAAGAAAATAACACCGCTCACAACCATGGCAGGGCGCCATCCTTCCAAACACCAAGCGATCATATTCTTATAACCTTCTTGCACGCGCGGCCATCCGCTGGTTTGGAATTTAGAAATCAATTCTTCTAAGAAAAATTTATACAATGAATAAACCCCGAAAAGGAAAATGGTGAAATTTCCTAACCCATACGAGCCAGTCACATACCATACCAATGCCAAGGCAATAAATATAACGCCAGTGATTTTAAATCCTCTTGTAAACTTCACACGACTGTGATCATGATCATGCACGGTCATAAAATCTGCAGCGAAGACAGGATTGATGATATATGCCACTACTAACGAAGCAAGCAACGCCACAATTAAAGTAATAGGCAAATACACCATAAACTCGCCAATGGTGCCGGGCCAAAATGCCAAAGGAACAAAGGGAGCCAGCACCACCATGGTGCCTGAGAATACAGGCAAGAAAACTTCACCTGCTGCAATCTTAGCAGCCTTGCGGATAGGTACTTTGCCGTTATCAAAAACGCGGTGCGTATTTTCAATAACCACAATGGCATCATCCACTACAATACCCAACGCCAACAAGAATGAGAAAAGCGTCATCAAGTTGAGCGTGAAGCCCAACATGGGGAAAAACAAAAATGCAATGAAGCTAGAGAGCGGCACAGACAATCCTACGAAAATAGCATTTGTTGCCCCCATGAAGAACATCAAAATAATAGTCACCAACACAAAGCCGATGATAATGGTGTTGATCAAATCGTGCAATGTAGTGCGTGTATTGTCAGATTGATCTCCTGTAACCGTAATCTTAGTTCCTGGAGGCAAAATGTTTTCTTGAAATTCTTTGATGATCAAGTTGATTTGGTCAGAAGCGGCAATCAAGTTTTCTCCTCCACGCTTTACTACGTTGAGTGTGATCACGTTCTTTTTATCTAACCGTGCATAACTCTCTTGCTCTTTGTGCGAATCTTTTACTTCGGCTATATCTTTGAGGTATAGTTTTCCGCCTTTGATAGATCCAATAATCGTATTCCCGATTTGCTCTGCGTTGGCATACTCACCATTCACGCTCACCGAGCGTTTCATTCCATCTACCGAAAGTTGGCCGCCAGAGACAATCCTGTTTTCAAAACCAATGGCACTGGAGATATCATCCAAACTTACACCTGCCAGTGAAGCTTTGTAAAGATCTAAGTTGATCTGAATCTCGCGATCCAACGCACCCACAATATCCACTCGCCTTATCTCTTTCAACGCTTCAATGCGATCTTGCATTTGCTCGGCATATTTCTTCAATGTTTGCAAATCATAGTCGCCTGACAGATTCACGAACATAATCGGCTGCGCAGAAAGATCGATGTCGATGACCTGAGGTTCATTCGGCAAACTGGTTGGTACAGGAGGCAAATCTGTCTTGGCTTTGTCCACGGCCTCTTGCACTTCGCGCTTGGCTTCTTTTACAGAAACATCTGTTTGAAACTCGATGATCACATTAGAAAAATCTTGCACCGAGTTGCTTGTAACTTTTTTAACCCCAGCAATCGACTTTACTTGCTTTTCTATTTGCTTGGAAACCAAGTTCTCTACATCGGTAGGTGAAGCACCAGGAAATACAGTAGCCACATAAATCTGTGGAAGCACTACCTCCGGGAAATTTTCTTTTGGCAAGCGATTGTAGGTCATAATACCTGCCAAGCAGATAAACACAACCATTACATAAACCGCCACTTTATTATCTATCGCCCAACTGGTGGGCTTAAATTCTTTTTCTAGGTCTTTCATAGTTTGAGAAGTTAAAAGTTAGAGGTTAATAGTTAAAAGTTGGAAGTTGGAAGATGGGGGTTAGGGGTTTAATATGATCTCATACTATTAACCATTCACCATTAACTAATAACAATTAACCTTCACTCAGATTTACATTTTAATTAATTCACCATCATTCAACCCTTGGTACCCTACAGTAATCACTTTATCACCAGCTTTTAAGCCTGATGTAACTTGAGCTAGGTTATCATAAATGCCATTGATCTGCACTACTTTTTTCTTAGCTACTAGTTGCTTGCCATCGCTCTCGGCTACATAAACAACTTTTTCATTGTTGATCTCTTGTACCACATTTACAGGAACGCAAAGAGCGGCAGGAATAGAACTGAATACTATCTTTACTATCGCAGTCATATTTGGGCGCAAATCATTGGATGCAGGTAATTTAGCTTCGATGGTAAATGAACGAGAAAGTTGATCGATGTTGCGACCGACAAAGGTGAGGGGTGCTTCTATCTTCTTATCATAATCAGAAAAAGAGATCATTGCTCTGTTACCTTTTTTGATGGTGCTGATATAGGCTTCAGATACTTTAGCCGACAAGCGCAAATCATTTCCATTGATCACGCGAAAAGCGGGCATGCCAGGCGCAGCGTTCTCACCAATTTTCACATTCACCTGATCGATCGTGCCATTGATAGGAGATTTTATTTTTGACATGTCCAATTGCTCGTTCAACGTAGCCAATCTTCTCTCCAAGCTTTCTTTGTTGTTCTTCGCTTGAAGGAATTGCACTTCTGTGCCGATTTTTTGATCCCACAGATTTTTCTGTCTTTCATACACGGTGTTCACCAACTCCATGCTCGATTTCACTTCTTCAATTCCGCGTTGCGCCAATGAATTATCTATCTGCGCTAATGTTTGTCCTTTCACTACGGCATCACCTTCGCGCACGTACACTTGCGAAAGCACACCCATTGATTTGGCACTGACCATGATATTGTCAGTAGATTCAATCGAGCCTTGCGTTTGTACATATTGATCGAACTTGCGTGGAGCTAAGTCAATTACTACCACTTCTTTCATTTTCACTTTTGTAGTGGTATCTGTAGCTGCAATTTCTTTTTCAAGTGATGCTACTGCTTTTGCCAATGTAGCTTGTTCTTCTTTTAACTTTTTAAGTTGAGCAGATTTATCTGCGGGTGCACCACCGCATGAGGCTGCAATAATGCCAACTATAATAGCCAGTGACAGGTTTGAGTATAATTTTGGTTTCATATTGTTGTGGGTTCTTGGTTTTACTTTTGAGTTTGAGTGGGGATGAGTTTGCCATACGCCTTATCCAAATCAACTTTAGATACCATGGCATCGAATAAGGCAGAATAATAATTGGTTTGAGCTTGACGCAAACTATTTTCAGCGTCAACCACTTCTAAGTTTGAGCCGACACCTTGCTCGTATTTTATTTTTGTAATACGTGCAATGTTACTAGCCAACTCCATGTTTTCTTTTTGGGATGTTAAAGATATGATCGCGTTTTCAAAACTAATGGAAGCTTGCTTAGTTTGTAGATCAATTCCTTGCTTTAGGCTTTTAAATCCATTATCAATTTTTTGAAGAGTAAGTTTCTCTTGCTGGATTTTGTATTGACGCTGAAACCCAGTGAAAATATTCATATTCAGTGAGACACCAAAAAGCGAATATCCATACCACTTATCAGGGCCAATAGAGCCGTTATCGCTATTACTTGAATTGGTAGTAAAAACCCCACCTATGTCATTTGATTGAGTGAAATAACCCAAGTTGGCGAAGCCTGCCAATGTGGGCAGTGCACCTGCGTATTGATTTTTAATGTTCAATTGCTGAAGGCGTTGATTTGCTTCCAGCACTTTGTAATCTGGTCTTGATTTGTAATCCCAACCTTCGCGATAGCTTGTTAGATCGGACTCCACTTTAACATCTTCAATTTTTCCTGCTACGTTTATTGGCTGATCCATCGGGTAGTTCATTTGGAATTTTAGCAGTTCGTTGCCAAGATCACTTAACTTTAAAAACTTATCACGCTCCGACTTTAAGTTATTGTATGCTACACGAATCCTGTCCACATCAATACCTTCGGCAAACCCATTTTTATTTAAAGCAATCGTATTCTTCAACAAAGAATCCAATCGTGAAATATTGTTATCAAACAAATTAGTTCTTTCACGATTGATGAGTACAGAATAGTAGGCCTTTGTTACTTGCTCTACTATTTGCTCTCTGGTTTGATTGGCTGTTTTAAAAGACAGGTCTTTATATGCTTTGGAAGCCTGTAGCCCAACTAAATAATTTCCGCTAAATATCAATTGATTGATGCTGATGCCCACGTCTCCACTACTTTTCAATTGGAAAAAATTCTGAGATGCAACAACATCAGTTGGGGCTAAACCTGGTATATCTAGGTTAGATAACCCCGTAGTTTTGTTTGTTCCTGCAAAGCCCTGCGCTGTTGCGTAGGATGCA
Source organism: Cyclobacteriaceae bacterium (assembly GCA_043777495.1). Taxonomy (GTDB): domain Bacteria; phylum Bacteroidota; class Bacteroidia; order Cytophagales; family Cyclobacteriaceae; genus ELB16-189. The sequence goes on along the minus strand of JAYWHU010000066.1, from coordinate 2,581 downwards.
AAAAACCTTCTCAAGTTCTCGTTATGTTGCACAGACGCACTACCAGTTATTTGAGGGAGGCCCAATCCTACTGTCTCTCTTACTTTAGCCGCAGCTATCTGCTGATCAATCACCGCGTTCTGCGCGTTGATAGAATTCTTCAAAGCGTACTCGATACATTGCTCCAGTGTAAATGTCGCGGGGGCTTCTTGCGCGAATGACCTCATCGCCATCAGCGAAGCAGTCACAAAAAGTGTTAGTCTATAAAATCGATTCATGTTTATGTTTGGTTGTTTGGGTTGTTGTATTCTGTTTGTATTTCTCGTAAAGTTTTCTGCCCTTGTCCGTGCATAGACCATAGACGAAGTGATCAAAAAACTGGGATTGCAATTCGACCAAGTTGAATTTCTCTTTGGGAAATAAGTTGCCATCAAAAGCCGCCTCAATCAAGATCAATCGACTGATGCCCATCACCTCTGGATTAATTTCTGGACGAAAATACCCCTCGCTAATTCCCTGCTTTAAATTACGAACGATAGAGCTTTTGATAAAATCATTTTTGTGGTCGAGCCACAACGCCCACGCCTGAGGGTGAAATTTTTGCAAATCATACAGCAACGAAGGGTTCATATCTTCCATATCGCATTTGATTTGAAGTGAGATTTTATTTAGCTCATCAATGGAGTTTTCTGATGCATTCGTTATCTCCTCGTATTCTTTCACTTCGCGCTTCATGTGTCCTTGCGACATGATCGTCACCAACTCATCCTTATCGGCAAAATGTTGGTACAGTGTTTTCTTGGAAACAGAAAGATGCCGAGCAATATCATCCATCGAAACACTGCGGATGCCGTACTTCATGAAGAGGCCCTCGGCACCAATCAAAATCTTGTCTTTTGTCTCTTTTTCTTCCATGCTACTTCGCTTATTTACCTCGGTAGTACGGCTTAATAAACCAACTGCTTATGAAATAAAGCTGTGGCTTAAGCTTCGTAGCACACTGTAACGGGCGCAAAACTATGGAAACTTTTTACTTTACCAAAGTTTCCACAGTTTCCTCCAACGCCTTTTCCGCTTTATGGTTGCGGTTTTTTCAATAAATTTTGGTTAATTTTTAAAGAAACATCCCATCAACCGTTTGCAACGCCCTCTTTATCATCCTTCGGTTGGTAGCACCACTTGTCTTTCATTCTTGCCTTAAATTTTTCTTTTTCCTCGGGCGTCATCGCTTGCCACTTATCTTTCCAATACCCGCGCCACTTGCCATTGTGGTTATGCCCTCCTTTGCCAAATCCTGAAAAAAGTATTTTGCTTAACACAAACAATCCCATGGTTTGCCAAAAATTAATCTGTGGGCCATGAAACAAATCCGGCACCAGCCAATTCCACAAATACATGGTCACGAATGTAAAGGCCACTATCGCCAACACACCCAACACTACCATCCCTCCAATCCACAATCCCTTTTTCATAATTCAATATTTTAATTTTAATAACTCGAATTCATTTTAGATTTAGGATTTAAGATTTAAGATTTGATACCGCTACGCCATCCCCAACAAAAAATCTTTCAAGTAACTCAAATCTCAAATCTCACATCTTAAATCTTACATCTTACATCCCCTACCCCATCACATCATCATAAAACCTCTGCAACCTCTTCCTCAGCGCGAGTATCGCATACCGCTTTCGCGAAAGCAAGGTATTGATCGATACGCCAGTCTCTTCAGAAATTTCCCGAAAACCCTTTTCTTCCATTTCATTTTGTATAAAAATTTCTCGCTGATCAGCAGGAAGTTCCGCGAGGGCATCGGTGATCTCGTCCCATATCGCCTCACGGAGGAGAGTCGATTCAGGCGTGTTGTCCAAGTCTGGCAGAATATCTTGAAGCGTCAAAGGCGCATCATCATCTTTTCCCCAGATCAACTCAAAGTCCGTGCGCTGTGGGCGGGCGGCATCTCTACGGTACCGATCGATGATTTTGTTGCGTGCCACACTGTACAACCAAGACGTGACTCTGTCCAGCGACTCGATGGTTTCAAAGCCCGACACAAATTGAAAAAACACATCCTGAAGGATATCCTCCGCCTCCTCCACCGATGACACCCTGCTGCGGATAAACCCGAGCAGCTTGTCTTTCTCATTCAGGAATGTGCTTTCTTTTATTTGTTGCATCGCCAAGTCCATCTGCCGCAATTTCCATCATAGACGCGGGCGGGGAGAGTTTTATTTTACAAAGCTTGGGAAAAAAATAGGCAATAGGCAAAAGCAGTAGGCAATAGTTAACAAATAGGCAGTTGACCGTTGACAAAGATCGCGGTTCAACTTAAGATATTCTTTGCGGCCTGCCCCGCGGGGCGCAGGGGCACCGGGCTATCCGCTACAAATCCTCGCTCGTTCCTCGCTGTGGGCTTTTCGCTCCTATCCCTGGCCGAAGCCAGCACGTAGTTTAGTGTCTTTTTATATAATTGTATCGCAAAAAAAAAGATGCATAAACTCCCTTTGTTGGTGCGCGTTTGCGAGGCTGTGTGAAAATCATTTTTTTGTTTAAAAATCAAAAAATAGCTCTACCCTTTATTACCCCAATGATATTTGGGGTTGA
>JAYWHU010000065.1:0-54424 GCA_043777495.1 Cyclobacteriaceae bacterium | reverse complement strand
GCCACCGCTTTGAGCGGTGGCACGACTAGCAACAAAGCAATTAGTTAAAAATCAATGACTTACATCTCAATTTTCAGCAATCAATTATCTCTCTATAAAAAAAATTACAAAAAATCCGCAACCTCAAAAGCACATTCTCGTTCTAATGTGCAAGAGTAGAGTAATTTCTCTCATAGGTTTAGGTTTAGGTAACAAAAAGCCCCTTCAGACGGAAGGGGCTTTTTGCTTTTTAGAAAAGGGATTTTTTGGAAAAGACTGACCCTCATCAAATTTCAAACCTCAGGGCGTCTTTAAACTCTGTCAGGTTGAGCGTGTCGAAACCTACTATTGAACTTTAAGTTGACTTCGATAAACTCAGTCTGACTTCGACAGGCTCACCATTGGAGTTTTGGAGATGATCTTCAGTCTCTATTCCTTATTATAATTGGCAACCCACGCCAAACACCCGATCATTACAAACAACACCACCCAACTTGAAGCTAGTGTAATTTTATTTCCTATCATATATGGCTTCGGTTCAAACTTAAATTCAATCACGTGCTTTCCTTTCGGGACTTCAAGAGCACGCAAAACATAATTAGCACGAAGAATAGTAGCTTCTTTTCCATCAATGGATGCATGCCAACCCTTTGGATAATAAATTTCTGAGAACACTGCCAATCCATCTGTAGAAGATTGAGATTCATACTTCAAATAAGCAGGTTTGAATTCACTTAAAGTTATTCTCGACAAACTATCAAGCGTGTAGCCTGAGGCCTGCGGCTTGAAGCCATTCATTATTGCCACCGATTTGGTTTCCACCTCCCCTACTTTTTTCAACTCTTCCGTTGGTGAATTTACCGTTACTACCTCCTTCACAAACCAAGCTGCTCCATTCGCATTTGGGTTAGGAATAATATTTCCTTCTTCTGGCCCATAAATAACATATTTAGCGTTGAGCATATTCAACACATTATATTTTTTAAAATCCAATTGCCCCGTTTGCGCATCGGCATACAGTACCTGTGTTTCTTTTGAAATGCATGAATCGTAAAGGTCTTGATACCTTCTTAGCTTGGCGCCATGATAACCGCCCAATGAATGATGGCTATACGATGTCTTAGCTTCTGCCATTGGGTTTTGTAAATTGTAAACACGGTAATAACTTTTATCTTTCAGAATCTCTTCATCGGCAGGCGTATTGGTAAGAAATGAATTGTCACGCTTCCGTTGAAAATTTTCCTTGGAGAAATAACGTCTGTCTACAATGGCAATATCCATCGCAATCATAAAAATCAAAAAGGCATAAAAACCGATCTCAGAGATTTTCTTGCCCACATTAAAATAAAGCATGACAAAAACCGAGAGGATAAAAGCGAGTGAGCGAAAGGCATCATCGCGCAATAAGCTTCTTCTATCTGCCGCTAATGCTTTTGTAAACCATACAGGGAGTTGGCCTTCGCCATCTTTGATAAAACTGCCAAGCCCCGCAAAAATTAGTAATGCCAAGCACAGCCCGCCAGTGAAGATAAAAGCAATCAAGAGCTTTTCTTTTGACTTCTTATCGATGCCTTTTGTCAAAAAAGTTTCCAGCCCAATCATACCAAGCAACGGCATAGAAAGAAGAATGATTACCAAAGCAAAATTATGTGATCTAAACTTGTTGTACCCCGGAAGGTAATCGAACATAAAGTAGTTGAAAGAAGAGAAGCTATCCCCCCAGCTCAGCATCAAGCTTAACGCACTCAATGACACTAACCACCACACATATTTTTTATCAGCAAATAAAATCCCCATCACGAAAAGAAAAATAACGATAGCTCCTGCATAGTAGGAACCTCCCGAAAAATCTTGCGGCCCCCAATAAGCTGAAGCATACGGAGCAAGTTTATTTGCTAATTCATTATCGCCCGAGTTGACAAGAGCTTTGTAGGTTGCACTGTTCTGATCCTGAACAAAAGATTTTGTACTTGCACCTCCGTAGAAGTCTGGAATCATCAAAACCATTGACTCCATCACTCCGTACTTATAAGCAAAGGCGCGATCCTTACTGAGCCCGCTCACACCTACTTGTGAATTGAGATTCAATAGCTCAGACGGGCCGCGGATAGAGTAATGAGTATATTCATCGATAGCCCACAGTGGCCCAAAAAAAGAACCAATGGCAATAAGAGCCGCTGGGATGAGCAATCCTATCGTTTTGAAAAACTCTCCAATCTGTTTGGCTCGATAGGCATAAACGAGCTGCACCAATCCATATATTCCAACAATCAAAACTAAATAGTAGGTGATCTGTAAGTGGTTTTCGCGCAAGTGAAGAGCCAAAGCCATAGCTGTCACTCCAAAACCCAAAATTCTTCTTCCTGAAAAAGCCAAATGAATTCCAGCAATGACCAGCGGCATGAAAGCAATAGCTCCGATGCGCGCATTGTGCCCAGCAGATAGACCAATAATTAAATAAGATGAAAGCCCAAAGGCAAGCGCACCTCCAATGGCTAAGTAAGGACGCACACGAAACGATAAAAGCAAAATGTAGTAACAGAGAAATGCGAGATAGATATTATTGACTGGATGAGGTAGAAACACGGCCATTATTCTCTTAGTCCAAACCACGGGGCCATCGCTCCACCGCAAGCTCACTAAATAGGCGGGCATTCCGCTGAACATATTGGAAGCCCACAAACCTTCTTCGCCCGTTGCTTCACGGTAGTCACTCAGTGTTTTACTGCCACCTTGAAACTGTTGAATGTCAGACTGAATGATCGATTTATTTTCAAAAAAAATAGGACTATAGAAGAAGATGGTCACCAAAAAGAATACTGCAATGGCAATGAGGTGTGGGAGTATATCTGAAAATTTAATTTTTCGCATGGAAAGTCAATTTATTAATCTGCAAATGTGCAAATTTGGATTGGTTAAATTTATATCCATCAACCCAAAAATCATGACATTTAAAATTGTTGCCATAAGCCTTTTAGTTCTTTTAGTCTCATGCCAACAGGCAGCACAAAAGGAAGCAAGTAAGTCAAATCCTTTGGACGAAAAATCAATTCGTGAGGTCTTAGATAAGCAAGTAACAGCGTGGAATGGAAACGACATCGAAGGGTTTATGCAAGGCTATTGGAAATCAGATTCCCTCCTATTCATTGGATCAAAAATCACCAATGGTTGGGACAGCACATTGGCTAGATACAAACGAAGTTATCCTAACAAAGCTGCAATGGGTATCCTTCGCTTTGAAATAATGCGGATGGACTTTATTTCAAGTGATAGCTATTTGGTTACAGGGAAATATTTTCTTACAAGGGAAAAAGATAGTCCGACCGGGGTATTTACTCTTTTATTTAGAAAAAAGAATGGGCTTTGGGTGGCCGTGTATGATCATACTGCATGATTTATTTCCTAAATCTATGCGATTGAGGGCTTATACCAATTCCTTCACTTCATCAATCGTCTTTTTTTCCCTCTGCGATACTTGCCAAAGGTCGTAGCTGGCCTGAATGTTCATCCAGTATTTGGGTGAGGTTTTGAAAGCTTTGGCCAATTTAGTGGCCATGAGTGGAGAGATACCAGCTCTTCCATTAATGATCGAAGAAAGATTCGGCCTCGTTATAAATAATTTCTGTGACGCCTCTGATATCGTAAGATTAAGCGGCTCAAAATAAAATTCAATCAGTATCTCACCTGGATGTGGCGGGCTATGTTGAATAAATTTTTTCATTTTTTAATGTGTGTCTAAATAATCCAAATGGCTCGCAAAGCCGTTATCGAAAGTAAAAATTATCCGATAATTTCCTGAAACATCTAGCGACCAATAACCTATATAGGGTGGTGCTTTCAATTGGTGAAGTCTTAAAGCGGGAATTCTTAAATCTGTAATGTTCACGGCCGAGTCAATCAATAACAATATTCCTTTGACTTTTTTTAAGCGTTCTTGTGGTAGCCTAGTTGTTTTACCACTTCTAAAAAGCTCCTGGAGTCCTTTGTGGTCGAAAGAGTCGATCATTTCTTAATTGATTTTGTTTTTGAGTGGTCTCCATTGTAGTGTTTTGTTTAGTCGTTCTGTTACGTGTATTGATATACAATACAAATGTAATATGAAATGTTAATTATCCAAACAGATTAACATATTTTTAGACGGTTAGCGTAGCCAATTATAGCGTAGTTTCTAAGACTTACTGATAAGGTGACTTTACCTTAAAACTTCAACAACGCATACCCCTTCAATTGATAAGTGGTCAAAGTGGTGAGCATAGAGGTTGCCACTTTTACTTCTGGCAACAATTTAGTTCGATCTACTTTGCGGTTGATCAACGATTGCCCACATACAAAAATCTTTACACCTGCTTCTGATAACTCGTGGAGCAGCCTCATATTCGGATTATTGGTTTTGTATTTTTTCATGTAGGCCATATTCTGCATAGTATTATAAGTAGCACCACCATGAATGACAATTACCACGTCTAGCTTTTCTTTTGGCACACCGCCCATTACATGCAAGTTTACCAATCGTGCTACATTGTTTATTGCCCAACTCAAGGAATCTGGGTGCTCGCTTTCACGCTCTACCTCAATCACAATTTTGTAATCTAGGCTAGGATCAGGTCTTTCAACAGCATAAGGAATTTCAAAAATTCCTCCATAGCTTTTAACAACTGGAAAGATTCGGGTTTGTGAGAATGAGGTGGTGATAGAAAGAGTTAGTACTAGAAAGAGAAGTTGTAGTCTGCTTAGATATTCCTTCATAAAATCATTTTTTAATTCGTGTGTGAGAGCGAAGATAAGCAATCATCCTGTTTATATTTGGATTATTTTAGTATTAAGATGACTGAAATCACCAATAAGCCAATTGATGTCCCCGTAATAATCCGAGCTGCCGAAAGCGGTGAAGCAGGTGCGTTGAATGTGTTTATCGGAACAGTGAGATCGAAAACCTCTGGCAAGAATGTGGTTCGGCTAGAATATGAAGCCTACGAACCCATGGCAAAAAAAGAAATTGAAAAGATAGTTCAGTTAGCTACTACGAAATGGGGAGTTAAAAACTGGGCGGTTAGTCATCGGGTTGGCACTTTAGTAGTTGGAGAAGTGGCCGTGGTGGTCGCCATCTCTACAGCACATAGAAAGGAATCTTTTGAAGCATGTCAATTTATCATTGACAATCTCAAGCAAACCGTACCCATCTGGAAAAAAGAGATTTTTGAAGATGGTGAAGAATGGGTGTCAGCCCATCCTTAATATAATTTTCTCTAAAATTTGCTCACGATCATCACCACGATCGTTCCAAAGGCTGAAGCTACCAACAAAGCACCAATTAATACTGCAAACAAATCCAACTGAATCGAGTTCAGTTGGATGAAGGGAATAAAACTCCTAACTGTTTTCATAAGTAGACTATTTTTGATAAAGCTACAATGTGTTAACGCTGCCTGTTTTTCAAAATATCGCTAAACGAGACGTGCGTAACTTTTATTCATTAATTTTCTTCTTTCATGTGTATCTTTTAAAGAAGTGAGCATTTTAATGATAGTTTTCTAAAGACAATGAGCAAACCGCTACCTAAATTAACCGAAGCAGAAAGATTGAATGAAGATATTCTGGTCAAAAGATCACAGTCTGATTCAGAAGCATTTAAGCCTCTCTATGAAAAGTATTTTAAGAAGATTTTTTTGTTCATTTTCCATCGTACTGGCGACAAGGAACTGACTGGCGATCTCACGCAACAAGTGTTCTTAAAGGCTCTAAAAGGCATAAGTAAGTTTCAGCTTCGCGGATTGCCTTTTTCAGCTTGGCTCTACAGAATTGCCATTAACGAGTGCAACGATTTCTTTCGGAAATCAAAACGGGCAAGGGTAATACTTGATGATACCATTTAAATTAAGGGCATCTCTAAAACCTTGTCAGGTTGAGCCTGAAACCAACTTGTGGCTTTTCGTATACTAACGACTTCGACAACCTCAGTCTTACATTCTACTTAGGTTTTTATGGATGCGTTTAACGCTTACTCTATATCTAAGACCTAAAATCATTTCTTCCTCCTAAAATCCTTCTTCCCTCCCGTCTTCTCCATCAACTTAACTTCTTCAATGATGATGTTATGAGATAATGCCTTGCACATATCATAAATAGTAAGTGCAGCCACAGATGCAGCTGTCAACGCTTCCATCTCCACACCAGTCTTGCCAGTTACTTTTGCAATGGATTCGATAATCGCTTTTGATTTTTTGGTAGTGATCTTGATCTGCACATCCTCCAAACCAAGAGGATGACAAAAAGGAATCAGTTCAGAAGTTTTCTTTGCCCCCATCACGCCAGCAATGATAGCAGTTTGAAAAACAGGGCCTTTCTTAGTGATCAATTCATCGCCTTTCATGCGCTCCATGATTTCCTTTCCCAAAAAGACAATAGCTTGAGCCTTGGCAATGCGTACGGTCGCTTTCTTTTTAGAAACATCTACCATTTGGGGGTTGCCCGATGCGTGGATATGTGTAAATTTATTTTTCATCTTGCCTAAAATTACTAAAACATGGTCAGTGTACAGGAAGCTACTTCTATAATTCTTTCCAATCTCTTTCAACCCAAAGTAAAAGAAGTAGGTTTAACAGATAGCCTTGGCAAGATTCTGGCTGCGCCAATCTTGACCGATCGCGACCTCCCACCCTATCACCGGGCTACCATGGATGGGATTGCTCTCCGATATGCTGCGTATCAAAGTGGTGTTACTCAATTCACTATCGAGGCTGTGCAAGCTGCAGGTGAGCCTCAGAAAAAACTTTCTACGAATGGTCATTGCATCGAAATCATGACCGGTGCTATGATGCCCGAAGGAACGGACACGCTTGTACCTTATGAAAACTTAAAAATAGAAAATGGGAAAGCGATCATATTAACATCAAGTGTAGAAAAAGGTCAGAACATTCACGTACAGGGAAGCGATGCAAAAAAAAATCAAGTTCTGCTGCCCATGGGTTCTATAATTTCTCCTGCCGAGGTGGCCTTGCTTGCATCTGTAGGGAAAACAACGGTGGCCATCCAGTCTTTCCCCAAAACGGCCATCATCTCAACAGGCAATGAGTTGGTGGGTGTAGATCAAGTGCCACTCCTTCATCAGATACGAACTTCAAATAGTTATGCCTTGCAGGCCGCTCTTTCGACAATGGGAGGTGGTGCAGAACTTTTTCATTCGGCAGATGACGAGGAAGAACTAAAAAGAGAATTGATAAAAATCCACTCTCATTTCGACTTGATCATTTTATCAGGTGGTGTATCCAAAGGTAAATTTGACTTTGTACCAAAGGTGCTGGAGTCGCTTGGCATCCAAAAATTATTTCATCAAGTGAGTCAAAAACCAGGTAAGCCGATGTGGTTCGGTCGATCAGAAACAAAATTTGTCTTTGCCCTTCCGGGGAATCCGGTCTCCACATTTATGTGCTTCCATCGATACCTCAAACCTTGGCTGCTCAAAAGTTTGGGTGCAGAAGCACCCATTCAAAAAGCTATTCTATCAGAAGATTTTTCTTTTACAGTGCCCCTCACTTATTTTTTGCAGGTAAAAGTGATCAACGAAGACGGTAAATGGATGGCCTATCCAATTGTTGGTGGTGGTTCTGGCGATTTTGCCAATTTAAAAAAAGTGGATGGGTTTTTGGAATTGCCTTTGGACAAAAATGAATTTAAGGCGGGGGAAGCGTATCCATTGATTTCATTCCGATCATAATCCAAATCTGTTTGCAATTGATTAATTTTGAAAGATGAATATCAAAGAACTAAAGATAAAAGGCTTTAAGTCCATTGGGGAAATCATACTCAAATCGCCCAGCCCTTTTACTGTTTTTGTTGGCGCTAATGGGGCAGGCAAGAGTAATATTTTTGAGGCGTTGGAGTTTTTTGACTACTGCAATTCTTTCGAAATAGAAGAGGCGCTACGTCTTTTCGGAAACTTCAATGAAATACGACATCAAAATTTAGCATCGGAAGATGATGAAATCAATCTTAAAATTGATTTAGGTATCCCAAAGTCAGAACTCAAAGTGCCTTCATCCTTTCATTTTTATATTGATGCTTCAATATTAAACTTGAGAACTCATCACGAAAGGATTATTGACCCACAAAGCAAAGAATTTAAGCAACTCATCAATTTTAATAGATTATTTATTGGTAATACATCACTTAAAAAAATAAACGCTCACGATGACTCTAAACTGACCCTTGACGCCTCTAATCTTGAGAAGGTTATTAAGAGAATTTTTAATGATCCTGATAAGAAAAACGAAATCTTAGAAATAATTCAACTTTTAGTACCCGAATTTGAAAGAGCAGAAATCGTATCAGAAGAGTTAAGCGGAACAGATAACTTAATCATTTACGAAAAATCACTAAAAAAGCCTTTAACAAAACGTCTAATCTCCGATGGCACTTACAACATCTTAGCAATCTTAGCAGCTATTTACCAAAGTGATACGCCACAGTTCCTCTGCATTGAGGAACCAGAGAATGGTCTAAATCCAAAAGTAGTGAGAGAGTTGGTGAACATCATCCGCACCCAGTGCGCAGAGAAAGGTCACTATATCTGGCTCAATACACATTCGCAGACTTTAGTATCTGAACTTCGTCCGGAAGAAATAATTTTGGTTGACAAAGTAAATGGTATGACCCAAACCAAGCAAGTGACTGGCATGGATCTTCATGGATTAAAGATGGATGAAGCCCTATTGACCAATTCATTAGGCGGTGGAATTCCATGGTGAAACTTGGATTCATCGGTGAAGGAGCAACAGAGAAGATTATCCTAGAATCTTCTTCCTTTCAAGATTATTTGAGTTCATTAAAAATTGATTTTATAAAGGATGTTGTAGATGCAACTGGCAATAAAAATCTTCTGCCTCATAACATTGAAAGGTATACTCAAATCTTAAAAGACAAAGGCGCAACTGTAATTTTAATCCTTACCGATTTAGATGAAAACAAGTGCATTACTTTAACAAAGGATAGGATCAATCTATCTAACAATTATGTTGTCGCAGTAACCGTAAAAGAAGTCGAAGCTTGGTTTCTTGCCGATATACAGGCAATGCGAAACCTTTTGAACGACCAAAGTTTTACAATTGACAATCCTGAGATCGTTGAAAATCCTTTTGAAAAAATTCGAAGGCTTCGAATAGAGAAAATGGGAAGAGGAGTACCCACTAAAATAATCCTTGCAAATCAAATGATTGACAAATGTGGCTTTTCTATTATGAAAGCCGCTGAACATCCCAATTGTAGCAGCGCGAAATACTTCATCAGCCAGATTCAAAAATTGGCTGGAAAGTAGTAGTCAATTGTTCTTTTTAGATTCCATTTACCATGCTACCTTTGTCAACTATTTTCAAATACCATGTTCGATAACCTCAGTCTCAAGCTCGAAAAAGCATTTCAAACCCTCAAGGGTCAAGGTCGCATATCCGAGATCAACGTAGCCAGCACCATCAAGGAAATACGCAAGGCGTTGATCGATGCGGACGTTAACTATAAAGTTGCCAAAGATGTAACAGACGAGATCAAAGAAAAGGCAATGGGGCAGAACGTGCTCACAGCCATATCGCCCGGCCAACTGCTCACCAAAATCACCAATGATGAACTGACCCAACTCATGGGCGGGGCCAGCGAAGACATTCGCATCGAAGGCAATCCCGCTATCATTCTCATTGCAGGTTTACAAGGTTCAGGTAAGACCACTTTTTCGGGTAAGCTTGCCAACTATCTAAAACGACAAGGCCGCGAAGTGTTATTGACGGCTTGTGATATCTACCGTCCTGCTGCTATTGATCAACTAAAAATATTAGGCCAACAAATTGGTGTAGAGGTTTATGCAGAGCCTGAAAATAAAGATGCCGTTAAAATAGCAAAGGCAGCTATTGAACACGCCAAGAAAAATAATCACCGTGTAGTCATTGTCGATACCGCAGGACGCTTGGCCGTGGATGAGCAGATGATGGACGAGATCGCCAAGCTGAAAGAAGTACTAAAGCCTTCTGAGACTTTGTTTGTCGTTGACTCCATGACAGGGCAAGATGCTGTAAACACCGCCAAGGCATTCAATGATCGATTGAATTTTGATGGTGTGGTGCTGACCAAGTTAGATGGTGATACACGTGGCGGTGCTGCGCTTTCAATTAGGCGCGTAGTTGACAAGCCGATCAAGTTCGTTAGCTCGGGCGAGAAGATGGAAGCCATTGATCGCTTCTATCCAGATCGGATGGCAGGGCGCATCTTGGGTATGGGAGATGTGGTGAGCTTGGTAGAAAAAGCGCAACAAACTTTTGACGAAGACGAAGCGAAGAGGCTCAACGCAAAAATGCGCAAGAACCAATTCGACCTCACCGATTTTTTAAAGCAACTGGATCAGATCAAAAAAATGGGCAACATGAAAGACATGCTCGGCATGATCCCCGGCATGGGCAAGGCCATGAAAGACGTTGATATCAATGATGATTCCTTCAAGCCCGTGGAGGCCATCATTAAATCAATGACACTGGAAGAGCGTGAGAACCCCGACAAAATCAACGCAAGTAGAAAAACACGAATAGCAAAAGGCAGCGGCACTTCTATCCAGCAAGTCAACCAATTATTAAAACAATTTGAAGACATGCGCAAGATGATGAAGATGATGAACAAAATGGGTGGAGGCAAGCGGGCATTAAATGCATTGAACCCATTTGGTAAATAATTTTTTTAAAGCAGGAATAAAACAAGACGAGCCGTTGTCTATCAGCAACCCTAAAATATATATATAATGAATTTAACCGCCCGCAACACCCATAGAGACATCGCTTATTTCTTTGTAGGCCTCATCATCTCCTTCGCCATTTCGGGGATTTTCCTCAATCATCGCCAATCATGGCACCCAAGAAGATATATTTACGATTCCAAAGAAATTTCAATTCCAATTATTCATAAAGATTCCATCAACGATGCCTTCATCAAAAACTTTACAAAAACACAAAGCATCGAAGGTGATATGCGCAGATTTAATGTAGATGGTGACAAACTAAAAATCTCCTATACCACCAATGATGTAACTATCGATCTACTTTCTGGCAAAGGCAAAATAGAAAGTTACCGCACCACTCCCATCCTTGGGCAAATGACCAAGCTCCACCAAGACACCAGCAAGTGGTGGATTTATTACTCAGATATTTTCGGCATAGGCATGATTGTGATTGCGCTGACAGGAATGTTCATCCAAAAAGGCGACACTAGTTTCAGCGCGCGCGGTTGGAAGCTCGCCTTGGTCGGAATAATCTTTCCATTGATTTTTCTTTTCCTGCTTTCTTGATAAAAATCACACCGAGTTTTATAATTTTTTTTGCGGCATGGCCAAGCGAGGCGCAAGGCCACCGGGCTATCCGTTACAAGTCCGGCCACTCACAAATCCATTTCACTTCGGGCTTTCCACTACTATCCCTTGCCGAGCATTCCATAGAACGTTCACTACAACTGAAATAAAAGCTCCTCTAATCTTATGCTGCAATCTTTTCTAAACTTACTGGGCTTCGGTCCCAAAATAGATTTTGCACTGCTAAAAAAAGAAGGCGCAATTATTTTAGATGTGCGCAGCAAAGGCGAATACGCACAAGGCCACATCCCTCAATCGATTAATATTTCCGTTGATCAACTGCTCAGAGACCTCAACAAACTTCGCAATAAGGAAACACCCATCATCACTTGCTGTGCATCGGGTATGCGAAGCGGCATGGCCAAAAAAATATTATTGTCCAATGGCTTCCTTCATGTACACAACGGAGGCAGTTGGCAAAGCCTACAATCAAAACTGTATTGATGTACTAGCTTTATTTCCTCGCGGAGTCTCCCGTTTCGGGAATCCCCGCAAATACGAAAGAGACGCAGAGTCCCTAGGCGGAGACTCTGCGAGGCATAAGAGCCATCAAAGCAGACTCAGCATCTAATTTCTAAGACCCAAGTCATAAGTCCCACTGCTACGAATTATAAACTCCCACAAACTCTTTCGCAAAATCTTCTAATTTCACTTTGCCTAATTGCGTAGGTTTGTTTTTCCAATAATCTTCTTGCGCCTTGCCTGTGCGTAGTGCTGCGCCCAGTTCTACATAACCATCAGCAATTGTCTTGGGTAAATTGTTTTGCAACATTCCTTGCAGGGCTTGGTCATCAGTAAATTCTACCCAAGGCGTACCTGGCTTGCCCACTGCCTTGCTCAATACTTCGGCAATTTCTTTTGGATGCCTTTCATCGCTCGCAATGTAGCGAACTGTCTGTCCTTTGAATTTCAATCCCAATAATTCTTCACCTACTACATCAGCAATATCATTGGTGTGCACCAGCACTAATTTCTCATCGGAACTGCCAAAATTAGATCCCAAAATATTCATGTGCTTGATCATACCCGCCATTCCAAACAAATTGTAAAAGAAATAAGAAGGACGAAGCATTTTTACATTCACATCCTTTAGCTCACTTAATTTCTCTTCTGCGTAACCTAGCCCATCTACAGGGCCAGAACCTTTGCGCATGTGTGCGCCCACGCTGCTGAGAAGAACTACATTCTTAATTCCATCAGTTTTAATAGCGTTGATGTAGTTATTAGCTATTTTTTGTTGATACTCTAACCAACCCCCCGTCAATGTCCAGCTAGGTGGAATCATCAAATAAACAGCATCTGCACCTGCAAAAGATTTAGAAATAAAAGCCGCATCCTCTACAGAGCCAACAGCAGCCTTCGCGCCAAGCGCTTCAATATCTTTTACTCGATCTTGGTTGCTGGTGATAACAGTAATGGCGTGACCTGCTGCTTTTAGTTTTTGAATAACAGGTTTGCTAATGTGCCCGAGTGATCCAGTAATTACATAATTCATAGTTGAAAAATTTAAGTTGGTTTAATTTTCTATTGCTCTTAAACATCGCCTGCACGACAATTAGTTCAGTTACTCATATTTTTTATTCAATTGGAAATTAGATGTTTAATCAAATTGATCTGACACAGCAAACTCGTTGAACATCAATCGATAAAGCATATTCATAATTGATTGTTAACAAAAAATTAACAGATTGAACTAATAAAAACTCAAAGTCTCAAAAACCATTTCACCACTTACTCCGTTATTCCCAGTAGTTTACAGGTTATATTTATTAAATTTGAAAATGCCTTTCGGAAATAAACCTGAAAGGCATTTTTCGCTATTACAAAATTTTCAAACTAAAACCATTTAACAAATGAAAAAACAATCAATCCTTTTTCTGTTGCTAGTAAGTGCCCTCTCTATTACAAGCATGGCACAAGACAAAAAAATGCCAAGCCCTCCCGCTAAAGCAAACGCAACGATCGATGGCGTTGCCGTAACTATCGACTATCATCAACCCTCTGCAAAAGGGCGCAAAATTATCGGAGCCCTCGTTCCTTTCGGAGAAGTCTGGAGAACAGGAGCAAACGCAACTACCTCAATTGATTTTAGTGCCAATGCAAAAGTAGAAGGTCAAGCTGTTCCGAAAGGAAAGTATGGTTTGTACACTATTCCCGGAGAAAACGAATGGACTATCATTATTAACAAGGACATTAAGTGGGGGCATTATGATTACACAGACAAGCAAGATGTGCTCCGTGTGAAGGTAAAACCAACCAAAACAGCCGCTTTCGTTGAAACATTCACCATCAATATAAAGGATGGAAATGTGGTGATGGAGTGGGAAAACACTTCGGTTTCATTCAAAATCTCTAAAGGATAATTTTTTTATTCATGAATAGTAAAGGCCTTGTTCCGATAACAATCGGGGTAAGGCTTTTTTTATTTTTCAAAATGAAGTAGTTTGGGGTTTCTTCTCATGCAAACCCTTGGCCGATCTGACCGTGTTGACCTTCCTGGCCTAGGCCTTGAGAATATCCATGCCAAAATTGACACGGGCGCATACACCTGCAGCCTCCACTGCTCAAGCGCAGAAGTGGTGAATGGAAAACTGGAATTCGTGCTATTAGATGAAGAACATCCAGAGTTCACGGGAATGAAATTCACCGTAAAAAAATTTACCCAACGTGAAATAAAGAACTCATTTGGTGAAGCCGAGATGCGCTTCGTAATAAAAACCACCATCAAAATCTTTGATCGAAAAATTCGAGCGGAGTTTACATTGAGCGACCGAGAGAAACTGCGCTTTCCTGTTTTGTTGGGAAGGAAGATATTAAGAAATCGTTTCCTCATAGATGTAACTAAAAAAGATTTGTACTTTCAAAGCAAAATAACCGAGGTATGAACATCGCCATTTTATCGAGGGACGCTAAGCTCTATTCAACCAAAAGAATTAAAGAAGCGGGTGAAAAGCGCGGGCACAAAGTAGAGATCATTGATCACATGAAGTGCGTGCTACTAATTGAAAAGAAAAACCCGATGGTGTGGTACAATGGTCGCAAGCTCGATTACTTCGATGCCATCATTCCGCGCATTGGCGCATCGGTAACTTTTTATGGAGCAGCCGTTGTCCGCCAGTTTGAAATGATGAAGGTTTTCACTGCGGTGGAGTCGCAAGCATTGATTCGCTCACGCGATAAACTTCGCAGTATGCAAATACTTTCGCGCGCTGGTTTAGGTTTACCCAAAACAATTTTCATGGATTATTCAAAAGATACGGAAGGTGTCATTGAAGCGGTAGGCGGTGCGCCTGTCGTAATTAAGTTGCTCGAAGGAACACAAGGCCTTGGTGTAGTATTGGCCGAAAACAAAAAAGCAGCTCAGTCAGTCATTGAAGCTTTTCACGGAGTAAAAGCACGCATCATTGTGCAGGAATTTATCAAAGAAGCAAAGGGTGCAGACATTCGTGCGTTTGTTATAAATGGCGAAGTGGTAGGCGCCATGCGTAGGCAAGCGCGCGATGGTGAGTTCCGTTCGAACTTGCACCGAGGTGGCACGGCAACGGTGGTAAAACTAGATCGCCACGAAAAACATGCGGCCATTATCGCAGCAAAGAAATTGGGCTTGGCTGTAGCGGGTGTTGATATGCTCCCTTCTAAGCGCGGGCCACTAATCATTGAAGTAAACTCATCACCAGGGCTAGAAGGAATCGAAGGTGCTACTAAAGTAGACATAGGTGGAAAGATTATTGAATACCTTGAGAAACATGCAGGAAAGAAAAAGATTCAGAAAGACAAGATTAATGCATAAATAGGACTTGGTTATTGGGGCTTAGGACTTAGAGTCTAGAACTTAGTGCCTCGCGAAAATCCATTCCAAGATTTAGGATAAAACTTAAAATTTAATATTTATGATACATAGCTTGGAGGATTTTAAAACGTATCAGAAGGCGATGGAGCTTGGAGAGGAGATATGGAAAGTGGTTGGTACATGGAGTTATTTTGAAAAAGATACCATTGGGAAGCAGTTAGTTCGAGCCGTTGATTCTATTGCGGCAAATCTCTCGGAAGGATTAGGCCGTTTTCATTTTAAGGAAATAAAAAATTTTGCTTACTACTCAAGAGGCTCCTTATTTGAAACGAAAACATGGCTCACGAAAGCAATGAGCCGTAAATTAATAGACCAAACAAAGTTCGATCAATTAATCATGGAATTAGAAGCAATAGGAAGAATGATCAACACTTACATCAAATCCATTGGTGGTGTAGATGACCCCGAAGGCTCAAGTCCTAAGTCCTAAGCCCCAAATCCTAATGCCTAACACCATAACAATAGCAGAACACGAAATCCGCCCAGGTGAGTTTAAAGAGATCAATATCAATATTGCTCGACTTCCTTCCCGCACACAGATTGATACGCCCATTTACGTTTATCGGGCTGTAGAGCCAGGGCCAGTGTTGGCGTTAACTGCCGGAATGCATGGCGATGAGATCAATGGTATGGAAATCGTGCGCAGGATTATCGATGCTGGTCATAACCGAGTAGTACGTGGGACTACAGTTTGCATGCCTATTATTAATGTCTATGGCTTTCTAAATTACTCGCGCGAAGTTCCAGATGGCAAAGATGTGAACCGTTCCTTCCCCGGAAGTAAACTGGGTTCGCTCGCCTCGCGTGTTGCTTATCACATGACCCACGACATTATTCCCAATATTGATTTCGGTGTCGACTTTCACACAGGTGGAGCTATGCGTACCAACTACCCGCAAGTGCGTTGCATGATGCAAGAGCCAAAAAATGTAGAACTCGCAGAAGCATTCCATGCACCCTTTACAATTGATTCCCCTTTTCGCCCGCACTCACTTAGGCAAACAGCTTCTAAAAAAGGAAAGAACATTATTGTATATGAGGGCGGTGAGTCATTGCGAATGGATCAGCAGGCCATTGAAGAAGGTGTGAACGGCACACTTCGCTTGATGAAACATTTGAAGATGATCGATTGGGCACCAGAGCCAAAACAAGAAAATAAAATCATCTGGAGTTCGGCTTGGGCGCGAGCCCGCACGGCTGGATTATTTCAGCCAACTATTCACTGTGGCGACTTGGTTCATAAGAATCAACTCATTGGCAACTTGACTGACCCCTTTGGAGAATTCAAAGAACAAATTAAATCTCCTTCTACCGGCTATGTAGTGGGGCTTAATAACAATCCCGTTGTGAATGCTGGCGATGCGCTGTTGCACATTGGTATGGATGATGTGTGTAAGATTGGGGGAAGTGGGGAGGAGTAGAGATTTAAGATTTAAGATTTAAGATTTAAGATTTAAGATTTATAAAATCTAAATCATCTCAATTGTACATGCAAATGATCATCGTGCCTTACAGCCTGACAACCGTGAAACCTAATCTTCTTACTCGTTAGCCTCAGTCTGGCTTTCAAATGAGGCTCAATAAAAACCATGCCTATCAAACTTTGATCACAAAATAGATTGGTTATTGCTTTGGTTCTTTTTGCATCGAACTCAAACTTGCCTTTACTTTTTTGAGAAACAATCTTAGTCAACAAATTGTATTGCCAATACCCATTTTGCTCACAAAAGGATGGCATATTTTCTTCATTTGGTTTAGGCTCTTCGCAAACCCCATAACCAATAGAGGAAGGAACTTGGTCACTCTCAAGCCCAGATTGCTTATCCAAATAATAGAATGAAAGGTCAAGCTTCTTTCCATCGCTATGACTCAAATGTGGAAATAAGGGGAATTTATTTATGAATGGGAAATTCGCCTCAAGATAATTTGTTTTAGTCCTAGGAAAGTTATTGTTCATTTCTCTAGCGATCTCATAAGTAAGAGTTCTAAGTTCTGGCCTCACATAATTCCGACAAAGAAAAAAAGTCAATCGGGTTGTAGGCCGTAGTGAATTCATTTCATTTAAAGAAAGAGGCACTCTCCCAAATCGCTCTGCAATAAATGGTACTAATGTGAAAATGGACGTTAGATAAATCGAAAAGAATAAAAGCACAAACACCAATGCATTAGTAAACCAATGTCTAATTCTTTTCTTGAATAATTGAAACGTAGCGATTGAAATTAGAAATATTACTCCTCCTACCTGAGTAATCAAAGTCAATAAAGCAATGAGAATTACAAATGAAAGTATTTTAATCACCTTCATCATAAAGGGTGATCAAAAATCAGGACAAGGAATCACCAACTTATCTTTTGCTGGCTTGCGCGGGTCGCGGCTGTTCCAAGAATAGACAAGGCTAAACTCATGCGCCCCTCCACTGCCGGGGCCAAGTTTTGAAATAGTAAAATCGTAGCTATAGCCAATATTCAAAATATCTTTTGTGCCTTTTTTTGTGAAGCCTACCAACAGCACAATGGATTCGTTGTTGACGATGCCATTCAAGCTTTTGAACGGTACTCCTCTGTACCATGTGCCAATGATCAACGGCTCGAAGGTATAGTACATGCCCACATCCATTTGATCAAACCTACCTTGATGACGGTATTGAATGGCAGGGGCAATGCTGCGCTCCCTCCCTTTTTTATAAAACCCTTGCCCCATCTCACCTGGCTTCAAATAAAATTTCCAACCGGCATGACCTGAAAGTTTCATAGGCAAATTATCTTTTGAACCAACCAATGATTGATCGGGTTCTGTTAAATGATGAGCCGCGAAACCGAGCCAAGCTCTTTTAGAGTAGAACAATCCGCCCATAGAAATATCAGGGAAGAATTTAGATTGCCCTGTGTTGAGTCCTTCTGCAGAAGCCCCTGGTTTTAATTGGCCTGTATTGGCATCTATTTGATCACCGAATGTGAGTCTATCAAAATTAATTGATCTATTGTAAACACCTACTTGAAAACCGGGACGAAAAGATAAACCCTCCACAATCCGCAGATCATAGGCATATTGAAGAGCCAAACTGGTTGATTGCAAACCCAGTACCCCTTCCCTATCGCGGTTGATTAAAACACCTACACCGCTATTCTTGCTTTCGATATAAAAATCTGCGTAAGCAGAAATAGTATTAAAATTAGCATCGATGGCCGGCCATTGGTTGCGGTAGTTCATGCCCACACGGTTCTGGTTGGTAGCCCCAGCAAAAGCGGGGTTGAGGTATAATGGCGCAGCATAGAATTGCGAAAACTGAGGGTCTTGACCAGTTACCGAACCACTTGCCAAAAGGATCAACAAAAAGACCAGACTTAGCGAACCGCCACGCATCAACAATAGGATTTTAGCTTTTTTCAATAGAGCAAATTAAACGGATAGAGGACATTAAAAAAAGTTATTATCAACAAATAGACATCTTATGGTCTACTTAACGATATTTTCACGCAAATTGTATACTTTAGTGTGGTTTGAGCGTTTTAAATTTGAGCTAAATAGTTTGTATGGATAACTTAGATGGTGGAAAGGAAAGTGCGAACCGAAAAACAAAGATCATGAGAACCCGATATTTACTTAGCCTGTTACTATTCTTCAATATCACTTTTGTGGTTGGGCAAAATCTAGCACAACACAATTGGTATTTTGGAACTACCAATAACGCAATACGTTTCAACCGTGGAAATAACAAGGCACAAGCTATCACTCTCCCAGCACCATTTGTTCCGCTTGGCACTGGCGGAAGCGCAGTTGCAACTGACCCCGCTACTGGCGATTTACTTTTTTACTCTGATGGGGTAAATGTGTATGATGCCTGTTACACAAAAATGAAAGACCCAACAGGCAATCCACACTTCCCATTGTCTGGTAACTCTGCTGCTAACCAACCTGTGGTATTCTGCCCAGTACCAAATCAGCCTCTGAAATACTATGTTTTTACAAATGATGCTGCTGGAACAATAAGGTGGGTGATTGTTGATCTTACTTTAGCAGGTGGCGCCATATTTCCTGCACCTACCACTGGGGAAATTTCGAGCAACTCCGAATTAACCATGGGCCTATCTGGCAGATCTGAGGGGATGATAGTAATCCCTCACCCAAATGGAAAGGATTATTGGTTGGTGACTCATCAAAACAATTCAGCTATCTTTTCAAAAACATTGATTGATGCCGCCACTTTCACATCTGGATTATTCACAACTACATCTAATCCACTTCCCGGATTAGGCAATCCTACGGGCATATCTATTTCCGTTTCCAATTTTTCATACAATCATAAATTAAAAAAACTAGCGGTATCTGTTCAAAGCCCTGGTGATGACGCATTGATTCTTGATTTTGATCCAGCCGATGGCTTAGCAGTCCCAATAGCTTTTGATCGATACATCTTAAATACGGGAATAGCTACTGCAACTACCGCTTCTGTTTATGATATTCAATGGGATATTAAGGGTGGGCAATATCTGTACATTTCAAGAACTGGAGAGCCTGGCATTCCAGCAGATGTATTGCAGTATGATTATACAGGCTCACTGCCAGGAGTTCCTTCAACTATTATATCAACTATTTATTCCGTTCCTACTATTGCACAAAGCTATGGCCTGCATCTAGCACCTGACTCCGCCATCTATCATATTTACCAAGCAATACCTGCGGGACCATTTTTAGTTGAGAAGCTCACTAAGATAGATACCATTGCGCTAGAGGTTATCAAAACTCCTTTGCCCTTTGGCAATATAGATTTTAGCGGTAAACAGTTTCCTTCTTTTTCGCCACCTGCCGAGGTTAACCTCATGGTCACTTTCACCTCCACAGCTTCTGCGGCTGGGGGCAATTGTCAAAATAATCCGATTACTTTTTTTCCTGATGTGAAGCCCAATGCCGATAGCCTTAGTTGGGATTTTGGTGATGGGGGATTGAAGTCAAAAGCATGGAGCCCCGTGCATAAATTTGCGCAAGCACAAACATTCATGGTTTCTCTTACGGCATTCTATCAAGGGAAGAAGACGACAGTGACAAACCCCATAACAATTACTTCTTTTACATTGCAGCTACAATTGGTGCAGGATACTACTTCTTGCAAATGCCAACTGCCTGTTAACCAAAAGCCAAAAGATTGCACACTTCCAAATTTTTCTGTTACGGCAAAAACAACGGGCGGCAATGGCACACCACAATTTTCTTGGTCTGACCAAAAAACCAAGAGCGCTACTTTCTTTCCTGATTCCGCTGGCTATTATTATGTGGTGGCTACAGATGCAACTACGGGCTGCTCTGTTTATGGTGGGGTAAATGTGAAAGAATATGGAAAACAAGATCAGCGAAGTAACATTTGGTATTTTGGAAACAAGGCAGGGATTGACTTTAATCCGACCACACCACCAGCTCCCGCTCCGCCCCGTGCAATTGCTACCAGTGCAATGAATGCTCCAGAGGGTTGCGCTATTGTCTGCGACAGAAATGGTCAAGTTATCTTTTATACAAATGGCAAAAGTGTTTTTGATAAGACTAACAAACGAATAGTTTCCGATCTGCTAGGAGACTCAACTTCTACCCAGTCTTCGTTAATTGTGCCAGTACCGGGCGATGAAACGCTCTATTATATTTTTACCACTTCTAAAATTGAATTGGGAATTAATGAATTACGCTATTCCATCTTTGATTTAAAGCTAAATGGAGGCAACGGTGCCGTTACTCAAAAAAATGTTTTGTTGTTTGCCAAAAGTACCGAGCGAATCACAGCTAATGGTCAGTGGATAATTGCGCATGAATATGGCAATAGTACATTTAGGAGTTATAAGATCACTAATCAGGGAATAGGAGAAGCGGTCTATTCCGATATTGGTTCCGTTCATTCCTTCAAGTCAACGGAGAATGGGCAAGGATATATGAAGCTTGGACCAAGAGATAATCTTGTGGTAGCTTTATCAACGCCTGGCACAAGTAATATCCTTGAGCTATTTCAATTAAATGATACAACCGGAGTCATTCGCAATTACAGAAAAGTAGATATGGCTCAGCCGGCTGGCCAAGTATATGGTGTAGAGTTCTCCCCAGGGGGTAGGAAATTATTTGCCACTATCAAAGGTACGCCCTCACCTTCTGAAATTTATGAATACTACCTTGATTCGCTTGACATAAAAGTTCCGGTGTTTGTGCAAAAGGTATCAAAGCCTATCCAGATGGGAGCATTGCAAATTGCACCCGATGGCCAAACCATTTACATTGCTTTTAACGATCCTTCTAATAATCAATCCGTAGGCAGGTTTGTTGCCGATGAAAATAAAATCAGTACACCTACTTCACTTGTCAATTTAAATCCTTTTGCCTTGGCAGCAGGAACAAATAGTCTTTTAGGTCTTCCCAATTTTGTTCAACAACAGAGCAACGGATTTGGCGGTCCTGATTTTACGTTTGCAAATACTTGCTCAGGTGAGACGACCGAATTTGTAGGCACACCCACTGATCCTATTGATGATTTTACATGGGATTTTGGGGATGGGGCTGGTCTACCAGCAGGTAAAGTTTCTTCGCCAAAGCATCAGTATCCATTAAATCTTACAAATGCTCCGATAATTTATAAGGCTACCATGTTATTAACCAATCGCTGCAATGTAACTATCCCAATAGTAAGGAAAGACGTAACTATTTTTCCTGCGGCACCTAAGCCAACTATCCCTCCATCAGTAGCCCTTTGCACTCCACCTGTAACTTTGAATGCCAATACAGCAGGGCTACCCGGTCTTAGCTTTGCATGGTCTAATGGCGCACCTGATGCACCTACTGTGGATATTTTCAATCCAACAAGAATATCTGTAACGATTACCACATTATTGGGAGGATGTAAATCAAGTGCGAGTTCAAATATTGCAAGCCCTATACCGCAAGTTGAATTAGGGCAACCTGAAAATATCTGTCAGAATTCAACTTTTACAATAGATTCTAAAATCACGGCTGGGGCAGCAAGCGCATTGACAATTTCATGGGCACTCAATAGTGTTGGAAACTTAAATACATCGCCAAGGCAACCTGTAGATACATCAACTCCTGGAACCTTTACCTATACCATACTGGTGCAGAACAGTGCCTTCCCAGGTTGCTCTGAAACTGACACAAAAGAAATCACTGTTTTTCCGTCACCAAGTTTCACATTTACATCTACCAATGCACCAGGGCCAGGTTGCGGTGGAGATGGAGGCCTGTCCCTTACCCTCTTAAATTCAACGCCAATACCGGGTGGTCCCAACTATTCCTATTCTATATTCGGAGGAATTTTAAATCCTTCTCCACCTAATCCACCGGGCAGTGGAATAGACGTAACCGTAACAGGAGTACCAATTGTATTTACCGCAAAGGCGGGAACATACTCCGCCTTGGTTATCGATCAAATTTCTGGATGTCAGTCTTTTGATACAAAGGGGATATCTGAACCCACTTCATTTTCAATCAACGCTGCACCAACATTGTGTGACCTTACACGAGTTACTATCGGAGGTGGATTCACCCCATCGTTGCAATACAAGATTACTTCTCAAGCAAGTACAACACCTTTATTCGTAAGAACTTCAAATAACAACATTGAAGATTTTAATTTGCCCGCGGGCGGATTTGTGATAGAAGTGCGTGACAATAATGGAACTGGATGCTTATCTACCTTTGATTATACCGTGCTGCCCACTGCATTACCAACGGTGACCATCAACCCCACTCTATGCGGCAATGCAAGTTTGACAGCCGCTCTTTCAAGTGGTACAGCAACTTCTTTTAATTGGACATTCCCGAATAATGCAACTCAATCAACAACATCTAACCCTACACTCAACTTATCTGGTAATGCCAATGCTGCTTCAGGTCTTTACAAAGTAGATGTCCTCCTTTCGACAGGTTGTACGGTAACAGGAAGTGTAAGTATAATCTTGCCTCCAACTATCGTTCCTGTTTTGGATGTCTTTGATGAATGCTCTCCCACTGCTAGGCTTGTCGCATCGCCAGTTGGTAATAATTTTACGTATCAATGGTTCTTAGGCTCTACCCTTCAAACATCACTCGCAGGCAATGAAGTTTTCGTACAAACATCTGGCTCGTATAGCGTTACTGTTGTTGATGTCAATGGGTGTCCACATCCCTCTCCAAATAAAACCGTAACGGTGGTTGGTGAAGTCAGCGTATCTTTTGATAGTTTCACAGCACCTTGCGATGACGGCACAAAATTTACATTGTCGGTCAAGGCTATACCGACAGATGTTACGTATCAATGGTTTTTCAATAACAGCACTACTCCTATTCCCAATGAAACAGCTGCAACCATTCAAGCCTCTGATGGAGGTTCTTATAAAGTGAAAGTAACAAAGGTAGGATCGACATGCTCAGATGATGCAACTGTATCCGTAAACAAAAAACCTCTTCCTACTGGTATCCTACCCGAACGAGTTGTTATTTGTGCTGACCCAGAGAATCAAGATACAAATACAAGAGAAATTAAACTAGACGCTGGGCCCAACGATTCCTACAAATGGTTTTATAAAGCCGATAAGAGTACAATAAGCCGAACCCCCTTACCAGATATAACGCAAGTAATTACTGCCGATAAGGCTGGCATCTTTATAGTAGACATAACCACTTTAGGTTGCACCGCTATGAGCCAAACAGAAGTACTAAACGAATGTATCCCCATTGTCAGTGGGCCCAATGCATTCCGGCCAGCAAATGCACAGAACGCTATCAATAAAGATTTTTTTGTCTACAGCTTCTTCATCAAAGATGAAAATTTTGAAGTTGCCATCTTCAATCGCTGGGGTGAGATTGTATATGAATCCAAAGACAGGTATTTCAAATGGAACGGCAGCTATGGAGGTAATTCAGGCCAGGTTTTGCCAGGGGGAACTTATGCGTATGTGATTCGATACCAAAGTTCGTTCAGGCCAGAGGAAGGTGTGAAGGAGAAGAGAGGCGGAGTAGTGCTGCTTAGGTAACGCAAGGACTTAGGCATTAGGGCTTAGTAAAAAATCCAAACTTAAAAAAGTTAATACATCAAAATATGAAGCTATCATTTGTGATTATTCTATTTGCGCTGACTAATTTTTCATTTGTAGAAAAGCCCGTTCAGCTATTTAATACTTCATTAACAGTAACCGTGCGTGATGAAGTGGGTAATACGGTAGTTGGAGCTTCCATCAAGTTATTTGAAACCGAAGAAAACTACACCAAAGAAACAAATGCTGTGGCCGAAGGGGTAGCAGATGCAAAAGGAGTTTTCCGTTTCAAAAAACTAAAAGCCGCACCCTATTTTGTGTTAGTAAAAAAAGATGATAAAGATAATTCTGGCGGTGGAGAGAAAATTGGAAAGTTGGAGGAAGGAAAGTTTAACAAGGTGACGATTGTTATTCAATAGTAGACAATGGAATAGTTGACAGTTGGCAAATGGGCAATTGACAAACCATAAGGTAAACTAAACTCGAACTTTGTCAACTGCCAGTTGTCAATTGTCAATTTTTATCTACAGCCACTTGCAAATAATGAACAGAACTCTCCTCGCCCACCAACTCCACTCCTACCATACTCCTTTCCCTGAAGAAAAAGAATTTGTCTCGCGATTTTTAGAGTTGCTAAAAAGCAACGATGCTTTTCATCGCACTCACCTTCCCGGCCACATCACCGGCTCTGCTTGGATTTTAAATAAAAACAAAGATCAAACTCTGCTAGTCCATCATGCCAAACTCAATAAATGGGTGCAGCCGGGTGGCCATGCCGATGGCGATGAGAATGTATTGCAAGTTGCTTTGCGCGAAGCGGAAGAAGAAACGGGGCTAAAGAACTTTAACATCACGCCAACTATTTTCGATATAGACATTCACACCATCCCGGACAGAAAAGATTTTCCTGAGCATCAACACTATGACATTCGATACCTACTAGAAGCAGATGTGAGCGAATTGATCATAGTCAGTGAAGAATCACGTGATGTCAAATGGATTCCTCTTAATAAGCTGGAGGATTTTACATTGGAACGGTCTGTCCTCCGAATGAAAGAAAAGTTAGGCACTTACTAACCATCCATTACTTTTTACCGATTACCTTTTTTACTTTTGCCCGATGGCCGAAATCGGGAAAGACATTAACAAAGCGAAAGCACTTTTAGAACAAGGAGAGTTGGTTGCTATTCCAACAGAGACTGTCTATGGCCTAGCCGGAAATGCGTTGGATGTAAATGCCGTTACCAAAATATTCCAAGTAAAAGACAGACCCTATTTCGATCCATTGATCGTTCACATTGCTGATTTTGCTTCCGTGGAATTATTCGTTGACGAAATTCCAATCGCAGCAAAAAAACTTGCTGAAAAATTTTGGCCTGGGCCCCTCACCATTCTTCTAAAAAGAAAATCAGTTATTCCAGATTTAGTAACAGCTGGTTTAGATACGGTTGGCATTCGCTGTCCGGATCATTCGTTAACTAATCAATTGCTTCAATCTTTATCGTTCCCTTTGGCAGCGCCAAGTGCCAATCCCTTTGGATACATCAGCCCTACGCAACCTTCACACGTAAATGATCAATTGGGCGAAAAAATAAAATACATTTTAGATGGTGGCGAATGTAAAGTCGGTATTGAGTCTACGATCATAGGCTTCGATCAAGCAAGGCCAACCATTTACCGCATGGGAGGATTGAGTATTGAAGAAATTGAATCTATCATTGGCAAAGTAGAAGTTCAACTTCATTCTACCTCTAATCCAAAAGCACCAGGTCAATTGAAAAGTCATTACGCGCCTACCAAGCAATTGATCTTGGGCAAGCTGGATGATTTAATTAAAGTATATGTCAATAAAGAAGTCGGAATTCTCTCTTTTCAAAAAGAGCAAAAAGAAATAGACCACGAAAATCAACGAATACTCTCCCCTACTGGCGATTTATCAATAGCGGCACAAAATCTTTTTTCTTCTTTGCGGGAATTAGATCAGCTTAATATTCAGATCATATTGGCAGAGGAAGTTCCTGACTTTGGGTTAGGCAGGGCAATTAATGATCGGTTGAGAAGAGCAGCTACTTAGAAATAGACAGTTGACAAATGGGGCAATTGACAAAGTCATCACTTATATTCAAAAGCATTTTATAGCGAAACTTTTTGTCAACTGTCTATTTGTCAATTGTCAATTTTTTTTAAAACATTCTCCTTAAATTTCCCTTACTTTATGTCTTTCAAAAATCCACATGGAAAAACCTAAAAAATTATTAGTCCTCACTGGTGGTGGCGATTGCCCCGGATTGAATGCGGTGATCCGCGGAATTGCCAAGCGCGCCCGAAAAGAAAAAGTTTGGGAAATCTATGGAAGCAAAGAAGCTTTCAATGGCGTATTTGCCGAGCCACCTGAGTTGATTAAACTCACTCGAAGCAAAACAGCTGGCATCCATGTGCGTGGTGGCACTATCTTAAAAACTACCAACAAAGGAAATCCAATTAATTTTCCTTCACCACAACTAGATGGGACAATAAAATTTATTGACCGTTCGGATGAGTTGATCAAACGAATTAAGTCATTAGGCTTTGATGCCGTCATCAATATCGGTGGCGATGGCTCACAAAAAATATCTCAAGCACTCTACAAAAAAGGATTGAACATCATTGGTGTGCCGAAGACCATCGACAATGATTTATCTGCCACTGATATGACTTTTGGTTTTCAAACTGCGGTGCAAATTGCTACCGATAGCTTTGATAAATTGGTAACTACAGCAGAGAGCCACGACCGTGTGATGATCATGGAAGTGATGGGGCGCGATGCGGGCTGGATCGCGTTGCACACAGCCGTTGCAGGGGGCGGAGAAATCTGCTTGATCCCAGAGATTCCCTACGATGTAAAAAAATTGGTAAAAAAGATTCAGTCGCGCTATAAAGATGGACATGGCTTTGTGAACATTGTAATTTCTGAAGGAGCCAAACCCAAAGACGGAACGATTGTATCAGCTCAAGGATCTAAAGGCTCTGAGCATGTGCGCTTGGGCGGAGTAGCCTACCAACTCTCTAAACAATTGAAAGACGCTGGCTGCACCGCGGAGATTCGCGAGACTGTTCTTGGCCACGTACAAAGAGGTGGAAGCCCTACAGCATACGATCGCGTGTTAGCAACGCTATTCGGTGTAAAAGCTTTTGAATTATTACTGGAAGGAAAATTTGGGCGCATGGTAACACTAAAAAACAACGCTATCGATTCAGTAACTCTTGAGGAAGCCACTCAAAAAT
Source organism: Cyclobacteriaceae bacterium (assembly GCA_043777495.1). Lineage (GTDB taxonomy): Bacteria > Bacteroidota > Bacteroidia > Cytophagales > Cyclobacteriaceae > ELB16-189. The sequence continues at coordinate 26,957 of JAYWHU010000065.1, read as the reverse complement.
ATAATTTTGTGGAAAAAGATAGCTACATGGTCAAGGCTGCAAAGGGATTAGGTATTAGCTTTGGCGATTGAGCCAACTACAAGATTCTGACTTCTAAATTCTGACTTCTAACTTCTATTCAAAAATGAAAACCCTCAACGATCTCAACTTCAAAAACAAACGCGCACTCATCCGTGTTGACTTCAACGTGCCACTCGATAAAAGTTTTAATGTTACGGATGATAACCGCATTCGCGCTACCATACCAACCTTAAAGAAAATCCTACAAGACGGAGGAAGCTGCATTTTAATGTCGCACTTGGGAAGGCCGAAAGAAGGCCCCGAAGAAAAATATTCTTTGAAGCACACCATCAAAACGGTGGAGCAGTTGCTTGGCACTTCCGTAAAGTTTGCCGCTGACTGCATTGGTGAAGATTCTTACAAACTTTCTTCGGCATTAAAGCCTGGTGAAATATTGTTATTAGAAAATCTTCGCTTCTACAAACAAGAAGAAAAAGGAGATCTCGCTTTCGCAGAAAAACTTTCCAAGCATGGCGATGTGTATGTGAACGATGCATTTGGCACAGCCCATCGCGCTCATGCATCCACTACTATTGTCGCGCAGTTCTTCCAAGAAAAATGTGCGGGCTATGTTATGGCAGCCGAACTAATCAATGCCGAAAAAGTATTAGGTAATGCGGTGAAGCCATTCACAGCCATTATGGGCGGGGCAAAAATTTCTGACAAGATTTTAATCATTGAAAAATTATTGGATAAAGTAGATCACTTGATCATTGGCGGTGGAATGGCCTATACATTCTTCAAGGCGTTGGGCGGCAGCATTGGCAATTCATTGGTAGAAGAAGACAAGCTTGAACTTGCCAAAGAGTTAATACAAAAAGCAAAAGTAAAAGGCGTTGAACTTCACTTGCCTATAGATTCAGTTGCGGCAGATAAATTTGATGCCAACGCCAATACCAAAATCGCTAACAACAATTCGATAGAGCCAGGCTGGATGGGTTTGGATATTGGCCCACAAGCACGAGTGGTGTTTTCTCGGATAGTCGAAGACTCTAAAACTATTCTATGGAATGGCCCAATGGGTGTATTTGAAATGGAAAAGTTTGAAGGCGGCACGAAGGCCGTTGCCGAAGCAGTAGTACGGGCCACACAGAACGGAGCGTTCTCTTTGATAGGAGGCGGAGACTCAGCCGCAGCCGTTGCCAAGTTCGGCTTTGAAGATAAAGTGAGTTATGTATCGACAGGTGGCGGTGCGTTGTTAGAATATTTTGAGGGAAAAGTTTTGCCAGGAGTGAAAGCGCTTGGGTAATATTATTTAAGGTTAAGATTTAAGATTTAAGATTTAAGATTTAAGATTTTGATTCGCCATATACGATTTGTCGTTTTCAAAATGTTTGTTTCTGTCTTTCTAAGAACCCCTGCGGGCAATGTCAGTAGCCCCGGGTTTTAACCCGGGGATTTTGTGATTAGAGAAGCAAAGCGTGCCACAGGCAAACCCAATCGAGCTTGACATTTATTAGCACGCAACCAATGCCATGGATTGGTATCAAAAATCTTAAATCGAAAACTGTTTTTCTGTGGATTACAAAAGAATGCCCATCGAAGTAGAATCACCCGAGCAGATGGGCTATTCCAATATCAAATACAATCTTACTGAGAGTTCGGTACGAGATCAGGTACTCGACAACTCAACTATCGATCTAAAGAATTTACTCCTCTCCTACAGCGATCATCTTGGCAAACCTGAATTGCGAAGACTGATTGCAGACGAAACCAGATCATTGAGCAAAGCCCAAGTGCTCCTTACCCCTAGTGCAGCCACTGCATTATTCATCATCCATACAACGTTGCTAGAAAAAGGCAGTCACCTAATTGTAGTGCGGCCCAACTATGCCACCAATATCGAAACACCTAAAGCGATTGGTTGCCAAATTGATTACTTGGATGTGAAATTTGATGAAGGTTTTAAAATCAATTGGGATAAATTGGAGTCGATGATCAGGCCAGATACAAAACTCGTGAGCCTTACTCATCCGCATAACCCAACGGGTGTTTGCATGAACAAAGAAGACTTTGTACGATTGAATAAAATTGCTGCACAGTATAATACCCATATATTAGTAGATGAAACTTACCGTGAATTAAATAGAGCAATCCTGTTGCCTTATGCAGCCGAATTGAATTCCAAAATCGTCTCGGTCAGTTCCATGTCGAAAGCGTTCGGTCTTCCGGGTATTCGCATAGGCTGGATTTTATCTCAAGACAAATCCTTACTAGAAAAATTTCTAGCAGCCAAAGAGCAGATCATTATTTGCAATTCTATTGTGGATGAAGAAATTGCTTATCAATTTTATAAGAACAAAAGCAGTTTGCTAAAGCAGATTGAAGAGAACTCGTTGGAGAATTTTGACATCGTAAAGAAATGGATGAGAGTTCAATCTCATTTGGAATGGGTAGAGCCATCGGGCGGAGTCGTTTGCTTTCCGCGAATAAAGGAAGAGTTAAAATTGGATTACAAAAAATTCTATCGCGACTTGAATGAAACCTTTGGAACTTATGTAGGCCCTGATCATTGGTTTGATCAGCCCGCTAATTATTTTAGGATCGGGTTTGGGTATCCATTGAAAGAAGAATTGCAAACAGGATTAGAGAATATAACCAATGCAATTAACTTACAATTAAAGGCTAGCAGTGTAATACCTTAGTAGAAAAATAGATTACGACCTCAGACAACCTTATCATCTTATTTTATCCTATGAAAAATTTCATACTCATCTCCCTCCTTTCAATGCTGCCCTTGGTCGGCTTCTCCCAAACCAAAGATTACTCAAAAGATGTAGCCTCCGTGGACGCCATTATTACTGCCTTGTACAACGTTATCACAGGAGAACCAAATGAACCCCGCGATTGGGATCGCTTCAAATATCTATTCAAACCTGAAGCAAGGTTGATCCCGACCAGAAAAGACGACAAAGGTGAATTAATCATCAAAGCGCTTAGCCCAGATGAATATGTTCAGCTATTTCAGTCACGCATCCCTACTGGTTTTTATGAAAATGAATTGCATCGCAAAATGGAAGCTTATGGAACGATCACTCATGTATTCAGTACCTACGAAACCAAAGAGAAAAAAGACGGACCAGTAACCAACCGAGGTATCAACAGCATTCAACTATTCAAAGACAAAGACCGCTACTACATTGTGAATATTTTTTGGTGCGCAGAGAGCATGGGTTTTGCATTGCCAGAAAAGTATTTGGGAAAATAGTACATCCCCTACTACCCCGAATTTTCCATCAAAAAATTCTCAGCTATAAAACCTTTTACTAAACCTTTACGTATATTAACTGCAATTACGAATAATATAACAGCTTGGATAACTTAAAGGTTTAGAATGAGCAACTTGATAAAATGGAATTAAATAAAATCCATGAGTGAAAAAACACTTTTCAAAACCCGTCTGTACTTCACTGGGATAATCTCAATCGCTATCTGGTCACTATTAACTTGGGATTATTATCATGGAGGTGTACCAAGCCATCACATATTGGCTCGCGAAGACTTGCCTTCATTTTCCAATTGGTGGGGAGGACTTTTTCTTCCACTATTGACTTGGTTTCTTCTCTATCGAATTCAAAAGAGAATCGATAGTGACAAAGAAAAAAATCCATCGCTATTAAATTTCCCCATCAATATCATTTATGGATTTATCGGTGCTTTATTTTTTGGAATAGTGCTTTCAATCTTTTTCACTCTCGGAAATGAGGAGATACCATTCTACATGATGATGGGGCTTTTCGCAGCCGCACTCTTCTTTCCCATTTATCGGGCAGAATGTTTTCTTGGCTTTGTCATTGGTATGACGTTTACGTTCGGTGGAGTACTTCCAATTGTAATCGGGTCTATCTTAACTTTATTAGGTGCTGTGCTATATCTAATTATCCGCCCTGCAATACTATTCGTCTCGACAAAACTTATAAATCTCGTTACTACTAAGAAGTAAAATATAATATGAAGAAAACAAAACTCGGTGAATTTGAAGAACTCGTACTCCTTACCGTAGCTGCACTTCAACAAGATGCCTATGGAGTAGAAATCAAACGCGAACTAGAAGAACGATTGAAGACCAAACTAAGCGTGGGCTCTATCCAATCGGCACTTAAACGCATGGAAGAAAAAGGATTTCTCACTTCTGAGTTTGGAGACGCTACACTAAAAAGAGGTGGCAAACGCAAAAGGATTTACCACACTACATCACTTGCGCGTAAAGTATTGGCCGAGATGAAAGAGATACGCGCAGGGTTGTGGGAGTCCATCCCTCAATTTGCTCATCAATTAAAAGTAACTTTTAATTAAGTCAGGCGTCTGACACCTTTGAAGGTGTCTTGACGCCTTCCCTTCTAACCATAAGAATGAAAAAATGAGTAACACAAACGAATTGGAAGATTTCAAAGTCAATATCAAAATCAAATTATCAGCACTATGGGCATCGGTAACACTTTGCTATTTCTATGGCGATTACTTTGAGTTGTACGTTCCCAACAAGGTGCAAGGGCTTGTGAATGGAATAAATATGTTAGATAGTCCCATGAAATTGTTTGCCGCTTCCGTTCTATTGGCCATTCCTGCCTTGATGGTTTTCTTTTCTATCGTATTAAAACCAACTATCAACAGAAGATTAAATATTGTTTTCGGAATATCCTTCACTGCTATTATGCTATTGATTGCAGTAACTTCTATTACACCTTGGCGAACGTTTTACGTTTTCTTGGCACTTGTTGAAAGTGGAATCACTTCTACAATTGTTTGGTATGCGTGGAGATGGCCTAAGGTGATTTGAAGAATATGTAACAAAGATAAATTCTTAAATGAAAGAAAATGAATTCAAACAAAAAGACAGCTCGAATCGCAGGGTTAATATACTTAGGTGTTGTACTCAATGGGCTTTTTAGCTTAATGTATGTTCCGTCCAAACTTTTTGCGTCAGACAATGCATCACTAACTCTTCAAAATATTGTTTCCTCCGAATCGCTGTTCCGTTTTGGCATAGTAAGTGGCTTACTCTGTTATGGCTTCTTCCTTTTCTTGCCACTTCAACTGTATAAGTTATTCAAGCCAGTCAACGAAAATTATGCGAAGCTTATGGTTCTACTAGCAGTTGTGGTTGTTCCGATGTATTTCATCAATGTTCAAAATGAATTTTCTGTTCTTTCGCTTATTGGTACCTCTGACAATGTGTATGGCCTTTCCACTGAACAAATTCAATCGCAGGTTTTGCTTTACCTCGAACAATATGACAATGGCATGAGGGTTATTCACATATTTTCAGGACTTTGGTTGTTTCCATTTGGATATTTGGTTTTCAAATCAGGCTTTCTACCTAAAGTCTTCGGTATATTATTAATGCTTGGCTGCTTTGGTTATCTAATAAATTTCTTAGGTAGCACTCTCGATCCTAATTATTCAAAAATTGGGATTTCATTCTACATTAGTTTACCTGCAAGCCTTGGCGAAATAGGAATTTGCTTGTGGCTCTTGATTATAGGCGCAAAAAATAAACAGCTTTGAAAATATGAATCAGGATTCAAATAAAAAAATCGCGAGAATTGCCGGGCTATTGTATCTTCTGTTGGCCATCACAGGTGCTTACAGCATGATGTATGTTGCTTCAAAGACTTATGTTAGAGGTGATGCTGTTGCTACCGCTAACAACATTCTTGCCAATGAATTTTTATTTCGGTCAGGCATAGCAGGCCAGCTCATCAGCCAAACATCATTTGTATTTTTAGTATTGGTTCTGTATCGATTGTTAAAACATGTTAACGAGCACCAAGCTAAGTTGATGGTTGCGTTGGTGATTGTATCCGTTCCCATTGCTTTTGTTGCCGAGCTATTCAGCTTAACTTCACTCATGATTTTAAAAGGGGAGATAGCGACCACTCTGGAACTTGCACAAAAGCAAGATTGGGCTATGCTTTTTTTCAAAATCCATAATTACACAATCGCAATCGTAGAAATATTTTGGGGGTTGTGGCTCATACCACTTGGTCAACTGTTTTATAAGTCAGGTTTTATGCCTCGTATAATAAGCATACTACTTATTGGAGGTGGTGTGGCTTATGTTATTGCCAGTTTTACGTTTCTACTTTTCCCCAACTACGTTTCAATGGCTTCATACCTTACCATGATTACTTCTATTGGAGAGCTCGCAACCATTCTTTGGCTCTTGATAATTGGAGTGAAGGTCAGAAAATCACAAGAGATATAACTATGAATCAAGCTTTTCTCGGTCTGTGTCCGCCTCTCCCTCGATCTGTGTCCCCACAGACCGAAACGAAAAATGGTTTGTGAAGATACTAAAGTCGTTAACGTAAGCCTCGCAGAGGCGAAATATTGGTAGAAAAAAATGCTAAGGTTAAAACAGAGTGCCGTAGGCACGAAACATATTTCGTCCCTGACGGGACTTGCCTACAACTACCTCTCCCTCGGTCTGTGTCCCGCAGACCGAAACGAAAGATGGTTTGTAAGGACACAAACCATGGATGAAACAAAAGATAAGCAGCATTAAAAACATGAATCAAACAAAGAACATAACCCCTCCCCTCTGGCCCCTCAAGCTCCTACGCTTCTTTGTAAAAAAAGAATATGCGGAAGAGATTGAAGGCGACATGGAAGAAATTTTTTACGATAACATAGAACAACACTCTATTCGCAAAGCAAAAAGAATTTACACATTGGAGACACTTAAGTTGTTGAGACCCGCCTTAATCAAGAACCTAAAAGCATTTCAATCTTTCAATCAATTCAATATGTTCAGCAACTACTTCAAAACATCTTCGCGCAGCTTGATGAAAAACCCCACGAGTTCGTTCATCAACATTTTTGGCTTATCTATGGCCGTAGGCATCTGTGTGCTGTGGTATGGCTTTGCACGATATGTAAACGACATCGACCAATTTCACGAACACAAAAACGAAGTCTATCTCGTCACCTTCTTTGCCAACCGCGAAGGGAAAGAACAACAATTTGGCACCACGCCCACACCGCTGGGCGAAATGCTGCAACAAGATTATCCGCAGATTAAAAAAATCTGCCGCATCAATGATAGACCCGTAGTAATCAAGTATAACGACAATGTTTTTCATGAACGTGTGCGCTATGTGGACACCGAGTTTCTCCAACTCTTCACCTTCCCTCTCAAGTGGGGTTCGGCCAATTCACTGAAAGACATCAACAGCATCGTGCTGAGCGAAGAAATGTCTATCAAGTATTTTGGCGAAGAGAATCCGCTTGGTAAAACCATTAAAGTAATTTTCAGTGAAGGCAATAGCAAAGAATTTGCAGTAGCCGGTGTTGCCAAAAAATTCCCGGAGTCGCACTCAATCGATTTTGATTTCCTTATCCACTTCGATAATCAAAAAGTTGTCAACCCAACCTACAACACCAACGATTGGATTTCTTATGTCAACGCTACACTCATTCAAGTTGATAATCCAAGCGACATCGCACTCATCCAGCAAGGCATGAACAAATACAAAGTCTTGCAAAACGAAAAGCACAGCGAGCAAGCTATCTTCAGTTTTGGCTTTGTCTCTCTCAAGGAGTTGTATAAAAAGTCAATGAACATTCGCGATGGCATTTGCCCTCCGTATTATGAATCAAATGCCAAGGCCGTTATCATTCTCGGTGTCATCACATTATTTTTATTAGCACTCGCCTGCTTCAATTACATAAACATCGCCATTGTTACTGCTGCCAAGCGATTGAAAGAAATTGGCGTGCGCAAAGTGATTGGTGCCACGCGTAGCAAAGTAATTACTCAATTTCTCTCCGAAAATATTTTTGTCACCTCCTTCGCATTGGTATTTGGGTTAGCAATTGGCATGTTCATTTTCATTCCAGGCTTCGAGCAAATCAATGGCTTTAGCATGGGCTTCACCCTCGCCCATCCTAATCTTTGGATTTTTTTGGTAGCCGTTTTATTCATCACAGGAATGATATCAGGTCTCTACCCCGCACTCTACATTTCAAGATTTGAAGTAGTGAACATTTTAAAAGGCTCTTCCAAGTTTGGCAAGCAAAACCCGTTGAATAAAATCTTGCTCGGCTTTCAATTGATACTCGCGTGCATACTCATCACCTGTGCCGTCATGTTCACACAAAATACCGATTACGTTGCCCAGCGCAATTGGGGCTACAATCAAAACGATGCATTGTATGCCGAGGTGCATAATCAATTGGCATACGAACAACTCAACGCAGCCATGGCGCAAAACCCCAACGTTACTTCCATCGCGGGTTCTGTCAATCACATTGGTAAAAATCATGCTACCACCATCATCAAACTTCCGCCCAACAAAGAATATGAAGTGCAGCAACTCGCAGTAGATGCCAATTATTTTTCCACCATGCAACTCACGCTCATCAAAGGGCGCGCGTTCAACCCGCAGCCCGAAGCCGACAAACAAAATATAATCGTCAATGAAGAATTCGTGAAGGACTTCCTCCTTCACTCCGTTACGGACGGACAAGTAGACTGGCAAGAAGCCATTGGCCAACAAATAAAAATCGACAGCATGCGCTACGAAGTGATAGGCGTGGTCAAAGATTTTCACAGCTACAGCTTCGATAGCAAAATGCTCCCCACCATTTTCACGGTGGCCAACAAAACCGACTACCGTTTTATTTCACTCCGTGTGCGCAACGGTTCCCAGCGAGAAACATACGCAGCCCTACAAGCGCAGTGGAACAAACTCTTCCCCGAAATTCCCTTTCAAGGCAGCTACCAAGAAGATGTGTGGGGCAATTTTTTTGTGAGAATAAAAAACCACGGACGCTTTTGGCAAGCCATTGCCCTCATCACCATCCTCATCGCAGGCTTGGGCCTCTACGGCTTGGTCACCCTCAACGTCACGGGCCGCACCAAAGAGTTCAGCATCCGCAAAGTATTGGGCGCACAAACCAACCACATCGCCACGGGCATCTTGCGGCAGTACATTATTTTATTTGCCGTGTCGTTGCTCATCGGTGTGCCCGTCAGCTATTCGCTCGTCAAGTTCCTGTTCGATATCGCGTACGACTATCACGTCCCCATGAATTACCTCAGCATCACATTGGCCGTCAGCATGCTCATTTTCGTTTTGCTCTTCGTAGTCTTCACGCAAGTGAGCAAAGTAGCCAAAGCAAGTCCTGTGAATGGACTGAAGGTGGAGTAAACATCAAGCATCGTCTCCGTCAGAGACGATGCGATTTTTAATGGGCTTGCCCACCGAAGCATCTGCGAAGGTGGGCGGCCTGCCACGCGAGGCGCAGTGGCACCGGGCTATCCGCTACAATCCACGCGAGGCGCGTGGGATTTCCGCTGCTATCCTTGGCCGATGCCAGTACGGAGTTTTCCAGTTAACATATTATGCAAGTCTCTACAAATTTTGCTGTTTCAATTTGAATAAATATATTTGACAAATATTGTCAAATACACAAATGGAAACACTGGGTCAGTTATTAAAATCCAAGCGAGAATTGAAAGGGTTACTCCTTCGACAGGTTGCTGCTTTTTTAGACATTGACCAAGCCATCTTGAGTAAGATTGAAAAAGGAGACAGAAAGCCAAGTAAGGAAAACATCGGCAAACTTTCTGAAATTTTAGAAATTGATAGAGAGAAATTAATGGTTCAATTTCTAAGCGAAAAAATTGCTTACGAACTTGTGGACGAAGATTGTGCAACGCAAGCGTTAAAAGTTGCCGAGAAAAAAGTAAAATATTATAAAGCCAACAACAAAAAGTAAACTTTGAAAATCGTATCACTATTTTCTGGCGCTGGCGGACTTGACTTAGGCTTGGTAAGAGCTGGACATAAAATTATTTGGGCAAATGATTTTGATGCCGACAGTTGCGAAACTTACAAGCTGAACATTGGCGACCATATTGTTTGCAACGACATTGCAAAAATTACGTTGGAAGAAATTCCTGATTGTGATGTTGTTGTTGGCGGTTTTCCCTGCCAAGGTTTTTCAATGGCAAATATGTTGAGAGCAGCAGATGATGACCGTAACAAACTTTACAAACAGTTTTATAGAATAATCAAAGGCAAAAAGCCTGATTATTTCATTGCTGAAAATGTGAGAGGCATTTTAAGTTTAGACAACGGTAACGCAATTAAGAAAATCGTAAAAGATTTTTCTGATGCTGGCTACAGAGTTAAATACAAACCATTCAACACAGCCGATTTTGGGGTTCCTCAATCGCGAGTGAGGGTAATTATTGCAGGCACAAGAAAAGATTTGCCACAAGAAATGGACTTTCAATTTCCCGAACCGACACACGACAAGACAAATTGGGTAAGCATTTCAAAAGCACTTAAAGGAATTCCCGAACCCGAGGACCCAAAATCAAAATTGAGGAATCACATTTACTCAAAATATAAAATCACAAACAGAAATTTCACTGGACACAGAGAAACAGACCCGAACAAACCTTCCCCGACAATTCTTGCAAGAGGAAACGGCAAAGGAGGGGTGTGCGCTATTCAGCATCCCGAAAATCACAGACGCATGAGTGTTCGTGAGAGTGCATCGGTGCAAACTTTCCCAATAAATTTTGAATTTGTCGGCTCAATGGGTTCAATGTATAGACAAGTAGGAAACGCAGTTCCTGTTTTATTCGGAAAACATTTAGGAAAAAAATTAAAGCAACTTGAATCCGTGTTAGTATGAAAGTAGTTTCTCTTTTTTCAGGTGCTGGCGGACTTGACCTTGGCTTTATCAAAGCTGGCCACGAAATTATTTGGGCTAACGATAATTTTGCAGATGCTGTAAAAACATATCGCAAAAATATTGGCGGCCACGTTATTTGTGAGGATATTTCTACAATCCCTTCAAGTGAAATTCCTGAACACGATATTCTGATTGGTGGTTTCCCTTGTCAGGGTTTTTCAGTTGCAAATACGGGCCGTGGCGAAGGTGACGAAAGAAACAAGCTCTATTTAGAACTTCTTAGAGTGTTACTTGACAAGCAACCAAAATTTTTCTTAGCAGAAAATGTAAAGGGAATCTTGAGTTTTATGCAAGGTAAAGTCTTCGAAATGATAATTAAAGATTTTAAAAATGCAGGGTACAAAGTGAAATATAAAGTCCTCAATGCTGCTAATTTTGGGGTGCCACAAAAGAGAGAACGAGTAATTATTTTAGGAGTAAGAAATGATATTGACTTTGCCCTAGAGCATCCCGAGCCAACTCACGGAGATGTTTCAAATTTATTCAGTGATAGAAAAAATTGGATTTCAATTGGCGATGCTTTAAGAAATATTCCCGAACCTGAAGAAGAGCACAATTTGTTTAACCACACATATTCAAAATTTAAATTGAAATTCAACGGCTACTTAGGCAACAGAGCAATTGACCCGAAAAAGCCAGCGCCAACGGTTACAGCAAGAGGAGACGAAAAGGGTGGAGTAGTTGTTTTACATCATCCAAATAATCACAGAAGAATGTCGGTGAGAGAATTAGCATTAACACAATCTTTTCCAATAGATTTTATCTTTGAAGGCAACAATTCATCGGCATACAGACAAATCGGAAATGCAGTTCCCCCAATGTTAGCTTTTGCAGTTGCTTTGATGTTTCCAAAAGAATTAAAAAAATATGCCACTAATAAAACCCCCAGCAAAGCCGTTCCCCAACTATAAGTGGCGTTGGGCAATCCTTACTCCGACTGAATCTCTCAATGAGCCACCAGTATTTCTTGGTGTGCTTCGTGTTTTTAATCACTATCAAAACTATCCACCAAGTTCAAAAGAAATAATGGATGGATTGGCAATAGTTCAAAAGGAAACAAACTCAAAAGTCGATTTAGTTAGAACGCAGGATAGAAATCTGATTAGAAACTCAGGACAATATTGGAAGGCATTAGGCCTACTTCAGGAAGCTCACGGTAAAGTAGTAGTTAGTCCATTCGGCCAGTTACTTGCCACAGGAAAGATTACGCAGGTAGAGTTTGCAACTACAATTGTGAAAACTTTAGAGTTGCCAAATAGGCGGATTATAGATAACGCGAGCGAATGGGAAAAAGCTGGTTTAAAAATTAAGCCACTTGAATTAATTTTAAATGTTCTGGCAAAGATTTCAGAGAAATATGGCTCGAACAATGCCTTTGTCTCTCCCTTTGAGCTTGTGAAAATTATTATTCCACTTGCAGGGGCTAAAGCCCCAGTGACTGATTTAGCGGATGCTATAATTCAATATCGTCAAGGTCAAATAGACGTTTTGAAGTGGCCTGACTGTGCGCCCAATTCAAACGACAAACGAATAGCGAGAGAATTTTTATTGTTCCTTTCAAACTACGGTTTTTGCAAAATAGTTCAAACTGGAAGAGGCAACGAGAATGAAAAGTATTTCCTTGCAAGTATCTCAAGAGAGGAGGTCGAGGAGCTTCATAAATTAAAATTTACACGAGAAGAGCTTGACAAAGTTGTGAGAACAATTCGAGAAACACAAATCCCTGCAAATGTCGAACGTAAAAGAGTGACAAGAGAAGTTTTGGAAAGGCCATATCAAAATCAATTCAGAAAAAATATTCTATCAGCATTCAACTCAACTTGCATTGTTACAGGCGTTAGTATAGAAAATGTATTAGAGGCATCACACATTATCGATGTTAAGTATCACGGTTCAGATAAAATTGAGAATGGTTTGTGTCTTCGTTCTGATATTCATCAATTATTTGATAGCAAACACTTAAGAATTTTGCCAACCGGAGAAATCATTCTTTCAGAATTGGCATCCTCAAAAAACAATTACAGTAAGCTATCAAGACAAATTCAAATTCCCGATTTTATAAATAAAGGCCATTTAGACTGGAGAGTAAAATATACCTGATTTAATCCTAAGTTGTTCGCCTGAATCACTAAAACTCTAAGTTTGTTGTTGCTGGGTCGCCTGACCAGCAACGTGGGATAGATGGCTAAGTTTTTTTCATAGCTTATAGTGGTTGATTAATTCCAACATTTGCCAGCAAACCCTATTTGCTGTCTTTTGTTTGAATTCAGATAGAAGGAGCTACCGTTAACATCGGTTTTGCAAGAGCAGTTATTGTATATGGACATCACCAAATACCTAAAAAGAATTAATTATCACGGCAAGAAAATGATTGATGAAGAGACTATGATGCTACTTCATGAACATCATGTGCTACACGTGCCCTTTGAAAATCTGGATATTCATCTCAACAGATTGTTTGATTTAAAATTAAGCAACATCTATAAAAAGATAGTAATCAATAACAGAGGCGGTTTTTGCTATGAATTGAATGCTCTTTTTTGTGAGCTACTCTGTAACATGGGATTTAAAAGTAGAATAATTGCCGCAAGAATTTTTGACGACCTAGGTAATCTAGGCCCAGAATATGACCACATGGCAATTTATATTGAGACAGATAAAAAGTATTTGGCAGACGTAGGCTTCGGAGACTTATTCACAAAGCCACTTGAAATGAGAGACGGAATTCAAAGCGATGGTAGAAATTTATTTAAAATTGAAAAAATCAATGAACAAGATTTTGTACTGTCCATGTGTTCAGACCAATTAAATTTTCAAAAAAAATATACTTTTAACCTGAACACAGTAAAAATTAATGACTTCAATCAAATCTGCTTAGACAAGCAGAATAACCCACAATCCTATTTTGTTAAAAATACTATCTGTACAAAACTAACACATTCCGGCCGACTGACATTATTCAATGATAAAATAATTGAAAAACGAGGAAAGGATAGATTTGAAAGATTGATAAATGAAAGTGAGCTAAAGGCAGAATTGAAAACTCTATTCGGATTTGATTTAGAGTAATAAAAACACCTTAATTTACAATTGCTCTAAATCTCTAGAGCTGAAGGCTCGTTGCTTCTCGGCCAAATGACTTCAAGTTGATGTTGGGCTGAATCACTAAAACTCTATATGGCTTTATATGCTCACTTCACCTTATTTTTTATCTTCCCACCCTCCACCTTCTTCGGCTTGCCCAACGAAACCAAATTGGCAAATAATTTATACGCACCTGGTACGCCTTCAGGCAACTCGCGGAAGAAAGAAAGCCCTGTGTATACATAATAACCTAACCCATAACTTGCTACTAGCAAGCTTCCTTTTTTCGCAGGCTCGCCAGTGTCGTTGCAAGAAAGCAGTGCATCGTAGTTCTCATGCCAGTTGGTTGGAAAATATAATCCGCGTTCTTGCACCCATCCTTCAAAATCTTTTGTGGTGATTTTATTTGGATAATTCAATGCAGGGTGATCAGGTTTTAAAATGCGCACCTCGCTATTCTCTTCTGTCACCCGATCGCGCGAAAGCGTAATAGGATATGGAGCAAACTTGTCTTTCTCAATTTCAAAATCACCATTGGTATTATACTGCACTACCATGGTGCCGCCTTCTTTCACATAGTTCAAAAGCTCGGGCATAAAAAATTTAATACGTTCGTTTGTGTTTAGTGTGCGAATGCCCAGTACTACAGCATCTACTTTTTTCAAGTTGGTGGAAGTTACCTCTTCATTCTTCATCTCCCATACTTCGTAGCCCATGTTGCGTAAGGCAGCAGGCACATCATCGCCTGCACCACGTATGTAGCCAATCACTGCGCCTTCTTTTTTCAAATCGATGCGCATCACTTCTTCTTCGGCCTTGGGCATCAATGTTTGCAACGGAATGTGATCGTATTGAATGGTCTGCAATGAATAGTCGTATTCCTTTCCGTTCACTTCAGTCACGGCTTTCAAGGTTGCTTTTGTTTCTTCTTTTCCTGGAGTTACTTTGAAATTGGTTGTCAACTCTTCTCCTCGTTTTTTCAATTCAAATGTAACGGAAGAAGGATCAGCCTTCCAGCCTTTGGGCAATTCCAATTTCAAATTTCCTGTGATGGCATCGGCAGAAGATTTTATCAGCACCGTCACATCTTGCGGCTCTCTATCTTTGAAAAGATAAACCGGTTTATTAAGATTGACGAAAACTGGCGGAACAATTTCAAATGGCCGCTGCAATTCTCCCTTCACAGGATCTGTCCACTTATAAACAAGTGGCGATTGGATTTGAATTTTTTCTCCATCTATGGTAAATCCAACATTGAAAATAACTGAAGGCTCGCTCTCAGGTTTACCAATTAATTTTTTATCGTTGATAGTGAACAACCCGAGGGTGTGTGGATATCTCAACCAATACGGGCCAGAGTATGGCAATCCTTCTATCAATTTGCGTTTTGATTTGAATGTGACCAACGTATTATTTTTCAAAACAGTGGACATCGCAGAATCCATGGAGACATTTTGAGATTGGATGGAGGTCATGGTCACCTCGACATTCGAGCGATTAATAATTTCAAAGTTGGCAATCAACGGTTGCCCTGATGCCACCCAAAAGTTATCTGCCACTACTTCCACATAAAGCCCCGCGCAATCTTGTACCAATTGATTTACTTCAGCTAATTTCTTTTCACGCCAAACGGAAGGACTAAGAGATATGATCTCTTTTCGTATTTGCAACAGCAATGGCAAACTAGCTGATGGCTCTTCCTCTTTGTATTCTCTGATCACTTTATCAACCAGCGGCTGAACTTTTTCGCTTCCCTTCACGCGGCTCCATGATGTATTGATGTTTTCAAATACATCTTTCGTTGATTTATCACCTTTTATAAATTCAAAAAATTCCTGTGCATCCCCTCTCCTTCCAGGCGAACCAAATCCTTGGCTCTTGTGCTGCGTGCGACTTTCTGCAGCAATCTCTGAATATGATTTTCCAAGCAAAGAATTGTAGGTGCCCACATTCATGGTCAAGACACCTGGTGTATTTTCATTGATAGTAGTGTTCCACCAGCGGCCAGTATTGGTGTACAATCTTTTCACTTGCCATGTGCCAAATTCTTTTACTTGATCGGGAAAAATATTTGGATCATTGGTGATGTCGAATGCCTCTTGCGCCATCACAGCCGATGCCGTGTGATGTCCATGTCCCGCGCGTTCATCTGGTGGGAAGCGCGTGAGTATCACATCAGGTTGAAATTGACGGATCACTTTCACCACATCAGAAAGTATTTCTTGCTTGTTCCAGATTTCAAAAGTTTCCTTGGCAGTTTTAGAGAACCCAAAATCATTAGCGCGCGTAAAAAATTGCTGGCCACCATCAATGCGTCTGGCCGACAAAAGCTCTTGTGTGCGAATTAATCCGAGAAGATCGCGAATCTCGGGACCGATCAGGTTTTGTCCACCATCACCACGTGTCATTGATAAATAAGCTGTAGAAGCCAACCTATCATTGGCGAGGTAAGCAATGGCGCGCGTGTTTTCATCATCGGGGTGCGCAGCCACATACAATACCGAGCCGAGGAAATTCAGTTTCTTTAGTTTCAGTTTAATTTCAGAAGAGCTGGGCTGCTTGCGGTATTGAGCGAAGGTTGGGTGAAGAGTTAGTGAGCAAAGAAGCAGTAATAAGTATCGCATGGTTGGGGTGGTGGTATTGGTTTTAATTGTTACCGATAATTATCGAGAACAAAAGGAGGAGCAAATTTATCAAGCAAGTAAAGGCACAAGTGCCCTATGCCAGTATTGGTATTTTTTTTAGCCCCTTCAATTCTTTTTCGGCCTCCCACAGATCGTAGTTACTTTGTAAGTTCATCCATAATTCAGCGGTAGTGCTAAAAGCCCGAGAAAGTTTCAATGCCATTGAAGGGCTTATTCCAGATTTGCCATTAATAATTTGTGATAAATTATTTCTGCCAATCCCTAAGGCCTCGGCCGCTTCAGTAATGCTTAGGCCGAGTGGGGAGAGATAGTCTCCTTGTAAAATTTCACCAGGATGTGGTGGGTTAAATTGTTTCATATAAAATATTTTTAGTGCGGATCTTCATAATTTACGTCCCAAGCATGGCCATCATACCATCTAAAAAGTATTCTATAATTGCCGCTCACATCAATCGAATAAATATTTTCCTGGCCTTTTTGCTTATGCAGGCGATGTCCAGGGCTATTCAAATCTCTTAAATCACCAGCCGAATTAATCTTACCTAAAATTCGGTTGATTTTTTCTTTGTGAGCAGGGCTGATTTTTGATTTACCATCAGTAAATAACTTCTCTAACTCTTTATGTGAAAAACTCTTTATCACAGAATACCAAATTGGTTGGGCGGTCGGCAATAACTATCAGTGCAAATTACCATAAAGTTTTGCATTTATTCAATTAAATTGTATCAGGCACATCGCTAGTACACATACACATTTATCATCGACTGAGCATTTCAAATCAAAACTTCCCTCTCTTCTCTCCGTTCACTAAAAAAGTGCCATCTTCAGAAATTAAAAAGACGATCTTGTCAATCTCTCTTTTTTGTTCATCCAAAAAAATTAAAGTCAACTCATTGGGTACATCCTTAGATTTGATATCTTCAATAAAGCCCATTTCCAAATGAACAACAACGTTTTCTTTGATCTTCAGTGTTTTGCCTTGGTTGCCCTGAATTGTTTTTACTTTGATTGCGCTATTGGACTTGAGCATCTTAAAATTGATGGCCAAAAAAGCAATCGGCTTACCAACCGTTTTCTTCTTAGCCGTATCATCATTAAATTTAAAAGTATTTACATCCTCTCCTTTTCGTTCCTTAAATGATAGATCAATCTTGGCTTCAAACTCACCGCTTGGCTTAAATGGTAAGCCAACTTGCGAGGTGGCAGTTAAGTACAGCAAAGTTAAATATCCGAGCAACAAATTTTTTTTCATCCATGCAAATTAGGGCAAGATTCGACAGCATCATAATTATTGATAATTTTGGGTGCAAATTCATATACCAAATAGACATATAGATACATAGAAATGCACACACAGAATTAGTGCGAACCGCTACAAAATCTACATAAAACCTATTGCCTATGTGTCTATGTGGTTCAAAATAATGGAACTAAGATTTTTAATACAACACTTGTTAACCCGTAAAACATGATCGACAAAAGGGTAAAAAATGCAGAAGAAGCCGTCAAAGACATTTTAGATAACGCCACACTTATGCTGGGCGGCTTTGGTCTTTGCGGAATTCCAGAGAATTGCATCACGGCTTTGCTGAACAAAGGTGTGAAGGGACTTACCTGCATCTCTAACAATGCTGGTGTGGATGATTTTGGAATTGGGCTATTGTTGAAAACACGACAAGTAAAGAAAATGATTTCCTCTTACGTGGGCGAGAATGCCGAGTTTGAAAGACAATTATTATCGAGCGAATTGGAAGTGGAACTTATCCCACAAGGCACATTGGCAGAGCGCACTCGTGCTGGTGGTGCCGGCATCCCTGCTTTCTTCACTCCTGCTGGAGTAGGCACAGAAGTAGCGATAGGAAAAGAAACCAGAGTATTTCATGGCAAGACTTACTTGATGGAGCAATGGCTGCGAGCAGATTTCTCCATTGTAAAAGCTTGGAAAGGTGATACATCGGGTAATTTAATTTATCGCGGTACGGCAAGAAACTTTAACCCCATGATGGCTGCAGCAGGCACAGTTACTATTGCAGAAGTCGAAGAATTAGTTCCCGTTGGTGAATTAGATCCCAACCAAATCCATACACCAGGGATTTATGTGCATCGGATATTTCAAGGAAAAGATTATAAGAAGCGAATCGAACAAAAAACAATAACGAAAAAGTAGTATGCTTGATAAGATCGGAATTGCTAAACGCATTGCACAAGAAGTGCGAGACGGAATGTACATCAATCTTGGAATCGGCATTCCCACCTTGGTGGCTAACTACATTCCTGCAACTATGAATGTGGTATTACAATCTGAGAACGGATTGCTTGGCATTGGCCCCTTCCCCACCGAAGAAAATGTAGATGCAGACTTGATTAATGCAGGCAAGCAAACCATCACTATGATGCCTGGCTCGGCTTTGTTCAGTTCAGCAGAAAGTTTTGGGATGATCCGCAGTGGCAAGGTCGACCTCACCATTCTTGGCGCAATGGAAGTTTCTGAAAATGGCGACATCGCCAACTGGAAAGTACCAGGGAAAATGGTGAAGGGCATGGGTGGTGCCATGGACTTAGTGGCTTCTGCTAAAAATATAATTGTGGCCATGCAGCATTGCAGTAAAGAAGGTGCTTCCAAACTTTTAAGAAAATGCACCTTGCCAATTACGGGATTGGGTTGTGTAAAAAAAATTGTGAGTGACATTGCTGTGCTAGAAGTGTTACCGTCTGGAGGATTTAAATTGTTGGAACGAGCGCCTGGTATTTCGGTTGAGCAAATTAAAAACGCGACAGAAGGCAAATTATATATTGAAGGTGAAATTGGCGAGATGAAGTTGGATTAATTAAATTTGCCATCATGAAATAGCCATTAAGAAGCGCTACACCCAACTGCATGATAATTCTGGTCATTCCTCCGCTTAAAGGCGGGGCAGGCATGTGACCTTAAAAAAATAAATACTAACACATGAAAGTAATAAAAACTACCTTCAAAGAAGATCAAATAGCAAAAGAGAAAGCCTTTCTATCACTTTCTCCTTTGCAACGGATGGATCAAATGAGGAAAGTGAGAGAGTTGATGCGAAAAGAAGGAGTCAACTATTCACTAGAAGGAAAGAAGGTTAAAGTAACAAAGTTATTGTGAGTCCTTACAGCAAAGTCCATATCAGTTTTTTACGGGCTATTGTCAATGAAAAAGTTAAATTCTTAATTATTGGAGGTCACGCTGCCATCTACCATGGAGTGAATAGGAATACTGGCGATCTTGACATCTTAGTTGAACCTACAAAACAAAATGGTGAGCATGTATTAGCAGCACTAAAAAGACTTCAACTTGATATACCCGCAATAGAACCCGAAGAGTTTGAAGAGCCCCTTTTCTTAGCCATCGGATTTGAACCTGATGCCGTGGATATACTTACCTCTACCGCAGGTCTAGATTTTGAGAACGCATTCGCCAACGCCATTGATTTTAGTTATGAAGGTGTATCAGTTAAAATATTGGCAATCAATGATCTTATAAAGAATAAGTCTTCATTAAACAGAGAAGGAGAAAAGGCTTTGCTAGATAAATATGATGCTGAGGTGCTCAAAAAAATACTGAAAAATAAAACCAAAGAATGAAGAAATCTAAAATTCAATTTGAAGTTCAATTAGACGACAATAATGTGCCTGAAAAAATCTGGTGGGATGCTACTGAAAAACCAGAGCCAGGCCTGAGCGAAACGAAAGCCATCAGTATTTCCCTTTGGGACCATGCTCAAAAAAATACCATGCGCATAGATCTGTGGAGCAAAGAGATGCCCGTAGAAGAAATGAAGCGTTTCTATATTGACTGCCTAGGCGGATTGGCGCAAAGCATCCTAAGCTCTACGGGTGACGAGGCCATGTCTGGCGAAATCAATTCACTTTGCGATCGTTTGGCTAAACAAATCTCTAGCACAAAGAGTTAGCCCGTATTCCTAGATTACTCTTCATTGCAGACTATTAAAAAAAAGTTTACAACAATCGTTTGTATCTTTCATTTTTTCGTAGATTTAAGCATTAAACCCAATTAATTGTATGAATAAATTCTACTATAAGTCGGTTGTACCACTGCTGTTTATGGTCTTTGGTACGGCCAGCCTGATGGCACAAACAACCATTTCGGGCACGGTAACAGATGGCACTACCAAAGAAACACTTGCAGGTGTGAACATTGTGGTGAAAGGGAAAGTGATCGGCACTATCTCTGATGTGAAAGGTGAATACAACCTCAAAGTAAATCAAGCCCCTCCTTTTACATTGGTCTATTCTTTTATAGGTTTTCGCACACAAGAGTTAGAAATTAAGAATGCAAATACCACAGGGCTTAATATTGCCTTGGAGGAGGAATCACTTCTAGGTCAAGAAGTAGTTGTCGCTGCTTCTCGAATCGAAGAAAGCATTCTAAAATCACCTGTTACCATTGAGAAAATGGATATTCTTGCCATCAAGCAAGCAGCCGCTCCTGATTTTTATGACGCATTGGCTAACGTAAAAGGTGTTCAAGTAGCATCTGGAAGCTTGAATTTTACTGCCGTCAATACAAGAGGCTTTGCGTCCATTGCAAATACGAGATTTGTTCAATGGGTTGACGGAATGGATACTCAAGCCCCTCTGCTCAATTTTCCTACTGGAAGTATCATGGGCGTAGGCGAATTGGATGCAGAGAGTATGGAATTGATTCCCGGGGCGGCATCTGCGTTGTATGGCCCCAATGCCTTTAATGGGATTTTAATTATGAACAGCAAAAACCCATTTGACTACCAAGGTTTAAGTGCCCAAGTAAAGGCCGGTATTACGAGCTCTGCGGCAGCGGGCAGCGATCCATTAACTCAATATAGTATTCGCTACGCAAAAGCTTTCAACAACAAATTTGCTTTTAAGCTTGGCGCATCTCTTCTACAAGCAAAAGACTGGCTGGGAAATGATTACAAAACTGACAGAATAAATACGGCATCTACGGTAGACTTAAGTGGCAACCGCAATTTCGATGGCCTCAATCTTTATGGAGATGAAAATCAGATTAATCTTGCAGCTCTTACCGGTTTGCCCAGCTTGGGAACGGTAACTCGCACTGGTTTTCGCGAACAAGATCTAGTTGATAACCGAGATGCCAAAACACTTAAATTTGATGCCGCACTGCACTATAGAATTACGGATAAGATAGAAGTTTCTTACACCTATCGCTACGGTGGAGGAAGTTCCATCTACCAAGGTGCGGAAAAGTATGCCCTTCGCGACTTCAACCAACAATTTCATAAGATTGAATTCAAAGGAGATAATTTCTTTTTGCGCGCCTATCAGTCAGCTACCGATGCTGGAAAGTCTTACAATTTGACAGCGTTAGGTACTTTTATGAACGAGACATATAGTCCCTCGGCAACTTCTTGGATTCCTGATTATCTACTCGCAAATCAAGGATACATTCCAAATGTGGCTGCTGGCGACCCAAATGCAGCGAGAGCTTTTGCAGATAGAAATAGACCAACACCAGGAACACAAGCTTTCACCAATTTGGTAGACTTAGTTAAGGCAAATTTATTCCAAAAAACGCCAGCTGGCAATTTCACAGCACAGGACGGAGTAGCTCGAATAGCCAGAGGTGGTGCTTCTTTTTTTGATAACTCAAAATTGAATCACATTGAAGGTAATTATAAGTTCTTCAACCAGATTAAGTGGGCAGAAATACAAATTGGGGGTAACTTCCGTCAGTATGATTTATTCTCTAACGGCACAATATTCAATGAGGCGCCTACGGATGGAGTGAATTTCTCTAGAGTGGTGATCAATGAATTTGGAGGATACGCTCAAATAGCAAAGACATTTGCCGAGAAATTGAAGGTCACAGGTTCCATTCGTTACGATAAGAATGAAAACTTCAACGGGCAATTGTCACCACGTTTGTCTGCTGTTTACGAGCTAGACAAAAACAACAACCTTCGTGCATCTTTTCAAACAGGCTTTAGAAATCCAGATACGCAAGCGCAATTCATTTATTTCCCGACTGGTGGGGCTACACTTCTTGGCAGTGCCGAAAAAAATGCTGGCAGATACGGAGTTCACAATGGCGCATCATATACGCAAACATCTTACACTGCATTTAGAAGTCTTGGAGGAGTGCTTGCTGCAGACGGAACTCCGACAGGTACCGCGGCTGCCATCGCGGCACTTCAAACAGCAAACGTGGCCTATGTTCAACCTGAACAACTACGCTCTTTCGAGCTAGGTTATAAAGGGCTTGCATTTTCAAAGCTATTAATTGATTTGAACGGATATTATACCTCTTACACTAATTTCTTAGGTAGTCAAATTGTTGCCACGAAGCTGCCTACCAGTCATCAAAACAGAGTGGTTGCTCCTGGCACTCTCTATTCCTTGTATAATAACTCTACACAAGAAGTTAAATCCTATGGAATAGGTCTGGGGCTAACCTATAGCCTTCCTAAGAATTTTATTGTCAACGGAAACTACAACTGGTCAGATATTGATGCGGTAGAGACTGCTGAGTTCAATGCAGGATTTAACACGCCACGTAATCGGTTTAGCGTTGGACTTGGCAACCGAAAAGTGGCGAAGAATCTGGGCTTCAACATAAATTATAGATGGCAAGAAGATTACAATTGGGTATCATCCTATGGAAACAATCTTCCCGCCCTTGTACCTTCGTTTGGCGTGTTAGATGCTCAAGTGAACTACAAAGTATCATCCATCAAGTCTATGATAAAAATTGGAGCCACGAACATAGGTGGTGGTGATTACCGGACCAACCTTGGTTCCCCATTTGTAGGTCAACAGTACTACATCTCCATTACGTTTGATGAATTCTTAAATTAATCCACGTAGAAAAAACTAAGATTATGAAAAAGACAAAACTAATTTATACCGCATTGGCAGCCGCTCTCTTAGTTGGCTCGTGCAAACAAGAACCGATTAAGCTAACGGCTGCAGAAGTGCCAGTTATTACAACCCCTACAAAAGGAACCATAGATGTCACCAAGTTTATTGCGGTAGGCAACTCATTTGTAGCTGGTATGCAAGCCAGTTCCCTGTATAATGAAAGTCAAGCCAACTCTCTGCCTAAAATCTTGGCAAGACAGTTTGAATCCGTTGGAGGTTCCGCTACATTCAATCAGCCAGACATAAATTCGGTGAATGGATTTAATCCAATTAACTCAGTTCTTCCTACCGTAATATTGGGAAGATTGGTACTATTTGATCCAGATGGTCCAACTATTCTTGATGCTACAGGAAAGGCTATTTCGGGCGCACGATCGGTTGCTCCTTTCCCTGCTAAATACCCTGGTGCTCCAGCCGTAACTTGTCCATCCGCTGTGCCGGCCACCCCTGCATTGCCTGCACCTTATAACACCTCTGATTTCCCGACTGCCTTTGATGCTTCTAAGAGAGCCGCACTCAATAACTTTGGCGTTCCCTTGATCTATCTAGCCCAAGCGTTAACTCCTGCAACAGGTGGACCAGCTAGCCCTGCAAACCCAGCTTACAGCCCATTTTATAATCGATTTGCATCTAGCGCAAGCCCCGATGGGCTCAACGGATCAAGAATTATTACTGACGCCAAAGCTGCTGTGGGAAGTTTCTATCTCATGTGGCTTGGATTTGATGACGTTCTGCTTTATGCTGCTACTGGTGCAACCAATGATGGGCAACCTAGCCCTCCTGCCGGGACTTTTCCAATGACAAGTACAGCTGCATTTACAGGCCAATTAAATGCTGCACTCAATGACCCGTCCATTGGACTCTTAACTGGTACTACATTCAAGGGCGTTGTCGGCAACATTCCTGATTTCACTAGCTTACCCTATTTCTTTACTGTTCCTTGGAATACCATTACAATTGATGCTGCAACTGCCACTACACTTACAACAAACTTGGCAACTGGATACAATGGATTCTTGAATGCAATGGTTGGGGCTGGAGTCATTACCGCTGCCGAACGTGATAGCCGTCTTCTAACATATGCTGCCGGCAAAGTAGGTGTGCTTATGGTGGACGAGGGATTGACAGATCTTACTGCCGCTATGAATGCAAATGGCGCAGGGGCTTTAGTTCCCTACGCACGTGCACGCCAAGCAAAGTCCACAGATTTAATTCCTTTGGCAGCCGGTTCTATTCTCGGCACTTGCTTTGGCGGAAGTGCCTCCGCTGTTTTTGGAGTAAGTTATCCAGTTTCAGATCAGTATGTGCTTACACCAACTGAGACGCAAGCTATTCTGACACGTACTGCAGAATTTAACACGGCTATCTCCAACGCTCTTAGTTCCACTACAAATAATGCCAGCACCCGGCTTGCCTTGGCTGATGTGAGAAAAGCTTATGCAGACTTAGTTACCTCAAAGATTTTGCCATTCAATGGAGTTTCAATTTCTCCAAGTTTCGCGCCACCAACAGGTGCATATTCCGAGGATGGTCTCCACCCTAATAGCAGAGGATATGCATATACTGCCAATGTATTTATCAAAGCAATCAATGCGAAATTTGGCGCGACAATTCCTGAAGCTAGTCTTGCAAGTTATAAAGGAACTTCATTACCAATAAATCCTTAATCATCATCAAGGAACATAAAATAAAAAAAAGGGCTTCGGCCCTTTTTTTTTATTTTGAAATCAGTTGCGCCTCTATTAAAAGAAAATTCCCATGCTCTAAATCTTTTTCGTTGAGCTTGAGTTTGCCTTTTACTCTAATGAATTGATCGGCCTCAAATTTGGAAGGCTTGATTGTAAAAGTGACCTCTGCAATAGATTCGGGACCAGCACCGCCACAAAAAAAACATTGGCTGTAGGGGTATTTAGATAAAATGATATAGGCATTGCCATCCACATCAATAGGCATATAGTACCCTTCCAAGCTTACTTCTTTTCCGACCAAGGCTTTTAGCTCGTCAGAAAAATTGGGCATCATAAAGTACTCACCTGCTTTCTCATTGTACTTCGCCTCAAATTTTGTTTTGGCAAAAGCTGCCCATCCTTCGGGTTGGGCTACCAGTTGCGAACTAAGGCAAACAAGAAAAGTTATCACAAGATTTTTCATAATTTCATTTTTAAATTCAAAATCAATTAGATTGGCTAAGTACTTTATGAATATTTATCCTGTACGCTTGCCATGCAGGTACTAATGAGCAAATTAATCCAAGTACTAATCCAGCCAATAAAATATACACTTCTTCCACATAAAATATCCACGCTGTGAGCCCCGCTTTTTGGCTTGCTACAACTAAAGTAGTAAATAAATAGATCACTAAATGCCCCATACACAAGCCGATGATTACCCCAGCTAGTGTTAAGCTTACTCCTTCCGCCACCACGGTAACAAAAATTTTTATTTTAGATGCACCCATTGTGCGCATGATTGCCAAATCGTATTTTCTTTCTTTCAATGAATTATACAGCGCAATAAAAATACTGAGTGCGGAAATAAAAACTAGCAAATAGGCCAACCCCATTAATGCATCTGCTCCAGAGCCAAGCAAAGTGAATAAGCGCGCAGTTTCAAATGAAGGTGAGGCGGCTTGCATATTGGTCTGGGTATTTATGTATCTGGGCAATTGAATGGCTGCTATCGGGTTTTTATATTTGATCAGCAAAGAAGTAATTTCCTTTGTGCTGTCACTCAGCAAGCTACCAGAAACTAATTTGGATTGGCTCTTAGTTGTATCCATCTGAGATACATCCGTGTGATCACTATTTTCGCCATGTACTTTCCAAATGCTACCTACATTGGTAAGAATTAAATTGTCAATGATAGTGCCCGAGGGTTTCAGAATTCCCTTGACAATATAATGGTTTTCTTCATGTGCGTGTCCTTCTTTGGTAAGCCCATGTGAGCTCTCAAATTCATCTCCCAATTTTAACTTACTATTGGTTGCTACTGACGATCCAATTGTAACTTCTAAATCTTCTTTCCACCAATTGCCAGAAGCTAATTCTGTTTTATAAAGTTGTGGGTAAAGTTGGCTAGTGCCCACTATCCTAAAATTTTGAAAGCTATCGCCCAACGCCAAGGGAATTGCACTCTTTACCAATCGATGCTTGGCCAATTGTTCTGCTTCTCTCAGTTTTATATTGCCAGTAGGAAAATCAATATGAAAAATATTACACAAAATTAATTGCAGCGGGCTTCCCTTCGCTCCCACCACCAGATCTATACCCTTTGCGTTGTCGGTGATCTTTTGCTGGAGTTGGTTGCTAAAAAGAAGGATGAGTATAATTACTGCGATGCCCAATGACAAAAGGAGAATGTTCAACGCTGTATTCAGCGGCTTTGCTTTTAGGTAACTCCAAACCAATGAACGGATTGATATCATTTATAAAGGATCAAATTAAAATAATTTACTTCCTCGCGGAGTCTCCCGCCTCGGGGACTCCTATGTTTGTTTTTATAATCGTGAGCAAAATACTAATAGATTTGATGAAAGTGAAAAAGGGTGAGAGC
>JAYWHU010000064.1:0-4225 GCA_043777495.1 Cyclobacteriaceae bacterium | reverse complement strand
TTATTGACGAGGTGCACATGCTCTCCAATTCGGCCTTCAATGATTTTTTGAAGACGTTGGAAGAGCCACCCTCCTACGCCATCTTTATTTTGGCAACTACCGAGAAGCATAAGGTGATCCCCACCATCCTTTCGCGTTGCCAGATTTTTGATTTCAATCGGATCCAGATTTCAGATATTGCCAAGCAGCTTAAGAAAGTTGCCGACCAAGAAAAAATAAAAGTAGAAGATGAGGCCTTGCACCTGATCGCCCAAAAAGCAGACGGTGCACTGCGCGATGGGCTTTCTATTTTCGATTTGATGGTCACCTTCTCTTCTGGCAAGGAGGTGACCTTCAAAGATGTGATCAACAACCTTCACATTTTAGATTACGATTATTATTTCAAAGTTGTAGATGGGTTGTTATCAGAAAACCCTTCACAGCCCCTATTATTATTAGATGAAATTTTAAGAAAGGGATTTGACGGCCATAATTTTATTGTAGGCTTGGGCGAACATATTAGAAATCTAATTGTAGCCCAAGATGCCCGCACTATTAATTTGATGGAAGTGCCAGATAGCATCAAGAAAAAATATGGAGAGCAATCACGCGCTGCCTCAGTCTCTCTCCTACTCTCATGGTTGAATATCGCCAACCAATGCGACATCAATTACAAAGCCAGCAAAAACCAACGCTTATCTGTTGAGTTAGCCATGATGAAGATGGCTCATATCAATTCCGTTTTCAAAGCCCCAAAGCCCCCAACCTTCACCGAGGTTACGGCTGGCAAGCAATCTCCAAGTCTTGATATCAATGGCACTGCCTCGACCCCCGAAGCGGTAAAAAAAAAAATGAGCTAAGCACCGAGCCCGAGTTAGCACCAGTCCTCAAACCCTTAGAGGCAGAGAAAAAA
The DNA here is from genome assembly GCA_043777495.1 of Cyclobacteriaceae bacterium. Lineage (GTDB taxonomy): Bacteria > Bacteroidota > Bacteroidia > Cytophagales > Cyclobacteriaceae > ELB16-189. The sequence goes on along the minus strand of JAYWHU010000064.1, from coordinate 3,333 downwards.
GCAATCGAACCACTTGTTCAAGTTGCAGAAGAGCCAAGGCCAGAACCATTCCAGTCAAAGGAATCTTCACGGCCAAAGACCACAATCAACCTCGGCAATATCTTAAAGCCTACTAGTAAATCACTTGAGATAAAAGAAGAAGTAAAAGTTAACCAAACTGCTGACAGACCAATTGATAGTGAAGAATTAAAACAAGCTTGGGATGCATATACCGAATTACGCAAAGATCAGTTGGCAGAGTACCACATGCTAAAGCGAGGATTCGAAATAAAAGGAAAGGAACTAATCATATCCATATCTAATCCTGTAGAAGAACCCTTGCTCCTCGCTATGAAGACAAACTTAGTCACCTACCTGCGTGAAAAGTTGAGTAACTCTGGCATTCAGGTGCAAGGTGTTTTGAAGGTTACCTCCAATGCAAGAATGGCCTACACAAATAAAGAGAAATTTGAAAGCCTTGCAGCGAAGAATCCATTATTGACTACTTTAAAAGATAGGTTTGGGCTTGACCCCGATTTTTAGAAAGATTGTAAACCAAGCAACAAAATCTTTAAATTGTTCGTTAATAGTAATACATTTGTAAATATAAGTATTACTCAATAATGAGATTTGGCAGCCAAAACTATTTGATCATAAGCCTAATAGCCTTGTTGCTGGCTACGGGATCCTTTACTGTCAACATTAGTTTTCTTTCTTCTGTTAATTATGAGTGGTGTGAAGAATCAGAATCATCCATTGAAATCAATGAATTTGTTGCTGGACGCAATCATTTCGCAATCAAAAAAGTAAAATCTGAAAAGCCAATTATCTCCAATTCGTCTCTTCAATTCTTTCAATCCTCCATTACCTATCTTCAACAAGTCTCTTTAAAAAAAGATAGGCATATTCTCTTTCGTACTCTTCTTATTTGATTTGTCAGTTTTCACAAATCCTTTCATGAGCAATTGACTTGTTCTAGAAGGTTGTGTATTATTTTTCTAAAATAAATTACTGACAAAATCTTATCTGTATGATATGGCCATATACTTGGTTCACCAGTATAGTGTAACCATTCAGGCCATTCTGTGTAGCCACCAAAAAATTATTAACACATGAAAACGCATAATGAATCTTCCATCAAATCATCACTTGTTTGGACAATCATCAGTATCTATTTCACTTCCATGACAGTGATTGCAATTCATGCTCAATATTTGTTTGATTAATTCGATATGAATACAAAACGCTCCATGTTAGACTACTGTAAAAAAGTTTTGCAGTGTGTCAGTTTCGATGCGCGGTTGTTTCGCAAAGAGTACCGCAAGGCACTGTGTTGGTTAGCACCTTTAGAGGTGACAGAACTTAAGCTTTGGATCAGGCAGAATAGTTTAAAATGCACACAATAAAAATATCTCTTATGAAAATGCAAATAATAACACTTACAATACTATCAACTCTTTTATTATCAAGCTGCGCGGTAGTGCGACAAGGCGAAATTGGAGTAAAAAGAAAAATGGGCAAGCTAAGTCCTAAATTCAGTGGGCCAGGTGCCGTTGGATTCAATCCATTTACCTCAAAGGTTATCAAAATGCCTATTCGCACCATGAATATGGAGATCAATGCCAATCTGCCATCCAAAGAAGGATTGAATATTATCGCAGTAATTTCCATACTGTATCGGATGCAACCAGAGAAAGCTCCATCAATTATTGAAACCATTGGAATTGGCAATGAAGTGAATGTGATCTCAAGTGTATTCCGGTCTTCTGCCGCAGATGTATGCTCACGATTTTTTGCTAAAGACATGCATTCGGTGCAGCGCGCCACTATTGAAAGAGAAGTGACCGAACAAATGACCAAAATTCTTTTACCAAGAGGCTTTGAAATAGAAGCCGTGCTGCTGAAAAACATCCAGCTACCACCAGGATTGGCAAGAGCTGTAGAGGAAAAGTTGGAGGCTGAACAACAGGCACAACGAATGGAGTTTTTGCTGGATCGTGAAAAGCGTGAAGCCCAACGGAAAATAATTGAAGCGGAGGGCATACGCGATTCTCAAAAAATAATTGCAGAAGGACTTACCAAACCCATTATTGAGTGGCAGAGTATTGAAGCCTTTCGAGAGTTGGCCAAATCGCCCAACTCGAAAATAATTATTACAGACGGAAAAACACCCCTATTGATCAATCCATCCAATGACAAATGATTGAGTGCTGAATAAGCTGGAGTATCCAGCTTATTCTTTTCACAAATTCTTAAACCCAGACTACCTATGAAAACGAAGCATCAAGCAGCAGTATTAATCTTACTACTCATCGCACCAAGACTGCTCTATGCACAAAAGTTGAGCGTTGCCAACACCGAATTTAAGAGCCTAAAAGCCGCTTACGCACACAAAGAAGAAGCTGCTTGGTTAGATTTGAGCAATCAAGGACTCACGGCACTTCCTGATTCCGTATTTGATCTTCCCAAACTTCAATACTTGGATTTAAGCAAAAATCATATTGAAGCAATTCCAGCAGCTATCAGCCGTCTTAAAAATTTAAAGTATTTAGTTCTTTCCTATAATGAAGTCAAAGAATTGCCACAAGAGTTTAAAGAATTAAAACTATTGCAAAGTCTTTATCTCGATCACAACAAAATGCTGGCCGTAGAAAAGGCCATGACAGTGTTGGCTGCTTTGCCTAATTTAAAAATGCTCAGTTTGGCAGGGGATAACATTTCTGTAGTGCCAGCTAGTATCACTAAAATAAAAAGATTGGAGACAATCGATTTTTCTGACAACACGATTTCTGATCTGCCCGAAAATATTCCTGAGCTAAAACAATTGCGGGTGCTTTACATCAATAACGATGCGTATTTCAATTTAGAGCAAAACATTCGGTTGATCAGCAAGATCAAAAAACTAAACGAATTACACGTAGAGAATGACGGCCTCACATCTGTGCCACCTTCTATCGGGCAACTCAAGTCAGTGGAATACCTTTTCTTGGTAGGGAACAAAATAAACTCACTGCCGCCTGAGCTCAACCAAATGAAACACTTGCGCTATTTGGATTTAACAGACAACCCCCTACCTCCGCTATTGAATGACGACTACCATCGGCAGCTTGATCCTAAAGTGGTGATCAGATTGAGGAAGAAGGAGTAGAAGAGAGCAGAGGTTGGAAGTTGGAAGTGAGAGGTTATATAACAGTTTTGCGTTTTTATACGAACCCTAGAGGGGCTCAATATGAATAGCCACGGGTTTTAACCCGTGGCTGGAGTTTGGCTTATTTTCGTTGATAAAATACAGCATTAATAGGGGATACAATAGGATTTTTGGACTTCGCTATTTCCTGTTGGTTTGTTACGAAG